>JAZORX010000203.1:0-5546 GCA_045656845.1 Acutalibacteraceae bacterium | reverse complement strand
CATGGTTTTAAATAGTGCATTGCCTCCCTTGCCTAAAGGGAGGTGGATTTTGCGTAGCAAAAGACGGAGGGATACTTTAAGAAAAAACATTGAAATATCGTTGTTTTCTTTAAAAATATCCCCCAGTCACGACTTCGTCGTCCCAGCCCCCTTTAGGCAAGGGGGCCTGAAAACTGCACCACTGAAAAGCCCGACAAACCCGAATTTGCACATAAAACGGCGGCAGCAAGCCACCGCCCTATGCACGATTAAAAAGCTTTGGTTGTAGATACGGGTTTCCCGTACCGAAAAAACAGCGTTAATTCACGGGAGCCGAAACGGCTCCCCTACGGACACAGAGACAGATTGTGCAAAACCAAAGGATTTTGTGCAAATTTAACGGTGTGTCGCAAGCGTCACACCCTACGAACCACGATTCGAGCAACTCCGTAGGGGAACATATTATGTTCCCGTTAATATAATTCGAAAACCACGGGCAGATAATATCTGCCCCTACGAACACGACTTAATATAAGCAGAAATCGGTATGTATTTATATATATAAATGTATACGGTTTCGTTTACTAATATTTTTCTCAGGCTCTTTTATTTTATATTGATTTGTGGTATACTAATTTAAATATTGCAAATTTGTATTAAGGTTGTGTATTTATGCATTTTGAAAATATTGCAGAAGGCGTCCGCCTTTGCGCACAGAATACGGACAAATTCAAAACCTGCCGTATCAATTTCAGCATGGCGATGCCTCTTGACCAAGACGCATCTGCAAGAGCAATTCTTCCGTTTATTCTTCACAGAAGATGTGCCAAATATCCCGATTTCATAGCTTTCAGCCGTGTTCTCGATGAGCTTTACGGTGCTGCTATCTCAGCAGGCGTCAGCAAAAGAGGCGAAGCGCAGATTCTTTCTTTCAGCATGACTGCAATCGACGACCGTTTCGCTCTTAACGGAGACACCGTCGCTCTTGAATGCGTTCAGCTTCTGACAGACATTATTTTTGACCCTCTCACAGACGGTGAGAGCTTCCCTGCCGATATCGTTGAGCAGGAAAAGAGACTTCTCGTTGAGATGATCGAAAACGAAATGAACGACAAGCGCCGTTATGCGCTCACACGCTGCGAAGAAATAATGTTTAAGGACGAAGCTTACGGCATCAACCGTCTCGGCTCCGTCGATGAAGTTAAGGCACTCACGCCCGAAAAGGTTTACTCTGCGTGGAAGGATATCCTTCGCAGTGCTACGATTCAGGTGACAATGGTCGGCAGTATGGATGTTGACCCCGTTGCCGAAATACTTAAGAGCAGATTCAGCTCAATTGAAAGAGATGTTGCAAAAATCGACACGGTTTTTGTGAATGAAGTTAATCAGCCCGAATACATCTGCGAGGAAATGCCCATCAAGCAGGGCAAGCTCGTTATGGGATTCAGAACAGGTATGGCTGATGAATATGACAATTCCGTTGCGATGAGAATTGCCGTTGACATTTTCGGCGGCGGCACTTATTCAAAGCTTTTCTCCGTCGTGCGCGAAAAGATGAGCCTTTGCTATTACTGCTCTGCAGCTTTCTTCTCTTCCAAAGGCATCGTGATGGTGCAGAGCGGAATTGAAGACATCAACGAAGAAAAAGCGAAGAGTGAAATTCTCAATCAGCTTTCTCTCGTTGCTCAGGGTGAATTCTCAGACGAAGATTTTTCTTCTTCAATCAAGAGCATCACAGACTCGATAATCAGCAACAACGACACGCCCGAAACTATCTGCGCGTGGTATTCCTCTCAGCTTCTCAGAAAAAATCTCAAAACGCCCGAGGCTTATGCTCAAGAGCTTACAGAGGTTGAAAAAGCTCAGGTTATCGAAGCTGCAAAAACTATCACGCTCGACACAGTGTTTATGCTTAAATCTAACGGGGAGGTCTGCGACGATGAAGATTAATGAAATCAGAAATGAGCTTCTCAACGATATGTATTACGATATCGACCACCCGTCAGGGCTTAAGATTCTCATTATGCCAAAGGCAGGCTATGCAAGCACATACGCTATTTTCGCAACCAAGTACGGTTCAATCGACACGATGATTGAAATGAAGGACGGCTCTTTCAGGGAAATCCCCGAAGGAACGGCACATTTCCTTGAGCACAAGCTCTTTGAAAGCGAAGACCTTGACGCATTTGAAAGATTTGCAAAGACAGGCGCATCTGCAAACGCTTACACAAGCTTTGACAGGACAGGTTACCTTTTCTCCTGCTCGGGAAATTTCAAAGAAAATCTTGAAATCCTTCTCGATTTTGTTCAGAACCCGTATTTCACTCAGGCAACTGTTGAAAAGGAGCAGGGCATCATCGGTCAGGAAATAGATATGTATAAGGATATCCCCGACTGGGAGGTTATGTTTAACTGCCTTCGCAATATGTATCATAATCTGCCCGTAAGGATTGACATCGCAGGCACGCAGGATTCAATCGCTCAGATTACTGCCGATATGCTTTACGATTGCTATAATAATTTCTATAACCTTAACAATATGGTGCTTGCCGTTGCAGGTAACACAACCGTTGACGAGGTTCTTGAGGTTGCAGACAGAGTGCTTAAACCCGTTGAGGGAAAAATGGCACAGCGAAAGATCATCGAAGAGCCGAAGGAAGTTAAGGCAGACTACTGCGAAAAGAAGCTTTCCGTCGCAACACCTCAGTTTATGCTCGGCTTCAAAGAGGATTGGGACACTCCCGAAAGGACTGCGAAGGAAGAAATCGCAATGGAAATCCTTCTCGATATGATTTCGGGCCCGTCAACTGACCTTTACAGACGCCTTTTCGACGCTAACCTTATCAACCAGAGCTTCGGCTTTGAATATTTCACGGGCTTCGGCTATTCCTGCGTTCTTTTTGCAGGTGAAAGCAACGACCCGAAGGCTGTCTGCGAAGAGATCAAAAAAGAAATCAGCCATTTCCGTGGAAACGGTTTTGACGAAAAAGATTTTGAACGCACAAAGAAAAAGCTTTACGGCCGAATGATTATGGGAATGAACGACATTGATTCTCTTGCAAACAATATGGCTGTTTCCTTCTTTGCAGGCGAAGATGTTTTTACGGATTTCGAAACCTATAAGACAGTGACTGTTGAAGACATCAGAGAGCTTCTCAACAAAACTCTCGATGAAAACTACAGCACACTTTCGGTAATCTTACCCAACAATTGAGGTGGCACATATGTACGAATCAACACAGGTGTTTTTTAAAGGACTCTCCAACAGCTTCACGGTTTCTCCGGTTCTTGCAGAGTTCACTCTTTTCGGCAATAATTTTACCATCCGTTGGTACGGCGCAATCATCGCTTTCGGATTTTTACTTGCCGTCCTCTTCGGTGGAAGAATGGCTTACAAATGGAAGATAAGCCTTGACAAGATGCTCGATGTCCTCATTTACGGTACAATTTTCGGCATCATCGGTGCAAGATTATACTATTGTATATTCAAATGGGATCTTTACAAAGACAATCCACTCAGCATTTTTGCCGTCTGGGAAGGCGGACTTGCAATCTATGGCGGTATCATCGGTGGTCTTGCAGCAGCATTCATCGTCTGCAAGGTGCGCAAGATGAACTTCTGGAACCTTCTGGATATGGCATCAATGAGCCTTCTCATCGGCCAGGGCATCGGCCGTTGGGGTAACTTTGCAAATCAGGAAGCTTTCGGCACAAACACAGACCTCCCCTGGGGTATGTGGAGCGAAACAGTTTCCGACTACATAATCAGCCATCAGAGTGAGTTTGCTGCTAACGAAATCACGATGGACCCCGATCAATATGTTCATCCGACTTTCCTTTACGAATCAATCTGGTGCCTTCTCGGATTTTTTGTTCTTTATCTCATCTGCAAAAAGTTCCGTAAATTCAGCGGTCAGATTTTCCTTTGCTACGGCGTATGGTACGGCCTTGAAAGAGCCGTCGTTGAAGGACTTCGCACAGATAGCCTTTACATCACAGGCACAACGCTTCGTGTTTCTCAGGTGCTTTCGGCAGCTCTCGCCCTCGCCTGCCTTGTTACGCTCATCGTGCTTCTTCGCAAGTATATAAAGAACCCCAAGCCGATTGACGGCATTGATTTCTTCCTTGAAGAGGAGCTTGCAAAAGAAGCCGAGGCAAGAGGCGAAACCTACGGCAAGGCTAAAAAGGCAAAGAAAGCTAAAAAAGAAGAGCCGAAGGAAGACATAAAAGAAGAGCCGAAGCCTGAAGAGGCAAAGGAAGAAAGCGAGGAAAAGCAGGATGTATAAGATCATCAGCGGAAAAGAAGTTTCCGAAGCCGTCAAGCTCCGTGTTGCAGATGAAGTAAAGGAGCTCAAGGCAAACGGCATCGAGCCCTGCCTCGCAGTTATCCTCGTCGGCGACGACCCTGCATCAAGAGTTTATGTAAACAACAAGAAAAAGGCTTGCGAATTCTGCGGCATCCGTTCGCTTGAATATGTCCTCCCTGCAGAAACAACTCAGGAGGAGCTTGTCTCACTCATCGAAAAGCTCAATGAAGACAAGGCTGTTAACGGCATTCTCTGTCAGCTTCCTCTCCCGAAGCACCTTGACGAGAAAACGATCCTCAATCTCATCCGTCCTGAAAAGGATGTTGATGCGTTCCATCCCGAAAATGTCGGTCACATTATGATCGGTGATTTCAATTTCCTCCCCTGCACACCTGCAGGAATTATGGAAATGCTCCGTTATGAAAACATCGACCTCGACGGCAAAAACTGCGTTGTTATCGGCAGAAGCAACATCGTCGGCAAGCCGATGGCAATGCTTATGCTCAAGGAAAACGCAACGGTGACAATCTGCCACTCACGCACAAAGAATCTCAAAGAGGTTGTTGCAGGAGCAGATGTTATCGTAGCAGCAGTCGGCAGACCGAATTTCGTTACGGCAGATATGGTCAGGGAAGGTGCAGTTATCATCGACGTCGGCATAAACAGAATGGCTGACGGCAAGCTCTGCGGCGATGTTGACTTTGAAGCCTGCAAGGAAAAAGCAAGCTATATAACACCCGTTCCCGGTGGCGTCGGCCCGATGACAATCGCAACGCTTATGCAGAACACCATCACGGCAACGAAAATTCAGGCAAAATAACTGTTGACAAAGGTTGACGGCTGTGTTATAATTCGAAATACCGCATATTACGGGCGCCGAAAATCGGCATAAAGTGATTAATTTCCGCCCCACGTAGCGAGTCCATAATAAAGGAAGGTAAGTCAGAATGTACGCAATCATCGTAACAGGCGGCAAGCAGTACAAGGTTGAAGCAGGAGATACTCTCTTCATCGAGAAGCTTGACGTTGAAGCTGACAGCGAAGTTGTTTTCGACAAAGTAGTAGCTGTTGGTAAGGAAGATGGCATTGTTGTAGGCGCTCCTTATGTTGACGGCGCATCAGTAACAGCAAAGGCTATCAAGAATGGTAAGGCTAAGAAAGTAACAGTATTTACTTACAAGCCGAAGAAGAACGAGAAGCGCAAGAAGGGCCACAGACAGCCCTACACTAAGGTTGAAATTTCTGCTATCAACGCTTAAT
>JAZORX010000202.1:0-11903 GCA_045656845.1 Acutalibacteraceae bacterium | reverse complement strand
TTACCTGCAACCTTGCCTGTGTTGGTAATCTTAACGCTGAGTCGGACATCGTTTTCGTTCTTGTTGAAATCTGTTGTCTCAAGGTTGAACGATGTGTAGCTCAGACCGAAACCGAAAGGATAGAGTACCTTTTCAGGTGCGAATGTTTCAAAGTATCTGTAGCCGACAAAGATGTCCTCTGTGTAGTTGTTATATGCTTTGCCTCCGAAGCTTCCTGCGCTCGGATAGTCGTCGTATTTTACAGCGATGGTATCAGTCAGCTTTGCACAGGGATTGACTTTGCCTGAAAGCACATTGTAAAGAGCGTTTCCGCTTTCCATACCACCCTGAAACGCATAGAGAATTGCAGAAACTTTATCACCGTATGAACTGATTTTTTCCATGTCAATGATGTTTCCGCAGTCAAGCACAACGACGGTTTCTTCAAAGTTTGCCGTAACTGCATCAAGAAGTCTGATTTCATCGTCCGTAAGGTAATAACTTCCCTTTGAAAGCTTGTTTTCTCTGTCTTCACCTGCCGCACGGCCGATGATAACAACGGCAGCATCTGATTTATAAGAAGCAGCCTTTATAAGGCTTTCTTCGGGGATGAATTCAGGAAAATTAAAAGGCCAGTGTCCCCAGTAACCTTCATCCGGAGGGTTCTTTTTGGACATTTCACGGTAGAAATCGTCGATCTCTTCGTTTAGCGTTATCTCATTCTGACTGTGTAAAGCATCGCTGAGGCTGACTTTATAGGGGATGTTAACGTCACCGCCGCTGCCGTAACCGCAGTAGAAATAGTCATACTGGCATCTGCCGAAAACAGCAACATTCTTTGAGCAAAGCGGGAGACTGCCGTTGTTTTTGAGCATAACTATACCTTCGGCAGCAAGTTGACGGATATCAGCCTTTGCCGATTCAGGCACATCATAGCTTTCTTCTGCCCATGCTGCCTGCTCCTGCGAGAGACCGCCTTCGAAGACACTGATTGCACCTCTTATAATCTTATTGAAAATATTAGCCATAATATCAACTCCTGTTTCTATTTTACAATCTGAGAAAACTAAAGTCAATGCACAAGATAAAAACTGTTGAAAATTCGGGCTGTATATGTTAAAATTTAATTACGGAGGTGCATTGATATGATTAATGTAACAGTTTGGAATGAACATATTCAGGATAAAACAGATGAAAATGTAATCAAAGTTTATCCTGACGGAATAAATGCTTGTATCGCAGGCTTCCTCGGCAAAGACGAGGAGATCAATGTCAGATGCGCAACTCAGGATGAGCCTGAGTGTGGTCTTCCTGATGAAGTGCTCGATAATACGGATGTGCTTATCTGGTGGGCTCATTGTGGACACGCAGATGTGCCTGACGAGCTTGTTTCAAAAATTCAGGACAGAGTGCTCAGAGGTATGGGTATAATCCTTCTTCACTCAGCGCATTATTCAAAGATTTTCCAGCGTCTTATGGGTACAACCTGCTCACTTAAATGGAGAGAGGGCGACAGAGAAAGAATCTGGAATATCAATCCTAATCATCCGATAGCAAAAGGCATCGGTGAGTTTATCTATCTCGATGTTGAAGAAATGTACGGTGAGCGCTTCGATATTCCCCAGCCTGATGAGCTTGTTTTCATCGGCTGGTTCGGAGGCGGTGAGGTTTTCCGTTCAGGCTGTTGCTGGAACAGAGGTCTCGGAAAGGTATTCTATTTCCAGCCGGGTCACGAAACCAGCCCCACCTTCCATAATAAGGATATTCAGAGGGTTATAACAAACGCTGTACACTGGGCAGCACCCGAAAAAATTCAGGCAGAGCCCATTGAAGCTCCGTGGAGCGAATCTCCCGAAAAGCTTTTGAATTCATAAAATCCTGACCTCCCGGAGTTTTTCGGGAGGTTAATTGTGTGGTGATTATATGCTTAAAGGCTTCAGCTGCCCCGTATGCGGAGAGCTTCTTGCAGATGACGGTAAAACCTACCGCTGTAATAAGAATCATTGCTTTGATAAAGCAAAGCAGGGATATGTCAATCTCCTGCGGTCGCAGACCTCTTCAAAAAAGCGTCACGGTGACGATTCTCTTATGGTAAAAGCAAGGCAGGAGTTCCTTGAAAAGGGCTTTTACAACGATCTTTGCGGTGAGTTGATAAAATCAGTAAACCGTTTTGCAAAGGACGAAACAACACTGATTGATTTAGGCTGTGGTGAATGCTGGTATACTGCGCAGATTTATAACAGTCTCAAAGAAAACGGAAAGAAACCCTGTGTGTTTGGCATAGACATATCCAAGCAGGCTTTGATTGCGGGTTCAAAAAGATGCAAAGAGCTGAGACTTGCAGTTGCAAGCACAGCGGAAATTCCTATGCCATCGGAAAGCTGCGATGTTGTGGTATGCGTCTTTGCACCGTACTCAGAGGATGAGGTGCACCGTGTCTTAAAAAAGGGAGGCGTGTTTATAAAAGCCTTTCCTCTGGAAAATCATCTTTTGGGACTCAAAAGCGCTATTTATGACAAGCCTTATAAAAATGAAGTTAACGAGGAAATTCCCGATGGTTTTGAGAGGGCAGACTTCATTAAAACGCAGAATACAATAACTCTCGAAACGAACGAAGATATAATTAATCTCTTTAAAATGACGCCTTATTATTATAAAACCGGCCGTGCCGACCAGATGAAGCTCGAAAAGCTCAGCTTTCTTGAAACTCAGACAGAGTTTGGTATTGTCGTTTACAAAAAAGTGTAAAAAACAGTTGTTTTTATTCGCTTAATAATGTATAATACTAATGTGCGTGTTTATGCACACAACCGTCCGTGAAACGGACATAACTCATTTACTTTTTAAGTTTTTGAAATAAAATCAAAGGAGATACCGAATTGAGTTACTATATTGGTGTTGACGGCGGCGGAACCAAAACCGCTTATGCCCTTTTTGATGAGGACAAAAAAATTGTTGCTATGGTCAAAGGACCGGGCAGCAATCACGAAAATATGGAAGGAAGCTTTGACGAGGCTGCAGATATCATCTGGGACGGCCTTAAGAATCTTACAAAAGAAGCAGGAATTTCGATTAAGGATGTTTCCTTCACGCTTATGGGTCTTGCAGGTATTGACCATCAGTATCAGCACGATGAAATGACAAAGCGACTTCTTGATTACGGTCTTGAGAATTTTGAAATTTACAATGACGGCTTTATCGTTGTTAAGGCAGGCACAACAGGCCCTGCTGCAATCGGTTTCAACTGCGGTACAGGTACTTGCTGTAATGCGATCGATTCTGACGGTAAGATGCTTCAGCTTGCAGGTCTTTCAGAGTATTCAGGCGATGTAGGCAACGGTCATTGGATTGCAACGCAGACCTATAAGATCGTTTATGATGATGTTTATCTCGGCCTGAGAAAAACAGCGGTTACAAAGATGGTATTTGATGAGTATGCAATTTCTTCAAAAGAGGAATTCCTTGCTCTCGTTTCAAAGTTTGAGGAAGAGGACGCAGATACATTCATTATGCGCCTTATCGATTTCTTCTTTGATGCTGCAAAGCTTGGCGACAAGGTTGTTCTTGATATCATTGACGAAATGGCAGAAAGAGGAGCAGCTCTTATCACTGCTCACCTTAATACTCTTAATTTCAAGGATGAAGTTGTTGAGGTTGTCCTTTCAGGTTCAATCCATACAAAGCTTCCGTCAGAAATTTACCTTAAAGCTCTTATGGACAAGGCTGTTAAGGCAAGTGGCAGAAAGCTCAGCTTCATCAAGCTTACACAGCCTCCCGTTACAGGCTGCGTAAACTGGATATTCCAGCAGTATAAATAAGAAAGGGTTTTTCAGATGAAAGAAATTACAGTTGCCGTTATCGGCTCAGGTAGTACATATTGTCCCGAACTTGTTGATGGTTTTCTCAAGGCTCAGGATACTCTTAAGCTCAAGAAGATTTCTTTTATGGATATCGATGAGAGAAAGCGTAACATAGTTGGCGATCTTTGCATCCGTATGCTTGAAAAAGCAGGCGTTGATTGTGAAGTTGTTGTCACAGACGATGTTGATACAGCTCTTCAGGGCGCAGATTTCGTCGTTACTCAGATCCGTGTTGGCAAGCTTCCTGCGCGTCATCTCGACGAAAGTATCCCGAAGAAATACGGTCTCATCGGCCAGGAGACAACAGGTATCGGCGGTATGTTCAAGGCTCTTCGTACGATTCCCGTAATCAAGCACATCTGCGAAAGAATCGAAGCAATCTGCCCCGATGCATGGCTTATAAACTTCACAAATCCCTCAGGTATCATTACTGAGTTCGTTCTTAACCACACAAATGTAAAGAATATCGGTCTTTGCAATGTGCCTATCGATATGCTTGACGATGTTAAGGAGATAACAGGTGAGGATGTTGATATCGAGTATGTAGGTCTTAACCACCTCAGCTGGATCACATCTGTCAAGAAGAACGGTGAAGAGCTTCTTCCGGGTCTTATTGAGTCAGGCTTCTCTCCGAAGGTTATGGCTAATATCAAGGACGACGGATTTGATCTCGAATGCCTTAAGGCTGTTCAGGGTCTTCCCTCATCATATCTTCAGTATTATTACTGCAGAGAGGCAAAGCTTGAGCATCAGAGAACTGATGACAAGACAAGAGCTGAGGTCTGCATGGAGATTGAAGAGCAGCTTCTTGAAATGTATAATGACGAGGAGCTTTGCATCAAACCGGCTCTTCTTGATAAGCGCGGAGGTCATAAGTATTCTCTTGCGGCTGTTTCACTCATCAATTCACTCGCAAACGATGTGAATGATATTCAGGTTGTTAACGTTAAGAATAACGGTACTCTTGATTTCCTTGATGACGATGCAATCATCGAGGCTCCTTCAGTAATCGGCGCTGACGGTGCAAAGCCTGTCAAGGTTGAAAACTTCACAAATCAGCACATTATCGCTCTTATGAGAGTAGTTAAGGCTTACGAGAAGTTTACAGTCGAGGCTGCAACAACCGGCTCAGATGAGGCTGCAATCAAAGGCTTGCTCGTTCATCCTCTTGTTGGTGACTGGGAGAAGGCTACAAAGTGCTATGCTGAAATGAAGGAAGCACATAAGGATTATCTTCCCGAGTTTGAGTTTTAATAATTAAAATATAAAACGCAGGTTTCATTCTGAAACCTGCGTTTAACTTTTATTCGTTTTCTGCTTCAGGTGGTGTGCCTTTTCCGACATCAAACCAGAATTCAATTCCACCCTCAGTGTTATCAACGCCGCATTGCTGTGAATGGGCATCCTGCACGGCTTTAACGATTGAAAGACCGAGACCGAAATGACCTTCGGAACGAAGTCTTGCAGCATCCTGACGGTAAAAACTGTCCCAAAGCTTTTGTAAATCATCCTGTGGTAAGGGATCGCCCGTATTGAAAACATAAATTCTGTAGCACATACCGATGTCTTCTATCCGTATTTCAATGCGCTTGTTTTCTCCACCGATGTATGATACGGCGTTTGAAATCAGGTTGTTGATAACAAACTGAAGCTTTGAAATATCACCGTGAACATAAATATCATCTTTTATATTATTAACAGCAATAATACCGTTCTTTTCGAAGATTTTGGTATGAAGCTTCATTCTTTCCTCTATGAACAAATTAATGAGGAAATTGCTGTAGTTAAGCTCATCGGTATGCTGAATATTAGAAAGGCTCATCATATTGACGACGAGGTCAGTCATTCTTCCGCATTCCTCAATTATGGTGTCACAGTATTCAATCGCTGAATCTTTATCATCAAGGACGAATTTAACTCCCTCAGCATAGCCCTGAATAATTGAAATCGGAGTTTTTAACTCGTGTGACGTGTCAGCGATGAATTTTGCACGGGACTTCTGTTCTATCTCCTTTTCGTTGAGCTGATCAGCAAGGAATTCGGATTTTTCAAGAAGCCTTTCCTGAGTGAGCATAAGCGATTCGTAAAGCGAGTTGATATTAATGATTGCGTTTTCTGTTTCCGTGCGCATAATGCCTTTTCTGATGGGGATACGGATTTTCTTATCCTTTTCCTCAGCCATTATCTTTGTGCCGTAAACAATGTCGCTGATAGGCTTTGTGATTCGTGTTATGTAAAAATAAACAGCGATTGAAACAGCAATGAAGATAACGGTTGTTATGATTATTGCAGAAAGAGAAATGTTTTTTGCCGTACTCTCGATAGCTGAGTATTCAACAGCGGTTATAAAGATATAATTCCCGTCAGTTGATGGGGTGACGAGGACAAAAAAGCTTATACCCGAAACAGGATTTTTGGATATTCCGGCATAGGTATTGTCGTCATAACTCTGGCCGGGGTCAAATTCGGAATTTGCGTAGTTGATGACGGGATTAAAAGCTTCCTTGCTTTTAGTGTTATCGGTAACATCTGATAACACGCCGTGGTAGCATTTTGAGTAGACGTTGTTTGTGAATTTGCCGCTTTGTCGGTTTTTTGAGTATATTTCAACAATTACATTATGCTCAGTTTCTGTCTCAGAAATTTTTTCAAGCGCATTTTCTGCCGAAAGATCAATTTCCTGCAGAGCCTGACCTGCTTTTCTCATTTCAAACATTCGTGAGCTTTCAATCATACTGACATAGAAAGTGTTTGAAGAAAAAAGAATGATTGAGAGAATGAGAAGGAAAATAAGTACAAACTGAACAAAAACCTGAATGCGGACATCGGTGAAAAGCCTTGAGTTTCTGCCCCTATAAAAAGCCAAATCAGCTCACCTCAATTTTATAGCCGATGCCGTAAATTGTTTTAAGGTGCGTAACGCCCCAATCGCCAAGCTTACCGCGAAGCCTTGCTACGTGAGAGTCAACATTTCTTGCATCACCTACGTAGTCATAGCCCCAGATATCGTCAAGAAGTTGCTCTCTTGTATAAACTCTTCCACGGCTCGAGATAAGCTTCTGCAGGATGTTATATTCTTTGAGAGTAAGCTCAATCGGCTGGTCGTTAATGGTAACCTGATGAGCTTCGTTGTTCATAACAAGACCGTCAAGGCTGATGATGTCTTTGTCATTTTTTATAACTTTTGCATTAGCTCTTCTTAAAAGTGCTTCGATCCTCTTCATAAGAACTGTAGGGCTGAATGGCTTTGTAACATAATCGTCAGCACCTGCATCAAAACCTGTGATCTCGTCAAATTCAGCACTTCTCGCAGTGAGAAGAATGATGGGGACGGAAGATGTTTTGCGGATTTGTCTGCAAAGCTCCCAACCGTCAATTTCAGGAATCATTATATCAAGAAGACACAGCTCAATCTTAGGATCTGTGTTGAAAATTTCAAGAGCTTCTTTGCCTGTAGCAGCCTCAACAGGCTCATGCCCTGAACGCCTGAGAAAGTCGCAGACAAGGCGTCTGAGCTTACTCTCGTCGTCAGCAATAAGAACTCGTGCCATAAAAACACCCCTTGTTTTTATACAATATATGATAATTTTACCATATATTGCGTTTCAAGACAAGATGCAAAATTTTCGTCTCAGAATATATTTTTTATATCAGGAGTTTCAGTCGCTTTAACAAGTTCAAGATGGTTGATACATTCGTTGAGCGTTTTTAAATATTCTTCGGTCAATCCTTCTTTTCTGTAGTCGTCAAGGCATTTTATTCCGATTTCAACCTCTTCGAGCTCATAGTGTGTCAGCATAGAAACGAGAAATTTTTCGTGTCTGTTCCATTCGTTCATAATTTTATCTGTACGAACCGAGCTTATAGAAGCTTCGCTGATTATCATTTCACGGTCAGTTTTCATAACGGAAACAATCGAATCAATCCTTTTGCAAACTGAAAACCACCCCGAAACTGCAAACGCAAGGGTAGAAACAAATATGCATACAGCTATGACAAGTCGTTTCATTTCATTTCTCCTTTTTGATAATCGTATAGTTTCCTTTGCTGTCAGCAAGCATAAAGAGGATTTCTTTGAGCTGAATTTTTCTTTTTTTCAGGATGTTTCTTAGCTTTTGATCATCCATATTGCAGTCCCTGAAAGATTTTCTGAGAATCTTACCGTCGTTTATGACCATACATTGAAGTCCTTTGCTTTGAGCTTCAGCTTCAAGGGCTTCGGGTGTTATAGGCTGTTTGCTGTCCTTGAGCATAACACTCAGCTGACCGTTTGTTTCAACGATAGCAAATTTTACATCGTTGATGTCAAAAACATCCTTCTGCCTCAGCTGTTCAAGCAGATCCTCTGAAGAAAAACGAAGCTGACGGAGCTTTTCCTGCTGCACTGTTCCGTCGCTGATAACTATTACGGGGTTACCCTCGATAACTGACCTCAGCTTTGCACTTTTGAGGCAGACGGCAGAGTTGATTATTTCAAGTGAAACAAGAAGCAGAACAGCGAAAATTGAGTTAATAAGGGGGACACCGTTGTCTTCGATCGGAATTGAAGCGATTTCTGAAAGCAGTATTGTTATCACAAGCTCTGTCGGCTGCAGCTCACCCAGCTGTCTTTTTCCCATAAGACGCATACAGACGATAATAAAAAAATAAAGAATACCGACCCGGATCAGCGAAATAAGCATAAAATCACCCGAAATTATATTTCTCATAAACAAATAAAAATATACCTTTGTTTGACATTATAATCAGTCAATGGTATAATAACTTGTTAGAATGAGAAAGAATTTGTTCACGGGAGGTGAATGCGTTGAAAAAGAAGAAAATATATCTTGTTCAGGCTAATTATACTTATTCCGGCAGTGCTCATCTGCCTTATGCAGTCGGAACACTTCAGGCATTTTCGATGAAAGATGAGCGTATAAGCAATGCGTATTCATTTGAACAGATTATTTTTGAACGCAGACCACCCGAAGAAATAATGGCAGGAATATCAGACCCGTCGGTTATCGGATTTTCGTGTTATGTCTGGAATTATGAGTTTAATAAGACTATTGCCGCAATGGTCAAGAAGAAATATCCCGGGTGCAAAATAATCTTTGGTGGTCACCATGTCCGTGTCGGTCATTCTCAGCTCGAAAAGTATGATTTTATCGATGTGCTTATTCACGGCGAGGGTGAGGAAGCTTTTCGCGATGTACTGCTTTCTTTTATAGGTGAAAAAGAGCTTTGTGATGTTAAAAATATATCGTACAGAGATGCAGATGGATGTAAGAATACCGAAAAAGCACCGTTTTTGCTTTGTGATTATCCGTCACCGTATCTTGAAGGCGTTTTCGATTCAATAATTGCAGATTATCCTCATTATGAGTTTATTGCTCTGCTTGAAACAAACCGTGGATGCCCTTATTCCTGCGCATATTGCGATTGGGGTTGCCTCGCTTCAAAATTAAGGCTGTTTCCTATGGAGAGGATTCAGGCTGAAATTGATTGGCTTTGCGACAATAAAATAGTCGGATGTGGTGGCACGGATTCCAACTTCGGCATTATCGAGCGTGATGAAGTGATAACTGATATGCTCGTTGAAGCAAGAATGAAGAGGGGATATCCCAAAAAGTTTCAGACTTCATATGCAAAAAACAGTAATGACCGTGTTTTCCGAATAGGCAAAAAGTTTGAAGACAGTGGAATGAGTAAGGGTGTTACGATATCTTATCAGACGATGTCTCCGGTAGCTGCAGAAAATGTGCTTCGTAAAAACATCCCCGTTGAGACTTTTTCTCAGCTTATGAATAAATATAACGAGTGTGGAATCCCGACCTATACCGAGCTTATTCTTGGCTTGCCGGGCGAGACTGTCGAAAGCCTTAAAAACGGTATTGATGAGCTTCTCAGAGCAGGTCAGCACTATTCTTTGTATATCCACAACTGTGAGCTTCTGCCTTGTTCAACTATGGCAGATGCAGACTATATGAAGAAGTTTGATATCTCTGCAACAAAGCTGCCGCTTAACGAGCCTCACCGTGCTGCTGAGGAAAACGACGGCATAATGGAGTATTCGCACCTCGTTACTAAGACATATTCAATGACCAATGCAGACTGGATTGAAATGAACGAGTTTTCTTATCTCGTGCAGAGCTTTCACCACTTGGGTCTGTTGAGGTTTGTTGCGTTGTATCTTTACGGTTCTCTTTCGGTAAGCTACAAGGATTTTTATTCATCTCTGATGGATTTCCTTCGTCAGAACAGCGAAACTGTTGCAGGTAAAGCGATGAAGCTTGTTGAAGAAAAGCTGCACGGGGTTATTGAAAACAACGCATCAATAACACAGAATGATGAGAGGTTCGGTAGTGTAGAATGGCCTCTGGAAGAGCTTGTTTTCCTTATGACGGTGCATGAAAGAGACTTGTTTTATGAAGAGATAAAGCCTCTTGTATATAGCTTTATTGAAGATAAAGACTTTGCAGACGAGCTTCTCAGGTATCAGAGCTTTCTTATAAAATATCCTGAAATCACCTGCGAAGAGGGCTGTTTTGAATATGACTTCCCGTCATATTTTGAAGCTGTACTTGCAGGAAACTCAGCAAAATTGGAACGCAAAGAAATAAAACTGGTTTTAGATAAAAAAGGCTTCCCTCTTTCCTGGGAGGACTATGCACGCTTTGTAGTATGGTACGGCAGAAAATCAGGAAGCAATTTCTATAAATTCAGAAAGGAAGTAAAGCAGTGAAAAATATCTATTTTGTGCAGACAAACTCTGTTTTCGGATCAGGGATAAAATCGGCTTATCTTCCTTATTCAATCGGTACGATTGCTGCCTACGCATGGGCAGATGAGCGAATAAAAAGAGAGTATTGCCTTAAAAAGTTTATTTTTATGCGTGACGACCCACAAAAAATCGTCGACGATATGGAGAATCCGTATCTTGTCGGTCTTTCCTGCTATGTATGGAGCATGGAGTTCAACAAGGTTCTTGCGCAGAAAATAAAGGGAAAATATCCGTCCTGCCTCATTCTTATGGGTGGACACAGCATTTCTCCGACGGCAGATGAAATGGAGAAATACGACTATATCGATTTTCTCACCCACGGAGAGGGTGAAATACCGACTAAAAATCTGCTCCTTGCTCTTTCTGAGGGCACACCTCTTGAAAATGTCAACAGTCTTTCCTTCAGAAAGGAAGGCAGAGTTGTAACAACTCAGCCCGAGCCTGTCTGCGACATTTCAGATTTTCCGTCTCCTTATCTTGAAGGGTACTTTGATGAAATTCTCAAAGACACAAGTATTAAGTATTCAGTAATCTGGGAAACTAACCGTGGTTGCCCGAACCGTTGTGCTTATTGTGATTGGGGCGCATTGAAGTCTAAGGTCCGTATGTTCCCGATGGAAAGGCTGAAAGCTGAAATCGAATGGATGGCTGAAAATAAAATCGAATATATCTACTGCAGTGATGCAAACTTTGCTCTTTTTGACCGTGATGAAGAGATAACCGATCTTATGATCGAGTCAAAGAGAAAAACGGGTTATCCCGAAAAGTTTAAAACAAATTTTACAAAAAACAGAGATGAGGTTGTTTTCAATCTCAGCTGTAAAATGTTTGATGAAGGTCTCGGAAAGTCTCCGACTCTTTCATTCCAGACGATGTCACCTGAGGCTCTTAAAAATATCGGCAGAACGAATATGAGCCTTGATCATTTCAAAAATCTTATGCAGATGTATACAAACAGGGGAATAATGGCTTATTCGGAGCTTATCCTCGGTCTGCCCGGTGAAACCTACGAAAGCTTTGCCGGCGGAATCGAAACTCTTTTTGAATGCGGACAGCACAAGAGTGTTATTGTCTATCCATGTGAGCTTCTACCTAATTCATCGCTCGGAAGCCGTGAATCTGTTGAAAAGTATAGAATTGAAGTGTGCAGAACTGAATTCAGACAGCATCATTCTGCTGTTGATAAAAATGCTGTAAAAGAGTACAGTGATAATATAATTTCAACATATTCAATGAATCTTGAGGACTGGAAACGCTCATATATCTTTGCTCTCTATGCTCAGGGATTTCACACAATG
>JAZORX010000201.1:0-2953 GCA_045656845.1 Acutalibacteraceae bacterium | reverse complement strand
TCAAAATCCGTTGGTAATTTCGTCAATTATATTGCTAAAAGGGACTCGGTTGATATGTCATTAAATCAAAAAGTTTTGGTTGGTAAACCGACAAAAAAACAAGTTGATTTTATTGATAAAATGCTCGAAGAATATCCAGATGGAGCTGAGTCGTTTGAGTATGAAGAATACAAAAACAATCCCACAAAGCAAACAGCTTCAAATCTTATTACTCACTTGTCCGAAACAAATCCAGAATCGTTTGAAAGCAACGAAATATACCTAAATTACATTGCTACAAGACCGAAAGTTGAAATGATTTCTGAACATGGTTTGTTTGGAAACGAAGATGAAATAAATCTTGCTGATGCACGAAATGAAATAATCAATTCCAAAAGCGTTATATGGACTCCAATTGTATCATTAAAATCAGAAGATGCCATACGACTTGGATATGATAAAGCAGATGCGTGGCGAGAACTTATTCGGTCAAAACAGATGGACTTGGCTGAAATATTTAATATTCCGTTAGAAGATTTTAATTGGTACGGAGCATTCCATAATGAAGCAGGTCATCCGCATCTGCATATGGTTGTTTATTCGTCAGGAAGCAAGCGTGGATTTATAAATGAAACCAGAATTGAAAAAGTAAAATCATTGCTTGCAAATGAAATTTTCAAAGACGAGATGTATGAACTTTATGACAGTAAATCACATGCAAGAGATAAGATTTCAGATGAGGCAAAAAAGAAATTACATGCGATTGGCGACAGCATCCGTAAAAATGATTTTTCAAACTCAGAAGTATGCAGTTTGCTCGATGTACTTTCGCAAAGATTGTTGCTCTGTAAGGGAAAGAAAACATACGCTTATTTACCAAAAGAAGAAAAGCAAATAGTTGATGAAATCTTCCGCAAACTTGCTGAGAATGAAGAGATCAAAAATATGTATGATGAGTGGTGTAGTCTGCAACAAAGAATCGTAGGATTTTATCATGACAAACAAATTGAGTTCCCTCCGCTTGTTGAAAATAAAGAATTCAAAAAAATTAAGAATGCGATTGTTTCTGAAGCTGTTAACCTCGGAAACAATCTTTTTTTTGATAAAGAAGCTGATAAAAAAACAGAAGAAAAAAACAAGGAAGAGGACACGGATTATTCACCCGACAGAATGGAATTTGCGGAGAAGAAATCGGAGACAGGTTTGCTCACAGAACAGGAGCAGGAAATACTTGGATTTGATATTCAAAGCAGATATATTTGTGACTTCAAAAACGGAATGAAAAACGCTAAGACTCAACTATATAACAAAAAGAATTATGAGGAAGCTTACAATGCAATGGTCAGTCAAGTTAAAAGAGGTAATGTACCTGCTATGTTTGAACTCGCAAAAATGTATCAGTCAGGCTTATATGTTGATAAGGATGACAAAAAGATGAATCTGTTATACCGAAAAGCACTTGAAGGATATTTGAAGTTGGAAGAGAAAGCACCAAATGACTTTTATGAGTACCAAATAGGCAGAATTTATACACTTGAAACCGAGAATCAGGATATGGGAAAAGCAATAGAATGGTTCGAAAATTCTGCTGAAAATGGAAATAAGTTTGCGATGTTTTCACTTGCAAATATTTATTATTACGGCAACGGAACGGAAGTTGATTATTTTAAGGCATTTAACTATTACAAAGAAAGTGCCGACAAAGGATGTACACACTCATATTACAGACTTGGATATATGTTCAGGAATGGTATGGGATGTGTAAAAAACACAAAAGAATCAGATGTTTGGTTTGCAAAAATGATAAGTTTATATTCAAGTGATAAGAAACTGCAGAATGGATTTAATTGTTACAGATTAGGACAGTTATACGAAAAAGGCTGGGGAACTGAAATCGATTTTGATAAAGCAAAAGAATACTATCTCATTGCATCAAAAGATAAAAATTCAAATGCAGAATTTGCTCTTGCAAGAATTTATTTCAAAGAGGGAAACGAAGAAGAATGCTTGAAATATATTGGGCTTGCAGAAGAGCATGGAAATAAGTATGCAAGAGAATGGTATGAAAAGGTTAAAGAATATCAAAACAATCAGTATCAGCCATCAGTTATAGAATCAGCCGCGAATCTATTTTGCAGACTTGCAAGCATGATTGAAAACGATACTGATAAGAAATCCGAAGGATTTAATAAAACAATTGTCGACTCTAAAGAAAGAAAACGTATCATCAAAAAGAAACAGAGCCTCGGCATCAAAATGGGGTGATAAATTGGTTAAGAAAAAGTTTACCGATGAGCAACTCCAGAGAGCAAGTAATATTGATTTAGTCAGTATGCTGCAGAGCCAAGGTGAGAAGCTAAAAAAGCAAGGCAGAGTCTATCGGTGGATGCGATATGACAGCACGGTAATTGACAGAAATCGTTGGTTTCGTCACAGCCGTGAAGTTGGCGGCGGACCGATTCAGTTTATGCAACACTTCTACAACATGGATTTTGTTAGTGCTGTCAAATATTTGCTCAATGGAGAAGAAGGCGCTGAGTTCGTACAAGCGAGCAAAGAGCCTGAAAAAAAGCCTGAATTTATTCAGCCAAAGCTCTCAAAAAACATGCATCGTACATTTGCATATCTGATCAAAACCAGAAAAATTGATGCAGATATTGTTCAGCATTTCGTGAATGAAAAAAAGATTTTCGAAACGGAAGAGCATCACAATATTGCATTTTGCGGTTACGATGAAGGCGGTCAAATGAAGCAAATGCATCTGAGAAGTACCATACCCGGAAACAGGTTTTTTCTTGACATTGACGGAAGCGATAAGCAGTATTATTTCAGACACATAGGTACAAACGAAAATGTGTATGTGTTTGAAGCACCCATTGATATGCTTTCATACATAACACTAAACAAAAACAAATGGCAAGAAAGCAGTTATGTTTGCCTTGGCGGTGTGGCGATAGATGCTCTTAAAAATGTT
>JAZORX010000200.1:0-5842 GCA_045656845.1 Acutalibacteraceae bacterium | reverse complement strand
ACAGATGAAATCACTTTTGAAGAGCTTAACGGTACAGCTACATCAGAGTTCGTTGCTCCGTCAGAAGATTTCAACTATTTCCCTGCAACAATCAGCCCGACATCTACTAACATGGCTCTCGGCAGTGCGTTGCCTGCATTTTTCACAGGCGGTATCGACAGAGCTACAAGAATAATGGAAAGTTCTGCAGCAACTTCTGCTGACGGTACATCTATTTACGGTAAGGAAAATGTTGAGATTCCTGCTGAAGGCAGCGTAGCCGGTTTCTATGCTTTCGACGTTTTTGTTGAGTATACTTCAGATACTCCTGGTAAGCAAGCTAAGGTTAAGGTTACCAACACAACTATTGAAGTTAAAGACGACGAAACTGACGGAACAACTGCTATTGCTGAAGCAGCTAATGCTATGCGTATCGGTTTCGTTAACTGCGGAACAGTTACTAAGGGTTCAACACCCACAGCAGCAACTTCAGGTTCTGAAGCAGTCATTTTCGCTACCAATGCAGAAGCACGTGACACAAATCCGATAATCAGTGAAGGTAAAAGTGCAGCTGTTCCTGACGACGCTTATGTAGTTCCGGAATCAGCAGCAGGCACACTTACAATCGCAGCAGATGGTTACGATTGTGGCGTTGACACAGGTAGTGAGGATGTTGTTCTCACTCTTGAGTCAGGTGTAAACCAGATCAGAGTATACGTCTGGATGGAAGGTCAGGATGCAAATTGTACTGACCGCCTTATGAGCCAGCTTATCTCTGCAAATCTTGTATTCTCATTGGTTTAATTCCCAAGCATTTACTTACTTCTGATTTATGTTTCAGTTACTCCGGGAAGTGTTCGGCTGTAAGGTAATATTCAGCTGAAATTTTGGGAGATGCAATTCTTGCAAACCGGGTTACTGGGAAGGCCGTAATAACTCCCGGTGAATGGAACATTGATTAGAAAACTCATGCGTTTAGCGACGCGTTAACGGTCGCTAAAGCAAAAAATCTTTATGGAGGTAAAGAAAAAATGAAAAACACATTGAAAAAGCGTACCTTTATCTCTGCCATCGCTATGCTCATCGTATCAGCAATCGTGTTGACATCATCAACATTTGCTTGGTTCTCAATGGCTAAGAGAGTTGAAGTTGAGACAATGGAACTCAACATCACTTCTCCTGACGGTGTGCAGCTTTCAGGTAATGCTAATGCTTTCACAACAATGCTCACACTCGCTGACCTCAAGGGCGAAACAGGTGCTCGTTGGGCAGCATATGAAGGCAATGAAAACAACTTCCCCGAGCTTCTTGTTCCTTCATCATCAAATATGTATGTTGCAAGAAGTCTTCCGACTTTCTTCTCAGGTTCAATCGATGATGCAGGTTACATTAATGCAACACAGGTAGCTAACGATACAACAAGTGGCTATGTTGCATTCGATATCTTTGTAAAAGTTGGTCAGGACCAGAAGGTTTACTGGAGCGAGACTACAGTTGAATGTGCTGACAACCCGGACGTTGTTTCAGCAATGCGTGTTGCTCTTGTTAACTGCGGTACAGTTGCTGCAAAGGCAGAGGCTCCCGCTATTCTCGGCGTAAAGCCCGCTAACGCAAACCAGAACCGTGTTGTTATGTATGAGCCCAACTCAACAAACCACACAGATGCTTCAGGTTATGCAGACGGTGCAACAGTTCCCGATCTCTACCTTACATCAGCTTTCTCAAAGCGTACACCGACAGGTAACGGTAAGAACATCATGCAGGAAACACAGTATGCAGGCGCAGCTCTTGGTACTCGTGCAACAGATGCAAACAAGAATACAAACGCTTATTTTGATGCTGTAACAGGTATCAACCGTGTTCGTGTATACCTTTGGATGGAAGGTAACGATGTTGACTGCGAAAACTCAGTAGCAGGTGCAACACTTAACTTCAACCTTGTACTTACAATCGTATAAGATTAGGTTACTTTAAAATCTTTCCGCAGGGCAGTCGCTCTGCTCTGCGGATTACCGTCACAAATTCACGGGTGGCGATTTTGCCATCGTCACCCGAATGATCCTAAAAAGCCGAAAGGCGATTTATGAGCATTCGCTGAGTGCTTGTAAATGACCTTTTAGTCAAATAAAATCAGGAGTGAATGTAAACAATGAACAACAAAGTTAAAAAGGCGCTTGAAGTTATCTCCGATATACTTCTTGTTCTGATCCTTATCGTCGCGATCGTTATAACGGTTATGACCTTCACATCAAAAAATTCAGATGTTGGTGTTGGTAATGTTTTCGGTTACACACCGTTCACAATCCAGTCAGACTCAATGGCACCGACATTCAAAACCGGAGATATGATTATCTCTAAGGAAGTTAAAAATGTTAACGAGCTTCAGATCGGTGATGTTATTACTTACTCAACTGTTCTTACCGATGAAACCGGCAGAAGCATCAGAGGTAACAACACCCATAGAATTACTGATATTGTCTACAACAAGGACGGCACGATCAACCACTTTGTAACAAAGGGTGACGCAATGTCCATGGAAGATACCAAGCCCGTTACTCCCGATGAAATCATCGGTAAGCAGATAAATTCAGGTACGGGTAAAACAGGACTCAAGATTGCAGGCCTCGGCCATGCGCTTGAATTCCTCCAGAGTCAGATGGGATTTATGATCTGCATTATTATTCCGCTTGCTCTCTTCTTCATCTGGCAGATTTATAAGCTCATTATGATGTTTATGCAGGCTAAGGCTGAAGACATTGATGAGGATACAAAGCGCCGTGCTATCGAGGAATACCTCGCAGAGCAGGAAGCTAAGAAAAAGGAAGAAGAAGCCAAGAAAGAGAAGGAAGATTCACCTTCTGAAAAAAGCGAATAACATTCACAAACCTGTAAACATATAAACTCAGATTTTAACTAACTTTTAAAGGGTGACTGAAAGATGATAGTAACAAAATTTATCGCAGAATTTTTAAATCAGTTTTTCATAAAAGGCGTTTGGGGTATTTTCAAGGGTATCGCTCTCGGTATTGCAAATATCTTCAATATTCCTGAATATATTTCAATCTTCAAATCATGGTCAGGCGATTTCACGGCTGTTGACTGGATTCTTGCAATCCTCACAGTTATTGCAACGCTCATCGTTTTTGTTGCTGTGATTCTCCTCTTCGTTGTGCTTATCAGAAAGTACATAAGAGTCCGCAAGACTCTCGTTGACCAGGAAGAGCTTCTTAACGAAGTCGGCAACCTTAACAGAGAAATCATCAAGCTTCATAACGAGAAGGAAAGAATCCTTGCTATGAAGGTTTCTCAGCTTGGTCTCAAGCCCGGCGAAAGCCCGTTCATCGAGCAGGAAGAAAACACTCAGGGCGAAGAAGCAGAAAAGAAAGAGGAAGGCGAAATCGACAAATCTGCAGACGATTACAGCCGATTCTACAAGTGTACTCAGGTTGACATCGAGCTTGAAGACTATGTTGCTCCTGAATACGACAACGAAATCACTCTTCCCGAAATCTGCGATATGTTCCGCAACTATGCTTGCTCAAGACTCGGCCTTTTCTATGAAATCAAGGTTATCCGTCTTTTCCTTTCAGCATTCGCATCAACCCGTCTTATTATCCTTCAGGGTATTTCAGGTACAGGTAAAACTTCACTTGCTTACGCCTGGGGTAAATTCCTTCAGAATCCCGTAACCATCGCTTCAGTTCAGCCGTCATGGCGTGACCGTACTGAAATCTTCGGTTACTTCAACGAATTCACAAAGCGCTTCAACGAAACAGAAGTTCTCAAGAAAATGTACGAAGCTACTTTCAAAGAGGACATCTTTATTACAGTTCTTGACGAGATGAACATCGCTCGTGTTGAGTACTACTTCGCTGAGCTTCTTTCAATCCTCGAAATGCCGTCACGAGATGAGTGGGTTGTTTCACTCGTTCCCAGCGTATGGCCGACTGACCCGAAACACGTTATCGACGGTAAGCTCAAGCTTCCTGAGAATATGTGGTACATCGGTACAATCAATAACGACGACTCTACTTTCGCCGTTTCCGATAAGGTTTATGACCGTGCTATTCCCATCGACCTTAACAGTAAGGGTAAATTCTTCGAAGCACCGTACACTGAAAACCTTACACTCAGCTATAAGCACCTTGAGGATATGTTCAGAGACTGCCAGACAAAGTACAAGGTTTCTGATGAAAACCTCAAGAAAATCGAAGAGCTTGACGACTATGTTATTGAGCATTTCCGTCTTGCATTCGGTAACCGTATTGTTAAGCAGCTCAAGGAGTTCGTTCCTGCTTATGTCGGCTGCGGCGGTACAGAAATCGACGGTATCGACTTCGTTCTTGCAAAGAAAGTTTTCCGTAAGTTCGAAAGCTTGAACCTTTCATTCATCCGTGATGAAATCGACGGCCTTATCACTTACCTTAACAAACACTTCGGTAAGGCTAATATGAACGAATGTAAAGAATATCTCCAGCTTCTCAAGAGGCTCATGTAATTTAAATTCTCAAAGGGGAAATAATCCATGGAAAAATCTTATCTTGAATTATATCTTGAATATAAGGATTCCCTTGCTTCACTTACAACGGACAATGTGTTTTACGATGCTATGGAAAATTGCATTGATACCGGTAACAACAAGTATTCCTTATTCAACAGATATTTTGAAAAGAAAATCGACCTCAGATGGGTTGAGGAAATTGAAGCATGTATCATTCCCCTTGATAATATCATGCGTGTTCCCCGTAAGTTCATCGTGCAGGAAGAGGAAATCGTTCCCATTGAACGCGCAAGAAAGATTACAAACGAATCCATCCGTCACCTCGCTCAGCATACAAATATGATCGCTAAGGTTGAGGGCGACGATGTTACTCCCAACCAGATCCTCAATGTTTTCCGTGAAGAAAGCTACGAGGTTTATGAGAACAGATTTGTTTATACTCTTATGCAGAACCTCATCAGATTTATTGATATCCGTTACGATGTTATCTTCAATATCTCTGATGACGACAATATGGCTTCTCTTAAAATGGAAAGCGATTTCAACCGCGGACGCGAAAAAGTTACTTATAAGCTTGAAGTCTCTGCGCAGTCAGGCGGCAGTGAGCTTGACGATACCGCAGGTCTTGACGGTGAAAACGCATCAGCTTTCCAGAGAATTGAGAGAATCAAGAAGATTATCAACGAATATGCACATTCTTCATTCATGAAGGAGTTGCGTAACTGTGTACCCGTCCGTCCTCCGATTATGAGAACGAACGCTATTCAGAAAAATCCGAACTTCAGAGCCTGTCTTAAGCTCTGGCAGTTCATCCAGTCATATACTGACCTCGGCTATGAGATCACCGTTAAGGAATCCAACGATATGGTCAGCGATGAGTACAGAAATCATCTCAATCAGGTGATGGCGCTCAACTATATGATGCTCAAGGCAAACACTATGTCAGAGGATGCCGTTGGTCAGCAGAAGCGCCGTAAGTTAAAGCCGAAGCTTCTTAAGAGACTTGCTGAAGAGCTTGTTCTTGATTACGATATGGAAGACGTTGAGATTCAGCGTGTCTTCGTTGAAGAGATCAAGAGAGTAAGCAAGAAGAAGATGGAAGGCGAAAAGAAAATTCAGGAAGCTATCCAGCGTGCTCTTGATTCTGAAAATGCCCGTAAGAAGGCTATTGAAGATAAGATCAAGGCAAAAATCGCTCACGAAAAAGAGATGGAGCGTCGCCGCATAGCAAGAGAAAAAGAAAGAGAACGCCTTGCAAAGCAGAAGGAAAAAGAACGCATTGCAAAAGAAAAGGCAAGGGAGAAGGCAAGGAAAGAAAAAGAACTTGCTCTTGCCAAGGAGAAAGCAAGAAAAGAGAGAGAA
>JAZORX010000199.1:0-15363 GCA_045656845.1 Acutalibacteraceae bacterium | reverse complement strand
CACCAGTTGTTCTAAGTCTTATCCATTTGTTATCATCAACAGGATTAAAATCATAGCAATTTCTGCTCATAAGCCAGTCGCCAACAAATGTTGCATTATGTTTTTTCATAAGTCCAATAAATTCTTCTTCGTTAATGCCAAGAAGTCTTGCTTCAATTTCTTTCTTCATTTTTTACCACCTATTAATAAATTTTATATAAAATTGAGTCAACAATGAAAGTAACTTATTTGTTTATATTAAAACAGGATTCGTTATGAATCCTGCTTTTTTTTGTAATATTGATATAGCCCAGAAGCAAATTTTGAATCTGAATAAATTGTGTATGGTGAATATTTATCATAATAAAAAGTTGATTTTTCTTTTTTGTCTTTAAGTGTTAAGCCAAGGTTTTTAACTAAAAATTGTTCATCAAATTTGCATCTAGATTCCATAGCAATATATTTAACCATTATGCCATTATAAGCAAGGTCTAAGATTCTTTTTTGAAAGACATCTTCGATGGCCTTGTGAAGTTCTTTGATGTCATAGCCTAAAACATAGGCTTCACTTGCTAAGAATAAGTTAACAGATTCTTCTTTATAGCTAGAAAAGAAACTGTCACGAAACTCTTGAAGTGTTTGATTGTTTTGAATAAAAGCATTAAAAACTTTTGTCTTTATTGGAAACC
The DNA here is from genome assembly GCA_045656845.1 of Acutalibacteraceae bacterium. GTDB lineage: Bacteria > Bacillota > Clostridia > Oscillospirales > Acutalibacteraceae > CAG-488. Next base: position 14,695 of record JAZORX010000199.1, on the reverse strand, counting down.
AAAAACTGTAACCCATTATTGAATTGTCTGACTTGTCTTGAAAAACAAAACACATTTGATTGTATTTTTTAACAATATCTTTGATGCTATCGTCAAAAATAAAATCTTTTGCATAAAATTTTTTATTGATAGTCATACATGAATCAATCATTTCATCAGTTATATGTTTTCCGCTATAGCCCACAATGTCGTTATAACCATAGGCCTGAAACTCTTTTTCATATATCATATTTCACCACAAAATAATATAAATTAATACATATTAATGATATGTTTTTTTGGGTAAGATTGTCAAGAAAAAGAGCCGCAAATAATGCAAAAAATAAAAAAGCAGAAAAACATCTGCTTTTTATTATTTTACAAAGTTTGTAAGAATTGTTTTTTCGGACTTTGGTTCTTCAACACCATTTTGTTTTCCTGCTTCAATACACTTTAAAAAGTAAGCCATATTTCTTGCAAGAATTCTCATTGTTTGCAAACCTTCTTCATCTTTTTCAAGATCAGCTGGTTCTCTTCCGTGAACCATATTCCAATATCTTGATGAAATTATTGGCATTTGGGTTATTCCAAAATATTTGTTCATTTGGTCATAAGTTGCTGTTGTTCCTGCTCTTCTTGCAACAATAACAGAGGCTGCAGGTTTTCTTCTAAAAATTTTATTTTTTCCACCGCAACCAGCAGAATAAAACACTCTGTCCATAAATGATGTCATTGCACCCGTCATCGCAGCATAGTGAACAGATGTTCCAAACACAAAACCGTCAGCTGTTTCTGCCTTTTCAACAAATTTATTTACAACATCATCAATTACACACTTGCCAATTTTTGCACAAGAATAGCAGCCAGTGCAACCAGAAATTGCAGAATTTCCAATCCAAAAAATTTCGGTTTCAATACCATCTTCAATAAGTGTTTTTTCAACTTCTTCAAGAGCTCTTGCGGTTGAGCCATTTTTGTGTGGACTTCCATTAACTAAAATAACTTTCATAAATATTCCTCTTTTTAATTTTTACAATAAAATTATATCATAGCTGAATTTTTATTGGCAAACAATCTTTTTTGTTTTAAATAATTATATAATGGAAAAAATTAGTGTATGAAAAATATTTTATTATATTTAAGTGCTTTTATTCCAATGTATGCTTTGGTTTTAATAAAGCAAATAATTGAAATGATTGTTGGAAATATAAAACTGAATTTTTTGAATATATTTGTTATTTCTATGTTGCTGATAGTCATTATTTTGGGTTTGCTGGGTTTAAAGTTTGAGATTTTCACAAATTATGAAACTGTTAAAGAAGTTGTAATCACTGAAAAAACAAACACAACAGATCAACATTTTTTGGGATATTTTTCATTATTTGTGTTATTTGCAATAACATTTGATTTGTCAAAAATTAGTATGCTTGTGGTTTTTATTCTGATAATATCAATGATTGCCGTGGTTTATGTAAAAAACAAATTGTTTTATATTAATCCATTTTTAAATATTTTAGGTTTTAATTTTTATGAAATAACTTATAAAACAAAAAATTGCGATACAAAAAAGACTACGAAAATATTTTTTAAGGGAGATTTGCTTTTAAATAAAAAATATATAATAAAAGTAAAAGATGAAAATTTTACCTTTTTAATCGAAAAATAATATAAACTATTTGTGTAACAATAATTTATCACAAATGAAAATCAAATAAAAAAAAGAGCAGTGTTTCCACTACTCTTCTTTGGTGCCGTTGGCCGGACTTGAACCGGCACGGACATTTCTGCCCGAGGGATTTTAAGTCCCTTGCGTCTGCCTATTTCGCCACAACGGCATATAATTTCAACAAACATAATTATACACAAATATATTCAAATGTAAAGAAATTTTTAGAAATTAAATAAAATTTTAATAAAAAAGTTCCCTGTTTTGGGTTTGCAGAGAACTTTTTTAGATTGTTTTTTACTAGTCATCAAGTTTAATAACAATATTTTCATGTTTTGATGTTTCAAATTTTGTATATTTAACACCGCAGTTATCGAATAAGTGTTTAGAAGCAACATTTCCATCTGTTCCAGCATACTTGTCACTCTTATAGATAACTTCTTTAATACCTGATTGAATGATAGCCTTTGCACACTCATTGCATGGGAATAAATCTACATAAATTTTAGCACCTTCGAATTCTTTTCTTGAACCACGATAGTTTAAAATTGCATTGAGCTCTGCATGACAAACAAACATATATTTTGTGTCAAGAGCAGAACCTTCTCTTTTCCAAGGAAATTTATCATCATTGAAACCGTTTGGTGCACCATTGTAACCACAAGCCAAAATTCTATTATCTTTTGAAACAATACAAGCACCAACTTGTGTGTTTGGGTCTTTACTTCTTTTTGCAGTTAAAACAGCAATTGACATAAAGTATTCGTCCCATGAAATATAATCGTCTCTTTTTGCCATAAATTTCACTCTCCCTTAAACTTTAACCATAATATTTTCAGCTTTGCCGTTTTTATCATAGGTTGAGAAGAAAATTGTGCTGTCATCAATGAAACAGAAGTTCATTATATTGGGGTCATAAAGCGAATCCGTTATGATCTTTGTGTCTTCGCCTGATGTATCGTAAATAACGAGAGACTGCTGCTCACCGTTGCAGAAAAGAACGACCTTTGAAGCAGAGGGGTTAACTATAAATCCTGAAAGCTCGGTGAAGTTAGCTTTTTTAAGCTTTGTCACACCACCGCCCGTAATTTCTGTCATATCAAGCGTTGCTTTGTTGAGAATGTAATTCCCACTGACTGCGTAATCAGTAAATTCACCTTCAAAGCTTGCAAGCGGTTTTTTCTTGTCTGCGTTTTTGACAAGGTCGAAGCCGGTTTCTGTATTCGCAAAGCAGAAGTATGCTCCGTCCTTTTCACGGACGATGTAGCTCGGTGAGCCTGTAAGAGTTGTCGCTGAGTTCTTTTTGGTAGCTCTTGAGTTTTTAACATTAAGAATGTCATAGACAACAGGAGCCGTAGATGATGTATCGTAGTTTCTTCTTGAAGCAAAGAGATTGTTCTTCTTGCTCTGGTTAATCATCGAATCGGTAAATATCGTCCAGTCTTCTCTCATTGTGCCGTCCGTCTGCACAAGACGGTCACGCTGAGAAACGACGAGTGTCGTTTTTCCTGAGCCCATATCGTAAGAATACATATCAGAATATGTTTTATCAGGCTTATAAATATCTTCAGCGTCCATATCCGTAAGAAGGACATAATCTGTTTTAACGATTGAGTCATATGCCTTAGGTCTGTCCACCATACGCACAAACACATAAGAGAAGAGCTTTGTCTCCTGACCCTCCTGCTTGGAATTGTACAATCCGTAGCCGACGGTACCTGCATCCGTCTTGAGGTAATGAAGCTTAACCTTGACATCCTGATAGCTGCACTTGACAACAGCATCTTTAGTGCTGATTCCTGTCGTTATCTCAGTGAACTTTCCGTCTGCAAATTTGTAGAACTTAAATGTTCCGTCAGGGTGTGCCTCATAGAAAACATCCTTCTGCTGAGTCTGCACAAGAGGATAGTCAGTACTGAACTTAACAGGAGCAACTGTATTAAGATCCTCACCCGATGTGATATCTATCGTTCCCGTTATTTTACTGATGAATTTTTCATTTCCTGCAAGGATAAAAAACACGGTTGTAAGCACCAGAATAACAGCAAGAACAATGAGAACTATTTTCTTTGTCTTTGTCATAGCAAATCCTCACTTTATAATAAGCTCTACGGGACAATGGTCTGAGCCATAAATTTCAGAATGTATCTTTGCGCTTTCAAGGCGGTCTGCCATATCAGCTGAAACGCAGAAATAATCTATACGCCAACCAACATTTTTCTCTCTCGCCTTGAAACGGTACGACCACCAGCTGTAAGCATTTTCAAGGTCAGGGTAAAAATATCTGAAAGTGTCAATAAAACCTGCATCAAGAAGTTCGCAGAATTTACCTCTTTCTTCATCTGAGAAGCCGGGATTGCCTCGGTTGGTTTTCGGATTTTTAAGGTCGATCTCCTTGTGAGCAACATTAAGGTCACCGCAGAAAACAACTCCCTTTGAACAGTTAAGCTCCGAAACATATGCACGGAAAGCATCTTCCCATTTCATACGGTGGTCAATCCGCTTAAGACCGTCCTGCGCATTCGGCACATATTCCGTTATGAAATAATAATCACTGAATTCAAGAGTGATTATCCTTCCCTCCGTATCAAGCTCGGGGACGCCTATTCCGTATTTCACGCTTATCGGCTCTTCTTTTGAAAAGATCGCAGTGCCTGAATAGCCCTTCTTTTCGGCAAAATTCCAGAACTGGTGGTAGCCTTCAAGAGCGAGGTCAAGCTGACCCTCCTGCATCTTGGTTTCCTGCAGGCAGAACACATCAGCATCAAGCTGATTGAACACATCCATAAAGCCTTTCGTCATACAGGCTCTTATGCCATTTACATTCCACGAAACGAACTTTTTGCTCAAGACTGCATACCTCCACATTATAATCCGATTATAGTGGTTATTATAACATATTTAATATCAAAAATCTATCTTTATATGATGTTTTTTTGCTTAGTTTACAAAAATTTAAAAAAGTTAAAAAAACACTGGATTTTTTGTTATATATGTGTTATTATCATAATGTCTGAATACGACAAGGATAAAGTTTAAGTATGATAGGAGACGAAATAGCATGAATAAGACTTTTTGGACAGCTATTACAGCGATTATTTGCGTAGCTATTATTTCTATGGCTATCAGCAGCGGTTTCGAGTCAATTGCAACAGCTAAGATCGAAGTTGCAAGCTCAGCAGCAGAAGACGCTATGATGAATCAGGGCGGCGGCTTAGGTTTAGGCGGTGGCCTCAGCGTTGGCGGTGGCCTCAGCATGGATGACGAAGAGCCCGCAGGTTCAGCAGACGGCTCAACAGACGGTTCAACAGACGGCGGCTCAGCTGATGGTTCAACAGACGGCACAGCTGACGGTGGCGCAACTGACGGTGGCGCAGCAGACGGCGAAGCTTCAGGTCCTAAGAAGCCCACATCAGTTCAGGGCGTATTGGATCTTTACAACAACTCAATCAATCAGGTAATCTCTGAAAAAGCTGGTTACACAAAGAAGAGAACAACAACTATCAACTCACTTGACGGTGGTGCTCTTCTTAAGATTCAGCTCGTTGTTGATATGGTTTACGACTTCCTTGGTGAAGGTACAACTGAGTACAAGAACGAAAAGGGCAAGGCTGAATTCCTCAGCAAGGCTTCTCTTACAAAGAACGATCTTTCTGCAATCGACATTCAGGAAGCAGATGGCCTTTGGGTAATAACAATGAACCTCAAGCCCGGTCAGAGCCAGGCATCAGGCGGAACTTCATCTGATACAACTCCGATCCAGCGTTCAGGTCTCTATGTTGGTACGGGCGACAAGAAGGCATTTGACTATAAGAGCAGTGAGAACATCCACACAGCTATCAACGGTGTTGCTAAGGCTGATTCAGCTAAGGAAACAGTTACAACTACAAGCATCACAGCTAAGATTGATCCTGCTACAAACAAGTTGGTAGATCTTACAATCAAGTGGGACTGGAACGTTCAGCTTACAAATGTTTCTTATTCAATCGCTAACGTTAAGTCAGCTAAGGGTACTGCTACATCAACAGTTGTTGTTAACAACATTCAGTGGTAATCACTCTATAAACAATCATTCTCCCGACGGAAAACCGTCGGGAGTTTTTCTTTTAATATGTATTGTCTGTTGAAAAAATCTTCAACTTATGCTAAAATTCGTTTATCAAATTATTATAGGTGATCAGGATGTTTAAGTTTATTTCATCGTTACTTTCATTGATTTTCTTTATTTTCACAGGGCTCCCCGATGTTATTACCGAAAACAAAGATGCAAGAGTTGAAAATATACAGTCGCAGATTCAGCGCATTGAAGAGCTTTCTGAGCTTTACGGCAGTGGCAGCTACACTCCCGTTAACGAAAGCAAGCTCGCAGGCTTCGATGTTGAAAAAGCATATGCAGACGGTGTTAAATTCAATGAGGTTGCATACATCGCAACGCATAACAGCTATCAGCTTGAGAGTGTACCTTCTTATCTGAAGGTTTACCGTGACCTTGAGACGGTAACATTCGGCCTTATCAACGGTGACGCTCCCCTCTACTGCAGCGATACACTGACAGAGCAATTCAACGTCGGCATAAGAAGCATTGAGCTTGATATTGAAACTGTCGTAAGTGAAGATTCTGTAAAATTCGTTTGCTCCCACTCCCCTCTTATAGATATGACATCATCCTGCTATGACTTTGAGCTTGCTCTCGAAGAGATAAAAATGTGGTCTGACGCCAATCCCCGTCATTTGCCGATTTCAATTATCATTGAGCCTAAAGAATTTTTCCTTCTTGAAAACGGAATGCGATTTATAAACCTCGAATATGCTAATGAAATCGATAAAATTCTCCGTGAAACATTCGGTGAAAAGCTCATCACTCCTGCCGAGATGATGGGAGACCATAGCTCTCTTAAAGAAATGAGAGAGGCTGACGATTGGATGAAGCTGGAAGACTGTGCAGGACGGATTGCCGTTTTCTTTCACGATACTGACGGAGTAACAAGCAAATACATAAAGCAGGACGACTCTATCAGAACCCAAGCGATGTTTCCGATGCTTCGTTATAAAGACAGAGATAAATCATATGCTTCTGTTCTTATTGTCAACAAACCCGATGACATTGAAAAACATTCAGCAGAGCTCATTTACGAAAAAAATCTCATTGTCAGAACAAGAGTTGATACCTACGGCAGCCATAACGAAGAAGATCGCAGGAAGACTCTTGAAAGCGGAGCACAGATTCTCTCAACGGACTATCCGATAAAAGCTGATATGACGGATGTTGACTACTATGTCGATTTTAAAAACGGCTCTGCAAAGATAATAAAATGATAACAAAAAAGACCTGCCGAAGCAGGTCTTTAACTTTTGCATTATAATTTGAGTTTTTTCGTTGCAGAGTTGCATATTACGCAGAACAATGTACCGACTACCGTTATCGCAAGCCACGAAAACACTGTGCCGTTCCAGCCGTAATTAGTTGAAAGAAGAGCAAAACCGTATGTTGATGCGGCACTGCCGACATATGTCATAAAATTGAGTATACCCGAAAGAGTAGAAACATTGGAATCATCTGCAAGTGCTGCAGGCAGGAAACAAACGAGAATGAGGTTTATTCCGTGCATACAAGCTACAATCAAAGCAGACATTCCGACGGTAAGAACAACCGAAGCGTTCGGGAAAAGCACAATCGCAACAGCCGCCGCAACAGCGCAGATAAAGAAAAGTCCTGCACTCTTGAAAGGCTTCCTGCCGAGTTTGTTATAAATAACCGATGTCAGCTGAAGGCTCGCAAGGCTGAAGAGAGGAATAATAACACTACTGAGAATCGAAATCTCACTGCCGAGGTTGAATGCTTCTGAAACAAAGGTCGGCACCCATGTTGTTACACCGTCACGAAGTGAACCCTGAAGCATAATTGTTATCATCACAATCAGAAGCAACGGTATGCTGATTTTGATAGACATTTTTCCGCCATTTTTACTCTTCTGATGCATCGGGTAAACGATAGCGCACTTCTTTTCAATTGCAGTTATCTTCATATACCACACCGATGAAATCAGCACGGCAACACCTGCATAGATAAAGAAAACTGTGCGCCAACCTGCAAACTTTATTATCACAGGCGATACGAGATAAATCAGTATCGTCGCAATCGTACTACCCCAGCTCACGACAACGCAACCCTTGTTATAGTCATCAGTATTCATCGCAGAGGACATTATCTTGACCATCGGTGGCCACATAAACGACTGTGCAAACCCGTTGAATGCCCATACGACACACATCCACGCACCACTCGGGCAAAGAGGAATCAGCAAATTCATCGCAACGGTCGTTGCAAAGCCGATAACCATAAGCTTTTTAGGGTTAATTCTGTCGCCAAGCCAACCACTGATGAGCTGACCGACACCGTAGGTTATGAAGCCAAGCGTGGTAACAAGACCTGCCGAGGTTTTGTCTATATCCCCTGCCTGAATAATGGCAGCGATAACCGCAGCAAAGTTCACTCTCGTCAGATAGCTGACGAAATATGCCGCAGAGCAGAGCAAGGTCAGCTGTTTGGCATCTTTTCTTTCTAACTTCTGCATAGAAAATCACTTCTTAATATACACAAATTCGGGACGGAAAATCCGTCCCGTGTTTTTTTAGTTTTCTTTTGTCTTTAAAGCAATTCCAAGCTCATCGAGCTGAATTGTATCAACTGCAGCCGGGCACTCTGTCATAGGCTCGCTTGCATTCTGCACCTTCGGATATGCAACAACATCGCGGAGGCTTTCGCAGCCGAGCATCTGCATAACGAGACGGTCAAGGCCGATACCCATACCACCGTGAGGCGGTGCACCGTATCTGAATGCATCTGTGAGGTAGCCGAACTTTGCGTGTGCCTCTTCATCCGAAAGGCCGAGAAGTGAGAACATTCTGTTCTGAAGGTCCGGATTTGTGATACGGATTGAACCTGAGCTGAGCTCAACACCATTGAGAACCAGGTCATATGCTTTTGCACGAACCTGAGCCTTGTCTGTTTCAAGATACTCAAGGCACTCGTCCATCGGAGATGTGAACGGATGGTGCATTGCTACCCATGTCTGTGCGTCCTCGTCCCAATCAAAGAACGGGAACTCTGTAATCCAGAGGAGGTTGAACTTATCCTTCGGAATAATATCAAGGCGCTTTGCAACTTCCTGACGAAGAGCGCCGAGAACTGAATAAACGATTGAGTTCTTAACATCGCCGATGATAAGAACAACGTCGCCTGCCTTTGCATCTGCACGCTCAAGGATAGCCTTCATTTCGTCCTCTGTCATAAACTTAGCAAATGAAGATGCCATTGTGCCATCCTCATTGAGTCTTACCCATGCAAGACCCTTTGCGCCACTGCCGCGAACCATTTCCGTAAGCTTATCGATTTCCTTACGGGTAAGAGTTGTTACAGCGTTCTTTGCAGTTATACCACGGACTGAGCCACCCTCTGCAACGGGGCCGCTGAACACGCCGAAACCACAATCCTTAACGATGTCGCTGAGGTCATAAAGCTCCATAGCATAACGTGTATCGGGCTTATCTGAGCCGTAACGGTCCATAGCCTCTTTATAAGTAAGGCGAGGAATCGGAGTTTCGATTTCAACACCGAGAGCTTCTTTGAATACTCTCTTCATATAGCCTTCACCGATTGCAAGAACATCTTCCATATCAACGAAAGACATTTCAAGGTCGATCTGAGTAAATTCAGGCTGACGGTCTGCACGAAGGTCCTCGTCACGGAAGCAACGGGCAATCTGCATATATCTGTCAGATCCTGCTACCATTGAAAGCTGCTTGTAAAGCTGAGGTGACTGCGGAAGAGCATAGAATGTTCCGTTATGAATTCGGCTTGGAACAAGGAAGTCTCTTGCGCCTTCGGGAGTTGACTTGATAAGAATCGGAGTTTCAATTTCGATGAAACCGTTCTCGTCAAAATAGTCGCGTGTGATCTTGCAGATTTTATGACGCATAATGATATTCTTCTGCAAGTCAGGACGGCGAAGGTCGAGGTAACGGTACTTAAGTCTTGTAAGCTCTGATGTCTGGCAATTCTCAATGATTTCGAACGGAGGTGTTTCACTCTTGCCGAGAACTCTGAGATCCTTAACATCAATTTCAATATCGCCCGTCGGGATATCCTTATTCTTTGAAGAACGCTCACGGACAATACCCTTTGCCATAAGAACAAACTCGCTTCTTGCTGAGAATGCCTTTTCAAAAATTTCTTTATCTGTGTTTTCGTCAAATGCAAGCTGAACGATACCTGTTCTGTCACGAAGGTCGATGAAAATAAGTGCACCAAGGTCGCGCTGACGCTGAACCCAACCTGCAACGGTTACTTCTTTACCTGCATCTGCAATTCTGAGGTCGCCACAATAATCTGTGCGCTTCAAACCTGTCATAAAATCCATTACATTATGCCTCCCAAAAATTTGCTTAAATCAATTGCTTCGGAGTTGCTTACCAAATCCTGCAAATCGTTCGCAGCATTCTGAAGCGAAAGCTCCATAAATGTGTCTGCAAAATCATCGATTGCAAGTTCGGTAACTTCACCTGTCTGCATATTTTTTACTTTTGCGATATTTGCCTTGATATCGTCTTCACCGATAACGGTTGTAAACCTTGCGCCGATCTTGTCAGCATATTTCATCTGAGCCTTAAGAGAACGGCCGACGACATCAAACTCTGCAAACATTCCTGACTGACGAAGCTCAGTTGCCATTGATGCAGCTTTGAGAGATGCTTCTTCACCGATGTTTGCAATATATATTTCACACTTCTTTGCTTCAGGAAGCTTGATACCCTGAGCTTCAAGCAAAAGAAGAAGTCTTTCAATACCCATACCGAATCCGAGTGCAGGAACATGAGGTCCTCCGATTTCCTCTACAAGACCGTCATAACGACCACCTGCGCAAACAGCACTCTGAGCACCAAGAGAATCAGTAAGGAATTCAAAAACTGTTCTTGTATAATAATCGAGTCCTCTTACGATATGAGGATTTACCTCGTATACGATACCCATATTATCAAGGTACATCTTAACTTTTTCAAAGTGATCCTTACACTCGTCACAAAGGAAATCAAGAATGATCGGAGCATCTGCTGCAATTTCATGGCAGACAGGGCTCTTACAGTCGAGAATTCTCATCGGGTTTCTGTCCAATCTGTCAAGGCAGGTGCCGCAAAGCTCGCCCTTGCGTGATTCAAAATAAGCTTTAAGAGCTGCATGATATTCCTTGCGGCATTTCGGACAACCGATTGAATTTATTTCAAGGCGGATTCTGTCAATTCCTAAAAAGCCGAAAACCTCATTAGCAACAGAGATAACCTCTGCATCTGATGCAGGTGACGCTGTGCCGTAGCACTCGATTCCGAACTGGTGGAATTCACGCAATCTGCCTGCCTGAGGCTTTTCATAACGGTAGCAGGATGTTATGTAGCTAACCTTCTGCGGCATAGCCTCGTTAGTAAGACCGTGCTCAAGGAAAGCTCGTGCTGCACCTGCCGTACCTTCGGGACGAAGAGTGATGGAACGGCCGCCCTTATCTTCAAATGTGTACATTTCTTTCTGCACGACGTCTGTTGTGTCGCCGACAGAACGGGTGAAAAGCTCAGTATGCTCGAAAACAGGAGTTCTTATTTCTCTGAAACCGAACTCGTTTGCAATTTCAAGCACAGTTCTTTCCACAAACTGATTTTTGTGGCTGTCTGCAGGGAGAACATCAAGTGTTCCCTTAACAGCCTTAGTTATTAATGCCATAGAAAAATCTCCTTGTATATCGAAAAAATACCAACAAAATCAATGCCGGTAAACGCACCGAATAACCACCGACCGTTTTCGCAATCGGCAGTTATTCCTGCTGAGTTTTATTAATTAATCAGTGCTTCGGATTAACGATGTCTCTCCAATCGAGGTCGCCTCTGTCAAGGCTGTGAATAAGTGCTTCTGCTGTTGCAATATTTGTAGCTGCAGGCACATTATGCACATCGCAGATACGAAGAAGGCTGTTCACATTAGGCTCGTGCTCTTTCGGGTCAAGCGGATCGCTGAAAATAAGAAGCATATCAATTTCATTACAAGCGATAAGTGAGCCGATCTGCTGATCGCCGCCCTGAGCGCCACACAAAAATCTTATGATATCAAGACCTGTTGCATCAGCTACAAGTTTACCTGTTGTACCCGTTGCAAAAATCTTATGTCGGCTTAAAATACCGCAGTACGCAATGCAAAACTGGGTCATAAGCTCTTTTTTCGCATCGTGAGCAATAATTGCAATGTTCATAAATTAGCCCTCCTTGATTTAGTTTTCCTGGGTTGTTTCTTCCTGTGTTGCTTCAGCGGGAGCTTCTGCAACATCTGCTGTTTCTGCGTTTTCCTCTGCTTCTTCGTGCTGAACGGGAGTGATCGTGATAAGCTTTTCGCCCTCAGTAACTCTCATTACACGAACGCCCTTTGACGGACGGGCGAATGTGCTGATTGAATCTGCAGGGATACGGATAATAATACCGTCTGACGCAATAAGAATAATATCGTCATCATCGCTGACAGATGTAACTGCAGCAATGTCGCCATATTTCTCAACATGATAGTTGATAAGACCCTTACCGCCTCTTGACTGAACACGGTAGTTGTCAAAATCACTCTTTCTTCCGTAGCCTGTTTCGCTGACGGTAAGAATTGTCTTGCCTTCTTCAACAACGGTCATACCGACAACTTCGTCGCCTTCCTTAAGCTCGATTGCCTTAACACCACGAGCTGTTCTGCCGATGGGACGGGCATCGTTTTCGTTGAATCTGATGCACATACCCTTCTTCGTTGCAACGATAAGATCATCGTTACCGGTTGTGGTTGTTACCCATGCAAGCTCGTCACCCTCATCAAGAGTGATTGCAAGAACACCTGCACGGCGGATTGACTGATACTCTTCAAGCCTTGAACGCTTGATGATACCGTTACGGGTAAACATACAAAGGTATCCGCTCTCTTCATCAGCAGCAGTGAAACGGATCATTGAAGAAACCTTTTCGTCTGCTTCAAGAGGAAGAAGATTAACGATATTCATACCCTTACTTGTTCTTGAGCCTTCGGGGATTTCATAGCCCTTAAGCTTGAATGTGCGTCCCTTGGTTGTGAAGAACGAGATGAAATCGTGCGTTGATGCAGTAAACATCGTTCTTACGATATCATCCTCTCTTCTTGTAAGACCCTTGACACCACGACCACCGCGGCGCTGAGTCTGATACTCATTCATCGGGATACGCTTGATATAACCGAAATCTGTAAAAGTATAAACACAGGTCTCTTCGGGGATAAGATCTTCGATATCCACTTCTCCAGATACATTGACGATTTCTGTACGACGGTCGTCACCAAACTTATCAGCGATTTCAAGAGCCTCTGCCTTAACAACTGCGAGAAGCTTTGAATCGTCTGAAAGAAGGTCGAGGAAATATGCGATCTTCTCTTTGAGTTCACCGAGTTCATCCTCAATCTTGACTCTTTCAAGACCTGTCAACTGACCAAGACGCATCTGCACGATAGCCTGAGCCTGAACATCGTCAAGACCGAAACGCTCCATAAGAGCTTCTTTACCTTCGTTGATGCTCTTTGAAGAACGAAGGATATTGATAACCTCGTCGATGAAATCAAGAGCTGTAAGAAGACCCTCGAGGATATGAGCTCTGTCCTGAGCTTTCTTGAGGTCAAACTGTGTACGTCTTGTAACAACCTCCTGCTGGAAGTCGATATAATTTCTGAGAACATCCTTGAGTGTAAGAACCTTCGGCTCACCGTTAACGATGGCGATCATAATTACACCGAATGTTGTCTGAAGCTGAGTGTAAGAATAAAGCTGATTAAGAACGACCTGGGGATTAGCATCACGCTTGAGGTCGATTGAAATGTGCATACCTGCTTTTGATGAATAGTCGTTGATATCGGAAATACCTTCGATCTTCTTATCCTTAACAAGCTCTGCGATGCTTTCAATAAGTCTTGCTTTATTTACTGTGTACGGAATTTCCGTAACCTTAATTACAAATCTGCCGTTTTTCTTTTCAACGATTTCTGCTCTTGCTCTTACAATAACCTTGCCTCGTCCCGTTGCATAAGCTGCACGGATACCTGCTCGTCCCATAATGATACCGTGAGTCGGGAAATCGGGACCTTTGATATGCTCCATAAGGTCATCAAGAGTTGCATCAGGGTTATCAATAAGGCAGCACATACCGTCAATAACCTCTTTAAGGTTGTGCGGAGGAATGTTTGTTGCCATACCGACGGCAATACCCATCGTACCGTTAACAAGAAGATTCGGGAAACGGGACGGAAGAACCGTCGGCTCCTTGAGTCTGTCGTCGTAGTTTGTTGTGAAATCAACAGTTTCCTTGTCGATATCAGTAAGCATACGAAGAGCCATTTTGCTCATTCTTGACTCAGTATATCTGTAAGCAGCGGCAGGGTCACCGTCTATTGAACCGAAGTTACCGTGGCCGTCAACGAGAGTGTATCTCATCGAGAAGCTCTGCGCCAGACGAACCATTGCGTCATAAACGGAAGCGTCACCGTGAGGATGGAAACGACCGAGAACTGAACCGACTGTATCAGCACACTTACGGTAAGCCTTGTCCGGAGTAAGATTGTTTTCATACATCGTATAGAGAATACGACGGTGAACGGGTTTCAGACCGTCACGGACATCCGGAAGTGCACGGGAAACGATAACAGACATTGAATAGTGAAGGAATGCCTTGCGGACTTCTTTGCTGATGTCTACGTTATATATCTTCGTGCTTTCAAGATTGGCCTTGAACTCTTCGCTTTCGTGTGGAATTTCTTTAGCCATTTTTCAATCTTCCTCCTTTCTTAAATATCAAGATTCTGAACGTATTTAGCGTTCTTTTCAATAAATTCACGGCGCGGCTCAACCTTGTCACCCATAAGAATTGAGAAGGTTTCATCCGCTTCCATAGCGTCTTCAAGAGTTACGCGGAGCATAATTCTTGTTTTCGGGTCCATGGTTGTTTCCCAAAGCTGTTCGG
>JAZORX010000198.1:0-4908 GCA_045656845.1 Acutalibacteraceae bacterium | reverse complement strand
GGGTAAACTGACCACTTCCATTTTGTCGAAATAAAAACACAACGAGCTGACTTTTTGTCAGCTCCATTTTTTGTTTTATACAGTTGAGTTTTTTTACTTTGGCAAAATAACCAAAATGTTTCTACATTGTTTGTGCAATATCTGCACATCGCCAATTGACTTTTGTTCAAAAATAAGTATAATTTACTCTCGGTAACAAAAAACTTTACAGCAAAATACACAGAGGTAATTATGCAAAACTACATTCAATTATTCGGTCACACAATAGGTTTCATTTCAGTCGCATTATTCTTTTACTCTTACCAGCGCACTAAAAAAAGCAAGATTATGATTATTCAGACTATCGCAACTGCATTAAGCTGTGTGCAATATCTGCTCATTGGTGCTGCTTCCGGTTTCACTTTAAACATTGTGTGCATTATTCGTAATTTTGCATTCTACTACCGTGAAAAAAATCACAAAACAGACCTTGTAACACCCATTCTTTTTGCAGTAGCTATGGCGGCAACAAGTTGCTTCTCCTGGGAAGGCATTCACTCTTTGCTTATAACTCTCGGCCTTGTTGTCAACACCGTTTGTATGGGTATTTTTGATGCAAGGAAATTTCGCAAGACAATTCTTATCTCATCAACACTCATTCTTTTTTACAACTTCTTTGCGCTTTCGTACAGCGGTATGTTAAGCGAAACAATCTCGCTTATTTCGGTTGTAATCGGCATCATCCGTTACAGAAATGTTAAGCCTATACCGCTCAAGAGAAGCGAAAAACTCGCAGCTTAATAAAACATATATTTAATTCAAAAAGGAGTAAGCTCTATGCGCAGAGCTTACTCCTTTTAATTTATAATTTTTCTTTTGGTTATTTCACCTCAGAGCACCTGACAACAATTCGGCTGACACCTCTGTATGTGCAGGTATAAAGGATAAGATCGTCACCTGTATCTTTGACTTTTTCCACATCTGACGGTTTCACATCCTCGATCGAAGTGACGGTGTATGTCATTTTCTTACCGTTCATATCAGTAAAAGCTATTGTATTACCCTGAGTAAGCTTGCCGAGGTAGCCAAAGTGACTTCTGTAATTATGAGCCGCAATAACAAGATTATTTGTTTTCGTTGAGCCGTAGTATCGGCACGGGGCTATTTTCAGCCTTCCGAAATCGCACTCAGACATAACGGGAAGCTCAAGACTGAGATCCGGGATTGAAAGGTAGCCGATATATCCGTAACCGTCAATCTCAACAACCTTCATTTCCTTATCAAACGGATCTGTTTCATCAGGTTCTTCCTGTTCAATCTCATTTTTCAAAGTATTTACGATGTTCTGCGCCTGTTCACCTGCGCGTTTGTTCTCATAATTATTATACACGAGCAGAGCTGCCGCCGCAAGAATCAGTACAAGCCCCAAAACAATAAAGGCAATGCCAATTTTCCTTTTCATAAAGCTTATCACTAATCACTTTCTTTTTTTCCGAAATTCAACATAGCCCAACCGATGCTGAACAGAAGAATACCTGCAATTGCGAAAACAGGGATCGGCCAGTTAAGCTGACCTGTATCGGCAAGTTCATCATCGTCATCGGGCTCTGACGGATTCGTTGGCGGCTCGTCGGGTTTTCCCGGTTCTTCCTCTTTATCCTGCTTATTGATAATCGTAACGGTATTTGAAGATGTTTCATAAAAAGCCGTATATCCTTCAGGCACCTGAACCTCAACAATATTCCAGACATGCTCTTTTGAAAGATCGTCCCAACGGTGATACCAATTATTACCCTCGTTGAGCTCAATTTTTTCAAACTCCTGATAATCACGAAGCAGAACAACCGTGATACTGTCAGGATGATCACCGTCTGTTTCCCATTTTTTCTTAACGGTTATGTATGTTTTTCCGTCAACATCACCGTCAATGTCTCCGTCAATTTTCGGAGTTGCAATAATATTAAAATTCCACTCCATTTTTTCTGAATCGTATTCAGGTACGCTTACAATGAACGGTGACGACAGGTGTGCTTTGCTGTTATTTTCTGACGGGACTACAAGATACAGTCCCGGAAGAAGATTTTCAAAAACAACAACGCCCTTTTCATCCGTGCTTTTTTCAGTATACGGAAGTGAATTTGCAGCTGCAAAATAAGACAGGTGCAAGGGCAAGGATGAATCCTGCAGATTATCCATTTCAACATTACATTCATCGTAAGGTGCAATCAATTCGTATTTGATTGCAACGCCACTTTCATATGCTCTTGCGAAAAAGTAAACTCTGAAAGATTCACCTGCTATCGGTGCATCTGTTTCGGGATCCGTTACACAGAGCGTTATGCTTCCGGTTTTGCCTAAGAGAGCAGATACGGCAGGAGACAAAGAGAAAACGAACATCGTCATTGTAAACAATATTGCAACAATTATCGGGAGTTTCTTCATTTTCATCATTTTTGCCTCCTTTCCTTTTCTTTTTTCTTTTTGTTTTTCTTTTTCTTTTTATCTTTCTGCTGTTCTTCAACCGTTTCTTCAGGTGTTTCTTCTTTTTCCTGATTTTCTTTATTCTTATTTTTTTCTGCTGCTAATGCTCGGTTTTTCTTCTTTTCTTTTGAAGACTTGACTAAAAGGAAAACGAGCAGAATAAGCAGAATTATGACTGCAACAGCAGGTGTTACTATAAACGGATCAATCTGATATGCTTCGGTTGCAACATATATTTTTTGAGCACCCTCAATATTTTCAATCCTCGTACCTCTGACAAGCATACGGTGCGTGTTAATACCATAAGGCGTGCAGGTTGTAAGCGTACAGTAGTCTTCACCGTTGACAACATAGAGGTCGTTAAGCTCATTCGGCAATACGATACGAATCTGATCGACCTGATAGGTCATCGTTCTGTCGAGAACAGTTATAGTGAAGATATCGCCTACCGAAAGCTTATCAAGATCAGTAAACAGCTTTGCCGATGGCAGACCACGGTGAGCTGAAAGTACGCTGTGGGTGCTCTCACCTCCGACAGGAAGGCTGGAGCCTTCAAGATGGCCGACAGCAGAGTTAAGAACCTTATCGCTTGTTCCGTGATAAATCGGCAGCTGCACCTTGATTTTTTCAATGGTTATGTAGCCCATCATTCCGTCGCCGTTAACATCGAGGATTGAGTTATATTCATCGCTGAATTCAGAATATCCCAGAAACGGCATAGAAATACGTTTCAACATAGTGTTGTATTCGTCCGCCTGTCTGAAATATTCGGAAAGGTCTTCGGGAGTAAGGTTCTGAAGCAAGGAATCGTAATTGATAATTGCCTGAGACTGTCTTTTTTCATTAATAAAATTACTGACCGAAGGATAGAGAAGAACACACAAGCCAATCAAAAAGATAACGACAAGCGCAATGGTCGAGCCCAACCCGCTTTTCTTCTTTTTCTTATTCTTTTTGCTTTTTGCTTTTGTTTTTTTCATAATATATCTCTTGATTCTTAATTAAAATTTTCAACACCACAACCGAGTGTCGGTAATAATGTTCAGAATTTTAATTTTCTTTCAGGTCTTCCCCCACCGGCACAAGGCCGGCAGGGGTTGATTTTTACTGTTCAGCATCTGCTGAGAGAATCTTAAAATTCTCAGGAATTTTCAGAGTCTTCGGATTCATCTGTTTCCTCAGAATCCTCCGATTCTTTATCCCTTCAAGCAAAAGTTGACATTCTCTTCTTTGCTACAAGGAATACGAAAGCAGCAACCATAAGGAGACCGCCAATTGCGTAGAAGATAACTGTACCGATGCCGCCTGTTTCAGGGAAGAGACCGCCGGTCTTGTTTTCTACTTCGATTGTTGCGGGTTCTGCATCGTTGATTTCATACTCAGCTGTAAGAGCGTCGTCATCATATGTGCTTGTGATAACTACAGGAAGGTCAGCTGCAAGCTTGTTATATCCTTCGGGAGCTTCTGCTTCGTGGAGGCTGTATACGCCTTCGTCAAGACCAACGATGATAAACTTACCTTTATCGTCTGTTTCGATTGTGTCGATTGTACCGTCAACATCTACCTTATAAGTAGGAACATCAGCACCGTCAACCTTTGAGAACTTGATAGGCTTGCCGTCTTTGTCAAGAAGCTGGAACTTAGCGCCTGCAAGAGTAACCTTGGTTTCGCCATCCATTGTGTACTTCAAAACATCCATTTCCCATGTGTATGTAGATGTCTTGTGCTTCTGTGTTTCCCACTCGTTCTTTTCGCCTACTGAAAGGTAAACTTCGTTGTCGTTACCGTCTTCTTTGCCGATTGTTGCATCCTCGTTAAGAGTTGCTGAGTAGTAAACTGTGATTTCATCGTTCTGTGCAAGAGTTGCGATGTAGCTGTCTTTGAAAACGATGTCAAATGTGTGACCGTCGTCAGGAGAAACAACTACTGTGTAGTCAGATGCGTCAACAAAACCATTCTTGTCTTCTACTACAACAGAATCAGGATCAAATGTGAGACCTGCTTCCATTGTATCGTGCATGATGTAGTTAACAGCGCCAAGACCAACTCTGATTGTTGACTTGTAGTTAACAACCTGATCGATGTCAGCGTCGTTTACCTTGCCCCAACCTTCGTCAGCATTGTTGATTTCGCTATCTTCCTGAACTTCCTTGTCAATGTCAGGCATTTCGTTTTTCTCAACTGCTGTAAGCTCGTTGCTTGCTCTTGTGAGAGCGCCCATTGTACCAACAGTAGTGTCGATTGCATAGTAACCAAGGTCAAGACCGTCGAACTCAACTGTTGCGCTGTCAGCAGTTGCAGTTGCAGTTGCAGCGATACTATTGTCTACTGCATAGTCAAGAGCTGCCTTTGCAAGATCCTGAGTAACTTCTGTAACGCCTTCCTTGAGTACAACTGTTGTCTGGCCATCGTTTGTTACTACATCAAAGTAGTCTGTTGCCGGAGCTG
>JAZORX010000197.1:0-14939 GCA_045656845.1 Acutalibacteraceae bacterium | reverse complement strand
CAAGGTTGCCATTTCATCGCACCCTGCCAGAACACGAAGTTTTGAGGCATCCGGATGACGAAGATAAGCCAACATCAGCCAGTCTGCCATAGAAGAACATTCTGATACATCGAAGGAATTGATCTTTTCATCATCCTCATTTATACAAAGAGAAAACTCCCCGAGCTTTTTTTCGATATTATTGTAACGAGTGACGCAGATGAGCCGTTCCTTGGCTCTGGTCATCGCAACATAGAGCACTCGCATTTCTTCAGAAATTGATGAATATTTCTCCGCAATACTCAGAGCCATATTACCCGCAGTCGTATAAACCGTCATCTTTTTGGAATCACGGCGGACAAAGCTGACCCCGTAATCAGGATGATACGCAGAAACGCCTGACTTATTGTCGTTTGAAAATTCTTTTTTAAGATTTGCAAGAATACAAATCGGAAATTCAAGACCTTTACTTTTATGTATAGTCATAATTCTCACGACATCTGCTGCTTCTGAAATATCTGAAGCGCTCTCAAGGTCTGCTTTCTGACGCTGAACCGTATCAATAAAACGTATGAATCCCGAAAGTCCTCTTTTCCCCGACTCCTCATACTTCAGCGCATAATCAAGAAGCATATTGAGATTTGCGTTTCGCTGAGAGCCGTTTTTAAGCGCAGATGCAATAGACTTGAAGCCCGTAATATCATAAAGTTCACGCAGAAACTCCGTACAGGAAAGGGTCGATGCAAGCATCCTGAGATTATCAAGCTTTTCAAGAAAAGCTGTACATTTCTTATTACCGTTTGCTGCTGCTTTCAGAACGCAATGGTAAATCGGCTTTTTTCTCTCATCAATACGCATACCTGCAAGCTCTTCCGCCGTAAAACCATAAATCGGAGAAAGCATTACAGCAAGAAGAGGGATATCCTGAATCGGATTATCCGTAACCCTCATAAGATTTATAACAGTACTGACTTCCGTTGAAGCGAAAAATCCGGTTTTATTCGAAACATAGGCAGGGATATTATTACGAGCAAGGACTTCAGCATACAAATCGGCTTTTCCCGATGCAGTTGACCTCATCAGGATGCAGAAATCCTTGTATGTTGCAGGATGTGTTCCGTTTTTATCACTGACCGGCATACCCTCTTTTATAATTGTATTGATCGTTTCTGCCACATGCTGAGCTTCGATTTCAAGATTGATATATTTTTTATCTGCAAAAGAGCCGATCACATGAAGCTCTGTCTGCGGAAAATCGCACTCATCATAGCTCGCAGCTGCGACAAGCGACTCATTCTCGTCATATTCAAGTCCACCTGCATTCTCTGACATGAGCTGACTGAAAACAAAATTAATATTTTCGGTAACGCCTGCCCTGCTTCGGAAGTTTCTGTCAAGAGTAATTTTTGCAGGGTAATTATTTTCAACATAAGCCTCAAGAGCTTCGCGACGCTTAAGGAAGATCTCAGGCATCGCCTGACGAAAACGGTAAATACTCTGCTTGACATCGCCAACCATAAACATATTACTGTCATCTTTTGAAACAGCACTGAAAAGAGTGCTCTGCAATTCGTTGATATCCTGAAATTCATCAACCAAAATTTCGTCAAACCTTCCGGAAAGCTCCTGAGCAAAAGCTGTTTTAACAGCTCTGCCTTCTTCATCAAAAGAAACCAACAGCTTCAGTGCAAGATGAGTAATATCAGAAAAATCGACGCTGTTGATCTTCTGCTTCTCTTCCCAAAGTATTTCATTGTATCGCTTGATGACAACTATAAGCTTTTCGACAACAGGTCTGAGAAATTGCAAGTCTTCCTTATGCTCTTCCTCTGTCAGACAGAAAAACGGCAGCAGTTTCTTTGAAATCTGTTTTGATATACTGTCTTTCTGTTCTTTTATAAAATCCACCTGAGGAGACGAATAACCCTTCTTTATTTTGCCGATCGGTGGAAGTTTAAAGCTGTTCAGAGCCTTATATAAATTATCCCATTCATTGTTTTCTGCAAGCGCTTCAAGATCATCGATCACACTTCCGATTCCGCAGACGCCTGCACCGTAACACTCCTTGACAACCTCATCCTCTTCAAGTGCGAGCATCATCTTAGAAACCAAAGAACGGCACTTTTTCAAAAAGCCGGATGCATAACCAAGGATCAGCTTTCCCCATCGGCTTTCGCTAAGCGCAGTCCCTTCGTAATACGGTTCTGCAAAAGAATCAAGACACAACTCCGGCCTTGCGAACGCCATAGAATATTCCTGCAGATTCTTAACAAGCTTTATCAGCTCAGAATCGTCCGTACCTTTAACCAGAATATTTACAAGCTCACAGAATTCGGGAGAATTTTCTTTATAAAACTCCTCAAGAGTTCTGCTTGCCGCATCATTCTTAAGAAGATTAAGCTGCACTCCTTCTATCAGCTTATAATCAGGAGAAATCGAAAGCTCGTGAAAATTATCCTTGACAATATCATTACAGAAGCTGTCTATCGTGCTGATTTTCGCAAAAGGAAGCAGCATAAGCTGACGCTTAAGATGCTCATCAGACGGATTTTTACGAAGCTCATCACTGATAGCTTTAAAAATTCTTTCCTTCATCTGCTGAGTTGCTGCACGGGTAAACGTCACTATAAGAAGCTTATCAGCAGAACAAGGCTTTTCTTTATCCATAAGACGGCGTATCACTCTTTCAACAAGAACAGCTGTCTTACCTGATCCTGCAGCAGCAGAAACGAGGATAGTACCGTTTCTTGAATCTATAGCTTTTTTCTGTTCAGGGGTCCATTCAGGCATTATCCTCACCTCCAAGCAAAGCAAGACTTTCTTCATGCTTTAATCTTTCAACCTCTCTTTTCTTTGTGTCATCGTCTTTTCCGCATACTTCCTTATAATCGCAATTCTTACACACATCTTCGTACGAAGTATTTGATACCTTTGAGCAAACCGGCAGGACAGAAATCCTGCCCTCGTGGAGACTTACCGCCATATCAGCAAGTATCTTTTCAACCCTTTTCATAAGCAGACCTATCTGCTTGAAAGAAATAAGAGTACCTGTATTTCCTCCTTCTTTTTTAACACGGGCCGGAACGATATTACCCGAAAGACGACTGTCCATAGCATAAATAACACGGCTGTCGTCAAGAATCAATCCGTTCATTTTTGCACTTTTCTGTTTTTCCGCCCTGATGCTGTACTCATCAGCCTTACGCGAAGTATTTGCATACGGGGCATTGACGGGCATATATAAGATTCCTGCAGGTTTTATGTTTTTATAATCCCTGAAGCCACTGCGCCATATAGCAAAAAGATAAATAAGCATCTGCATATTAAGGCCACTGTAAACCTCGTTGAGATCAAATTTTTTCCCACTCGATTTATAATCAACAATTCTTACAAACGATTCATCGTCCTGAGTCATCACATCAACTCTGTCTATCGAGCCGTGTAGCTTAAGAGTACCACCATCACTGAGTGGAATTTCATAAGCAGGAATTTCGGCATCGTTATCTATCTTAAGTTCAAAAGCTACCGGTTCGAACTCACTTACAGAAAATTCTTCAACAAGCCTGTCCACTACCTCACAGACAACGAAACCGAGCTGACGGTAAAGATAAGTAAATCTTTCGCCCATATCCTCACCCGGAACAAGTATCTCGTTGAAATAATCTTCAAGCGCATCAACAACAATCTTATCCCTCTCAGCCTTTTCCATACTGCAAAGCCCTTTACTGCCATATGCCGAGATCAGGTTTTCAAGAACATAATGAATTGCAGTACCCTTTTGCATGGGATCAAGCTCTGCCACCTTTCTGGGTTTGGCATTCAGGCCATATTGGCAGAAATACTGAAACGGGCACTTATGGAAAACTTCCGTTCTGGAAGCAGACATGTACATATCCATTCCAAAAAGTTTTTTTGAGATTTCCTTATCTTCAATTGAAAAATCTTCTTTTTTAACAGCTCTTTTCAAAGAAGAAAGCCTGTCTTTATAATCCTTTCTTGAAGAAAAATATTCCTCAAGAGTCTTTTTCATAACTCCACCCTTTGGTGTCAGCTTTGCCATCAGCTCGAATGCTGCTGCATCACCCTCAACAAAGTCAATTTCCGGTGTAACAACCGTATCAACAAAAGTAACTTCAGGAAAAATCTGCATAATCTGGGTCACAAGCTCTGACTGTGCAAGTTGGGCGCCCGTTACATCTTTTCTGGCAAAAGTAACAAACAGCTTATCTGACGGGCTGCAGAGCGTACTGTAAGCAATAAAGCGTTCCTCCATCATCTTTTCTTCAAAATTATCATCCATTTTAAGATCCAATGCTGAAAGTACGCGACGGTCATCATCAGAGAGGACACCGTTCGCTGCAGGTATCATCGGGAAAAGGCCATCATTCACACCGACGGCAAAAACCACCTTAGGTGCAGTCGTTTTTACTCTGTCCGCACTGCCGATAACAATTTCATCAAGACCCTGCGGCACATTTCCGATTGAATACATAGAAACAATAAGGTTGAGAAGCTCGTTGAAGCGTTTAGGCTGAAGAGTAACTTCTTCAAGGGAAGACGCGATACGGTCAAGAATTTCGATCACAACATCCCATATTCTGTCCTGCTCATTCGCAAGCTCAACCTCACCCTTTTCATAAAGACGCTGAGCAAGACGCTTAAGATTTTCAGGCACATTCATTTTTATAAACAAGCCGTATATAGCCTGAGCTGCAGAAAGGCCGTTGCAACTTCTGAGTGCAAATCTCAGCTGCTGCAATTCTTCAACGGCAGCTTTTCTTGAAAGATTGATTTTGTCAAGCTTTGCCTGATCTTTTTCATACATCTTCTGACCGAGACCTTCGGGATGTGCCGTCCATTCATCAAGCCACTTATTTCCGTTTATCTGCCACATAAGGGCATAATTTTCAAGATCTGAAATTTCCTCGACCGAAAGGTTTGTAAGTCCTGTTTTGAGCACGCGCATAACGCTGTCGCAGGAAAAACCACTGACAGCAATATCAACTGCACTTAGCAAAAACTCAACAAGTGGCTGTGTTGTGACAGGCTGACGCTTATCGTCAAAAACAGGCACACCGTTCTTTTTGAGTGCTGCACGCAGCTGACGGGTATAATTATTTTCGCTTCGGCTGATAATAGCAATATCTCTGCATCTCAAGCCCTCGGTTCTTATAAGCTTTTTGACGGTATGTGCAACATAATCGCACTCACTTTCAAAATCTTCAGCAGAACAGATTGTTATATTTTTAGTCTTTTTATCATAAGTCTCGTATTCATCCTCAAACAAGCTTTTTTCAAGAACGAACAATTCAGGATTGGTATACCTTTTTTCATCAAAATCGTCTGCAACCTCAAAAGGAGCAACCGGAACACCTGCCTCATTTGCAAGCTTCAGAAGCTTTCGCAAGGTTCTTTTTGTATGAGCAAATGATGAAAAATTATCGTCACCTGCATTTCTGTCCACGCAAAGAGTTACATACACATCCTCAGCCTGAACAATGATACGCTTCACAACATTCAGCTGCTGACTTGTAAAGCCACGGAAACCGTCAAAGAAGACCGTCTTACCCATAAAATCTTTATGTTCATCGGCCACATCGCAAAGAGCGTCAAGAGCACACTCTTCGTCAAAATAGCTCCTGTCTACAATGGCGGTGTACGCTTCCATAACGAGAGAAAGCTCATCAACCTTGGATTTCAGAAGACCGTTTTCAAGCCTGACAGATGCATCCCTGAGCATCTGTGATGACACAGAACACTGTCTTAATTCTTTAACAGTTTTGAGCATTTTAGTTATAACAGCGGCAGAGTATCTGTGCTTTCCGTAAACCTGCAGAGAATCACGGACACCTTCAAGTGCAAGACTCATCATAAGTGCCCTTGTACTGTCATCAAGACGAGGTTGAGAATTCATCCCGTACTTTTTCAGGAGTTTTTCAGCAAGGAAAGAGAAGCTCTGCACCTCGACCTTATCCGCTCCCTTTGCACCAAGCAGCTCAAGCATCATCTTCTCTGTTCTGAAGGAATACTGCTCCGGGACGATAAGCATTACACTTTCATCCTCTTGAACCTTCGATCTGATTTTTTCGTAAATTCTGGTTGTTTTGCCGCCTGAGATGCGTCCCGTTATAATCCTGAGCATAATAGCCTCCCGATGCAGAAATTATGATTAAATTATACCATAAAAATGCAGTTTTGCAACAAGTGCATCTTGCAATCGAGTACTCAAAATGGTACAATACTATGTAATTATCATAACTTTCAGGAGTTTTTACCATGGCAGTTAAAAGCTATATAAAAAAAGCAAATGCAGTTGTTCCTTCAAAAGCACAGCTCGATTTCATGGATACCGAGTTTATCGCTTTTATCCACTACGGAATGAACACTTTTACAAATAACGAATGGGGTTCAGGACGCGAACCTGAAAAATATTTCAAACCTGCTGATTTTTCTGCTAAGCAGTGGGTAAAAGGAATTCAATCTGCAGGTATGAAAGGTCTTATTCTCACCTGCAAATTTTCCGACGGTTTCTGCCTCTGGCCAAGTGCATACACTGAGCACAGCGTCAAGAATTCT
Source organism: Acutalibacteraceae bacterium (assembly GCA_045656845.1). Classification (GTDB taxonomy): domain Bacteria; phylum Bacillota; class Clostridia; order Oscillospirales; family Acutalibacteraceae; genus CAG-488. The sequence goes on along the minus strand of JAZORX010000197.1, from coordinate 8,384 downwards.
CCCTGGCGCGACGGTGAGGGAGATATGGTCAAAGAGCTGAGCGATGAGTGCAGAAACGAAGGAATCAAATTCGGTATATATGTTTCACCCTACGATATGTTTGAGCCGACCTTCGGCACAGAAAAATACAACGACTTTTTCGTTGCCCAGCTGACGGAGCTCTGCACAAACTACGGTGATATTTTCTGTGTATGGTTTGAGCGCGACGAAAGCGGCAAGCAGAAATACGACTGGGAAAGATATTACAAAACGATCCGTGAACTTCAGCCGAATGCAATGATATGCAATTGCGGACCCGATATCCGTTGGTGCGGAAATCACTCCGGAATCGGAAGAACAAGCGAATGGAGCGTAGTTTCCAAGGAGCTTATTAACGATGCTCCTTCCGCTTTACTTGTTGAAACCGACCTCGGCAGCCGAAAAAAAATCAAAAAAGCAAAAGAGCTTGTCTGGTATCCTGCAATTATGGATATGAAGATGCGTCCGGGTTGGTTTTTTCACGACCATGAAACACCCAACCTCAAGGTTTTGTCAACAGCAGTTATGAGCTATTTTAAATCTGTCGGAAACAACGGTACTTTCATCCTCAATGTTTCCCCTTCTCACAGCGGACGCATTGACAAGCGTGACCTTGAGCAGCTCATCACCCTCGGCGCTCAGCTTGAACTTGAATTCAAGCAGGATTTCACCGAAGGAGCCGAGTTTACCGCCAACGGGTGCAGCGACGAGCTTCATTCGGAAAAATTCATCAACTCAGGAAAATCATATTTCAAATCTGCATCTAACGGCAGAAAGACCGTTATCACCGTAGATATGAAAGAGGTTCGTTCGATCGATAAGATCGTTCTTGCTGAAAACATTGCAACAGGTCAGCAGATTGAAAAATTCTCTCTTTATTATTACTACAACAAGCGTTGGCACAAAATCCACAAGGGCACTACAATCGGACGAAAGAAAATCTGCCTTGTTCATCCTATGGAAGCCAGAAGAATTAAGCTTGTTATCGAAAAAACCAGAGAATTTGCTACAATTTCCGAATTCAGAGTATATTAATTGTCAAAAATCAACAGTCTTCGCCCCAAAAAGCGAAGACTGTTTTCTTTCGTTTCGTTATTATTCACAATAATAAACAGTGTAATTAACTTATTTTATCGATAATATTCACATCACTTAACACACCGTTTCGTTATTATTCACAAACAATTTACATTTTCTTTGTGCAACACGCTTGACAAATCATTTCTTTGCTGCTATAATAAAGCCACGGTAAGGAAATTACCGAAAAAAAGAAAGGAATGAATCATATGTCACAGGAAAAAATGTATTATGAGGCTGAAGAAGCATTACTCAGCGAAATCGCGAAAGAAAAGTCTCTCTTTTCATTCCGCAACTTTATCAGACTTATCACTGTAAGTGCAATCGCAAGAAAGTTCTGATAAACGGCCTTTTGGCCTCATAACAAAAATCAGGGGTTGTCGCTTGACAACCCCTTAATTTTTTATTCTTATTTAATTTCATCCATAAGTGCGATGAATGCTTCGATTGTGTTTGAACCTGCCTTGTTACCTGATGCAACGATTTCTTCGTTTTCACCTGCAAGAAGGCTCTTGAACTCATTATCAGGAAGGATGTAACCAACCTGGTCGTTCATAAGACCGAACACGATAAGCTTCTTGTCTGTACCAACTACCTCCTGCATTGAGGGATAGTCGAAGTCTTCATATGTCCATGAATCCTCTGCACCGAGAGCGCCGCCGTATGCGATTGCAGGCTCAAGCTCACCCGGAACAAGTGCGATTGCAAGATCTGTACCCATTTCAAGATAACCGATCTCAGTAAGGATTTCAGCTTCACGATCTCTCGGATCAAGACCTACAACAGTGTTAGAGATAGCACCAAGCTTACCTGCAAAGAGAAGGATCTGGTTTGTTACGGGAACATAGTACTGAGCCATTCTATAGTTAAGAAGAGGTGCAACCTCAACTTCTTCGGTTGATTCTTCAATAAGGCGTCTTGCGAACTCTGTACCGTAAGCGTTGATGCCTTCGATGCTTTCATAATTCTCAGGAAGATTGAGAGGAAGATAATCTGAAGAAATTGCAAGCTCTGCGCCAAGAACCATCATAAAGTTAGCATTCTCACGCTCGTTGATAACCTGCTCCATATAGTAGGGATAGTCACCTGTAATCTCAGTACCTGCTGCACCGTTACCTACACAGTGGCTGGGTGAGTTAACAATCCAGGTCTCTCTGCCACCGTCAGCAGGAACGAAACGGAAGCGATGAAGGTTTCCGTCTACTACATAAGGATCTCTCTTTTCTCTGAGAAGGTCTTCAACATCTGCTGTTGAATAATAGATCTTACCCTCCTCCATTGAGTTTACAGCCTGCTTGATTGCATCTTCTGTTACATTGTAAAGATTTTCCATAAACTCAGGATTGCGTCCATCAAGAAGCTTGATATCTGTTCCGAAGAGGTTATTTGCGATATTAGCTGCAGGATTTGTGAAAACCATCTTGAGAAGGTCACCATTCATACCGAATGTATCAACACAGCTGTGCTGATGAAGAACTGAGATGTTGATACCAACGATATTGTTTGCCTTTGCAAAATCCTCGAGCTGAGCACGGATGCCTGCAACATCAGTATTAGAAATACCAAATGCGTCAACAACAGCAAAAACAACCGTTCCTCTGCCGCTGCCATCATTAAGAGCAACGCAACGAACACGCTGGTCGTCATAGATAGCTGTTGCTGTTTTAGGATCCGGGAATGAAAGGCTGCCACCTACATAGTGTTTGCCGTCAAGCTCGTTACCTGTCTGGATTGAGCCACTGCCATAGCCAAGGCTCCATACTGCGCCCTCTGCAGGAGCTTCAAGATACTCATCCATACCTGCATAGAACTGATCGTTTACATATGTATCCTTATCAGCAAAGTCAATTGAAGGGACAACTGAGTTGATAGCCTTGAGAACTACATCAATTATCAGATCAACGATACCGTAAAGGAATTTAAGAACCATATCACCGAACTGTTCGGTTGATGAGGGGAATTTCATACTGTCAAGACCAAGAGTGCCGAACCAGAAAGAAAATTCATCCATCAATACGCCTAAATCTGCTTCATTAAGTCCGTCAGGAGTTACGACTGTTTCAGGGATTTCAGCTTCTGTTTCTGCAGGTGCTGCAAAAGCTGCTGTTCCTATTGAAAAAACCATAACAACTGAAAGAATGAGTGAAATTATTTTTTTCATAATTACACACCTTTCATAATATTATTGTACAGATACATTTTAGCACAAAACAAAACAATTTACAACAATTACACCCGTATAAATAACAAACAAAATGAAAGGTTGATTTTTGTATGAGTTGCTGTATTGCTGAATTAAGGAACAAAGAAGTTATCTGCAAGACCAACGGAGCGAGGCTCGGAAATGTTGATGATGTTGAAATAGACATCGCAAACGGCAAGCTCGTCTCTATCGTGATTTACGGCAAAGGAAAAATGATGGGTTTTTTCGGAAAGTGTGAAGACATAGTCATCCCTTGGTGCGATATCGACATCATCGGAGAAGATACAATCCTTGTCAATTGCCCCTGCCCTCCGCAATATCATCCTTCAAACAACAGATGGCAATAAAAAAACGCAGCTAAGCTGCGCTTTTTCATTTTATCAAAGAAAAAATACTGTCATAATTCTTTTTCGCAAGAGCAATCTGTTTTTCTGCTGAGTCTGAAAGAGCCTGACAAGTCTGATCCTTTTCCTTGTATAAATCCAGAAGAGACGATATCGGCATAGCCTTATTATACGGTGCACATCCCCAGGTTTTTACGAATGTATCAAGCTTCGCTGACGAGTTATGTCCACCAAGAGCAATATACGGCACCTTAAAAGACATTGCAGTAACAATTCCGTGAAGTGATGTTCCAAGAAAGAACGATGCGCCCGAAATGAGATACATTATCTCTTTTATTGTAAGCTTCTCAATGAGAACAGAATCGCTGATTTTCGCCTTCAACTCTTTGAGAGCGACAAGATCATCGTGAAGAATTGCATACCCTATCGGCACAAGAACGATCTTTACATTTTTGTGTTTCTCTTTAAAAGTTTTTAACTCTTCGTCAATTTCGTTTTCATGCTGTCTGAAATAGCTGAGACTGAACTGAACAGCAATATACTCTCCATCGACAGCCTTTACCTGCTCACTCACTTCTTGTCTGAGGATATCTCTTGGAAAAACCTCAGACATAAGCACTGCGGCATCTGGAGTAAGAACCGTATCTTTTCTGTATCGGCAGTTTTCCTCAAAGCTTTGTGAATCTCTTACCGAAAAATAATCTGCCTGTGCAATCTGTTCAATTGCCTGAGTTTCATTTTCAGATACAAACCCACCAACATTGCTGTAAACGACTTTGCAATCGTTTTTAAGAGAGTCTTTGGCAATCACATATGGAAATTTCGTTTTACAGCCGAATCTTTTTACAAGCAGTTCTCCTCTGTTTTTCCCGAGCTTTGAAAGAACAAGGTATTTTATCAGATCAGCATAGAGGCACACCTTATTGGTTTTAAGAAATTTAAAAAGCACCTCAATATTCGCACCGACAACCTGACCACCTGCAACGGCAATCAATGAATTTTCGTCAAATTCTTTTTCATACAATGCCTTGATCGGCAGAGTTTCCATACCTCCGACTTTTCGCAAATCAGAGGAAATTATTCCGTAATGTTCAATATCATACTTTCCGAAAATTTCCGGTTCGAAATTTTTTATGTACTCTTTCATCACAACAGCATACAACACATCACCGTAATTGTATCTGTCGCCTGCACTGATTATTCCGATAACGGGTTTCTTTGACAAAAAGATCACCTCCGTACTTTTTAATTTTATCATTTAATCAAATTACAGTCAACAATTAAAGGCGATTTATTGACAGCAAATTTCTGCGATGCTATAATTTAGAAAAACCATATTTTATCAGGAGGTAAAATTATGAACATCAAAAAGTATTTTGCCGAATTTTTCGGTACAATGGTTCTCGTCCTTTTCGGATGTGGTACAGCAGTCGTTACCGGCGGACTTTCCGGTGGTGTTGAAAAAGGAACTCTCGGTGTCGTTGCGATTGCGCTCGCCTTCGGTCTTTCAATTGTAGCAGCAGCTTATGCAATCGGTCATATTTCAGGCTGTCATGTTAATCCTGCTGTTTCTCTCGCAGTTCTCATCAACGGTGGACTCAGCTTTGCAGATTTCATCGGCTATGTAGTTGCACAGATCGCAGGTGCTTTCGCAGGAAGCGGAATCCTCCTTTTCATCACAAAGAACTCCGCCCTTTCAGGCTTCGGCTCTAACGGTTACGGTGAGCTCAGCGCAGTTCAGCTTTCAATGACAGGCGCTGTTGTTGTTGAAATCGTGCTTACCTTTGTCTTTGTTATGACCATTCTCGGTGTTACATCAAGCAAGAAGACATCTCATATGGCAGGTATCGTAATCGGTCTTACACTTACATTCGTTCACATTATCGGCATTCCTCTTACAGGAACATCCGTTAACCCTGCAAGAAGCCTTGCTCCCGCTGTTTTACAGGGCGGCCTTCCTCTCAGCCAGGTCTGGGTATTCATCATCGCTCCCCTTGTCGGTGCAGCACTTGCAGCTCTTGTTTTCAAATATGTTTTCGCTCCTGAAGCAGAAGAATAATATTAAACTTTAAAAAGCTTAACCCTGAAACAATCAAGCATTGTTTCAGGGTTATTTTTATATTGATTTTAAGAGATTACGGAACTCCACAGCCTTTGAATAAGCCTTATTGACATACTCCTGCGCCGTCATATTTTTATAAATATCATTATCCGTTCTTGTGGGTCTGCCTTTTGAAATGACCTCGAAAGAAAGAGTCCCGTTATAATTACCCTTCTTTATGCGTTTTGCAATTCCGTCCCAGTCTGCAATTCCGTCAAACGGAAGAAGGTGCGAATCATCATAGAAGGTAAGCTCATCGCCCGTCATTCCCCTGTTATCGTTAAGATGTGTAACAAACAATCTGTCACAATACGCAGAAAGAATATCCTTGCCGAAGTTATAGCATAACTCATGGCCCGAATCAAAGCAGAAGCCGACATTTGAAACATCCTTATAACGGTTAAGAACAGCTTCGAGGTACATCTCGCCCTCAGTGTTTTCGAAAGCAAGATATACATTCTTTTTAACTGCATAGTCAACAACATCATCAAGGCGTTCAAGCCCGAGAAGTGTAGGTGTGCAGTTATCCATACCTATTATCGCGTGAAGAACTGCATATTTAACACAATAATCGCTGCAGTCATCAATCGTCGCATAGATATCTCCGAGCATAACTTCAGCAAGCTCGCCGCCCTCATCGTGCCAGATATCATCCATACCGTAGAAAGGTGCGTGGATATACTCACAGGAAAGATCCAGCTTTTCAGCTTTTTTCATAAGCATCCCGGTTAATTCCGAGGTGCCTCTTTTTTCCCTGTCAAAGGCAAATTTATCAAACCCTGCGTTTTTCAGAATCTCAGGTTGTTCAACTATAGGCACATCGAGCTGCATACCCAATGCAAGACACAGATTTTTATTTTCAGACATTCATTACACTTCCTCAAAAGTATAGTTACCTGCGCTGAGTCTGATCACTGCACAGCCACCCTGCTTTTCAAACTCATCAAAGCTATGTTCAACACCGTTTATAATAACAGAACCGGTGAACACAGGCAGAAGAAGAGTTGCTGCAGAACCCTCGGGAACAGTACATTCATAAACGAAGCTTTCATCGTTTGACCAGTTACTTTCTATAAGACCTGCAACAGAATTATATGAGCAGCGTACCCATTTCATTGCAGTCTGGCCTTCAGGAAGTTCATCGCCCGTTCTTGTATCAACTCTCGGCTGAAGAAGAATATTTTTAAACGCAACACCGTCTGTTTCAATACCTGCCATATAGCGGTACATCCATTCCTGAACAGAGCCGTAAGCATAGTGATTAAACGAGTTCATTCCGACATCACCGAAGCCGTTTTCAAGAGTATATGAATTCCAGCGTTCCCAGATTGTCGTTGCACCCTGATCAACACTGTAAAGCCATGACGGTTCATTTCTCTGCATAAGAAGAGTGTAAGCAAGGTTATCCTCGCCGATTTTTGAAAGAGCCGGACAGAGATTGTATGTACCGACGAAGCCCGTTGAAAGACGGTTACCGTTATCCTTGATTTTCTGAACAAGCTCTTTCGATGCTTTTTTGAGATAATCTCCGTCAATAAGATCAAACGCAATTGCAATAACATAGTCCGTCTGAGTTTTATCAATAAGCTCGCCGTCTTTCATAAATGTATCAACAAAATACTTATGAGCTTCTTTTCTCAACGCCCTGTAATGCTCTGCTCTGTCTGCCTTACCAAGCTCATCGCTCATAAATGCCATCATATCAAGATCATGGATAAGGAAAGCAGACGAAAGATATTCATTTTTGCAATAATCATATGAGAGCCAATCACCGTAGCGAGGAATCGGACCTTCAAAGCCATAGTTTTCAATAAGCTGAGCGATGTACTTTTCCATTGAAGGATAATGCTCTTCGATAAACTCCTTGTCTCCGTAAAGCTTATAGAGGTTATACGGAATGATAACACCTGCATCGCCCCAGGCTGTTGCATTATCAGCACTGCAGTAAGATACACGGGGTGCAATATCGCCGTATGCACCTTCGTCACTCTGTGCATCACGCATATCCTGCATCCACTTTTTGAAGAAGCCAAGCACATCGGCATTATAAGCTGCAGTTACGCTGAACGCCTGAGCGTCACCTGTCCAGCCAAGTCTTTCGTCTCGCTGCGGACAATCAGTCGGGATAAAGAGATAGTTACTTCTCTGACCCCAGATAATATTTGAAATAAGCTTATTGACAAGCTCGTCGGAAGTTTCCATATAGCCGATTTCTTTTGTATCGGAGCCGACAACCTCAGCAACAAATGAAGAAAGTTCAATGTCATTATCAGCTGAAATTTCAACATAACGGAAACCGAAGAAGGTAAATGTAGGTCTGTAAACTTCCTCACCTTCACCTGAGAGGATATAGTGAGCCTTGCCCTTTGCTGAACGGAAATTAACTGTGTAAACGCTTCCCTTCGGGCCGTCATTTCCTCTTTCTTCATCACCCGAATCGTTTATAAACTCGGCATAACGGATTTTAACAGCAGTATTCTTTGCACCCTTAACGCCGATTTTTGCCCAACCGACAATCTCCTGCTCAAGGTCGACCACAAGTTTCTGACCTACCTTAAGCACAACAGGAAGATTTTCAGGATTTGCGATAACATCTATTTCACCGTACTTCGTACCGTTGTCCTTAGTTGCTTCGTAAACC
>JAZORX010000196.1:0-22422 GCA_045656845.1 Acutalibacteraceae bacterium | reverse complement strand
TTTGACGGCCCGATGGTTGTCTGCTGTGGATCATGGCTTCTTTATCCGGATAATCTCAATATTCTTCCCGAGAAATCAAAGGCAAGGGACTTTATACTTGATTTTGAACCCCTTGATATTACAAGAACTTATGATTTCGGTGATGCATGGAGAGTTTTCGGTGTTGAGAATGCACATAAGAGAGTTCACGAGCTTCCCAGAAACACAAGTATGCAGAGAGCTTTTGCAGAATGGTTTGAAAAGGGCAAGAAGTGCGGTCACGCATATTGCATCCTTATCTTTGACGGTGAAAAGCTTCTTACAAGAAACACAAGAGAAGAGTTCAAAGAAAAATACGGTTATTGATTAATTTTTAAAATTTTCGAAAGGAGTGAAGGATTTGCAGGCTTTGAAGAAATATTTCAAAGGATACAGAGCAGCTGTTTTCCTTTGCTCCGTTCTGTTTATTTTTCAGGCTGTTTTCAGCCTGAGTGTGCCATATTTTATGGGCAAAATGATAAATATCGGAATTCAGCAGAAGGGTATAGAAAGTACGGTCCCTGAGGTTATGACCTCACAGGCTGTTGAACTCTTTTCAAAGATAATTCCGAAAGAAGACGCAGATAGCTTTTTCTTTTTCTATGAAAAATCTGAGGATGGCAAGCTCTATCATCTCAAAGATAATTTTGATGAAGATAAAGCAGTCATGATCTATGAAAATGCGATGACTGCAGGCTTCTATATAATAACTGAGATTACTCAGGGCAAGGTTTCGGGCATCGATGCAGATGCTGTAAACTATATGGTAGAGAGGGTCAGCCTCAATATTCTTTATATACACGCAGAGGAGCTTTCAGCTTTCTCTGAAGAGAAGATAAACGATTTCTATATTCAGGCGCAGAATGCTCCCGAAGCGCTCAAGAGTCAGCTTGCGTCATATACGATTTCTTATTTTTATGACGACGCAGGAATAGATTGCGAAGAAATTCAGGAAAATTATATCTTCAGAACCGGTGGAATAATGGTTATCTGCGTTATCCTGCAGGTGATCTGCATTGCTTTGACGGGTAGAATTTCAGGTAAGATTTCTGCAGGAATGACGGGAAAGATGCGTGAGGATTATCTTCTTCATACATCAGAGTTTTCTTCAAAGCAGAAGAGACTTTGCAACAACGACCTTTTCTCTGTTTTCTCAGACGATATCAACAACATCGGTATGGTCATAAATTACCTTGTTTCAGCTGTGATTTATGCTCCTATTTTAAGCATCGGAGGTATCATTCTCTCGTTTATGATAAGCCCTCTGATGAGCGTTGTTGTTCTTGCGACTGTTGTAATCGTTATCGGTGTGCTGTTTATCCTTTATAAGGTAGCCGTGCCGAAATATGACAATCTTCAGGAGAATTATTCTCTTCTCGTACGCTCCGTTAAAAACGGAATAAGCAGAATTTATACAATAAGAACTATGAGAACGCAGAAGCTTGAAAAAGAGCGTTTCTCCGGAGTTACGGAAAAGGTCAGAAAGGACGAAAAATTTGTCCTCAAGGCTGTGTTTACGGCATTGAGCATAGTTTCTCTCATCTCAAACCTCGTTGTCGCAGCGACGGTTATTTTCTCGGGCAGCAGCCTTCTTTCTTCAAGAATAGGCATCGGCGATATAATTGCTTTCCTGCAATATTCTGTTCTGACAGTTTCTGCGTTTACTGCAATTGCATCGGTTATAATTTTTGCACCGAGAGCAAAGGTTTCTTTCAAACGATTTAATGAAGTCATGTTAACTCCGATTCCCGAAAGACCCAATTCAGAAGGAATCAGACTCAGCGAAGATGAAGGTCATACCGTTGAGTTTAAAAATGTTGGTCTTAAATTCGGAAATGTCGGCCTTTCAGGTGTATCGTTCACTGCCCAAAAAGGTCAGATTACGGCTATTGCAGCACCCACAGGATGCGGAAAAACGACATTGCTCGGTCTTCTTACGGGAAGTGGCGAAAGCTTTGAAGGTGAAATTCTTATCGATTCCAATCCTCTTGAGGATATCAGCGTAAACAGCCTCAGACAGCGTGTTTCCTATGCTTTCAGTGAGCCTGTTCTTTTCTCAAAGAGTGTTAAAGAAAATCTTCTTCTCTACGGAGCAGAAGATAGAGAAAATGCAGTTGAAAAAGCACTCAATGCTGCTTCGGTCGATTTTATTGATGATGAAAATATGGTGCTTGAAAATGCAGGTAACCGTCTTAGCGGAGGTCAGCGAGGCAGACTTTCACTTGCAGGTGCGCTTTCAAAAAAATCAGGTATATACATTGTTGACGACTGTATGAAATCCGTTGATGCGCAGACGGAAAAGAATATTCTTGAAAGCCTCAGAAAGCTTTCTGAAACTTCAGCCGTGATACTTGTCACTCAGCGAATCAACAGCCTTATTGCAGCTGATAAAATCGTAGTTTTCAATAAAAACGGAATAGAAGCACAGGGTACTCACGATCAGCTTCTTAAAACTTCCGGATTTTACAGGGAGCTTGCCTCCTTGCAGGGATTGGAGGTGACCGTGAATGAATGATGAAAAAAGCGGAGTTTTTAAATTCCGGTTTGATTCAGGCTCGGAAACGGTAGAAGAGAGGCAGAATAAAAAAGAGATTCAGTCCCGTCTTCTTAAAAGCTTTTCAGCTTATAAAGTGAAGCTCATTCTCTTTATGCTTGTAACGCTTTTATACAGCATAACTTTTGTTATTTTCCCACAGAAAATAGGTGAGATAATTGATGCTTTTGCAGGGTCGATTATCCAGTATCTTCTCGGTCTCGGCGACGGAAGCGTTTTCAGCGAGATTATTCCTCACGCAATCCCGACGGTGTTGTTCTTCGTAGCGAATGCCGTTCTTGCACTTGTTCAGGGCTATATAGTCAGCGATATCATAACCTCTTACTCGGCGAAGCTCAGAAAGACGGTTATGGAAAAATACGATACTCTCTCGGTTTCGTTTATCGACAGTTCAGAGCACCGGAAAATCGTTTCGGCTATGACTCAGGATGTTGATGCGCTCAATCAGAGCCTCAACCTCATCCTGATGCAGATTATTGCCCCTGCGATAACATTTACGGTCATCATTATCACTCAGCTTATTGTCAATGCAAAAATCGGTGTAATAAGCATCGCTTTCTGCATCCTCGGCTCGGTGCTGACTCTTCTTTCTGAAAAGAGAGAAAAGAAAGCTGCAGCTAAGCAGCAGGCAGATAAAGGCGACCTTTATGCTGATGCAGCAGAGTTTTATAACGGCCTTGCAGTTTTGCAGAATTCAGGTAAGGTTGAGGAAAGAAAAGCAAACCTTAAGGAAAAAATCAGAAGCAATGTCAGAGCAAGTGAGAAATCAAATAAGTTTTCCGTATTGCAGAATTGTATTTCGGAGCTTTCGGTTTCACTCTGTATAGTTTTTTCAATGGTCGCATCAGCTCTTATGATGGCAAAGAGTGATTTTTCTGTCGGCGGACTTCAGTGTCAGTTTGTTTATATAAGAAAGCTTTTCAGTTCAGCATCTTCGCTGTCAGTCGCACCGGGACTTATCCGTACGGCAATTCTTTCTGCAGGCAGGATTTACGATTTTCTTGACCTCGAATGCTTCGAAAAAGACGGCAAGGAAATTGCTGAAAAGACAGCTTCTCAGGAAAACATTGAGTTCCAAAATGTCAGCTTCCGTTATAACGAAGAGAGCAGACACATCCTCAGGGATGTTTCCTTCAGGGTAAAGAGAAACGGTATAACAGTTATCTCAGGTATGACGGGTGCAGGTAAAACGACCATCATCAAGCTGCTTCTCGGTTTCTATTCACCTCAGCAAGGCAGTATTCTTTTTGAAGGCAAGGAAGTTTCATCTCTTAAAAAGGATGAATATTTCTCCAATTTCAATATTATCGTTCAGGGCTCAACTCTTTTTGATGATACGATTGAGAATAACATCGCTTACGGTTGCGATAATGTCACCTTTGAAGAGATTGAAAGAGCTGCAAAGCTCAGCGGAGCTGATGAATTCATATTAAGAAGGCAGGACGGATATAAGACGGTCTTCAATTCAAAGAGTCCCAACCTTTCCGACGGTGAAATTCAGCTTGTGCTTCTGGCAAGAGCATTTCTCAGAAAGAGGGATATCCTCATCTTTGACGAAGCTACATCGGGTCTTGATGTTATCGCAGAGAAAAAGATTATCGAAGCGCTGCAGGAGATTTCAAAAGATAGCTGTGTTATTGTTATTTCTCACAGAAATTCATCTCTGTCTTCATCGTGCAATACAATCAACATCAGCGATTCAAAGGTTAAGCAGATGTAAAATTCCAAAAGTTATCAACTAAGTGTCGGCTCAGGTCGGCACTTTTTTGTTTGACATTCATATCTATTAGTGTTAAACTTAATAGACAAAATCAAAAGGAGCATTTTTATGTTTTGTAATAATTGTGGATATTTTCTTGATGATAAGGCTACCGTATGCCCTAAGTGCGGTGAGTCCGTGTCAGGAGCAAAAAGTAAGCCGGGCAAAGAAAAGAGACCCGTAAAAACAGCAGAAGAGGGTAAGGCTAAGCGTAAGATAAAGAAGCCTGTTCTTATAGGTGCAGTTGCAATCGTGCTTGTTGCAGCGATTGTTGTGGGTATTGTTTTGTCGTCTGCTGTCAATCCTATGACGGTTTATAAAGCAGGCAAGAAGACTCTCTATGAATCAGATAAATTCAATATCACGATAGTTGATGCTGCTAACAACGAAACGATTTATATCAACGCTGATCTTGGCGAGAGCACTGATGACAGCCGAGTTGAAATAAAGATTAAAGAAGGCGATGCAGAGCCTCAGCTTTTCTTCCTTTCTGAAGACGGAATGGTAATTGATTCAAGATCAGGCAAAAAAATTCTGACTTCTGAGTTTATCGGAGCTTATAATCAGACTATCGAAGCTATGGGGCTTGAAATCGATCTTTCTTCTATTATTGATGAAGTGATCAACAACAAAATCGACGAGGGTGCGGTTGAAAAGGTTTACGATAAAGAGGCTAGTGCGTTGCTCTCCATTATGTTTTCAACCAAATTCGGTCAGAAGATAGATTTTCCTGATTATTACACAACAACGCAGATAATCGAGCGATTCCTCAAAAAAGGTATCAGCGACGGTACGGTAAGCTTTGATAAAATCAAATCGGCACACAAGGGCAAGACATATGCAGTAACGGTTGACTCGAAAGCTTTGATTGATGATTTTGTTGCATTTGCAAAGCAGGATAAAGACCTTCTGCCGATACTTCAGAGCTATGTTGATAACGACCCGAATAAGGAATTCAAGAGCATTGACGAGCTTGCAGAGGCTTTGATTATTGATATCGGAGATCTGAATCCTGAAGAAACGGTGACGGTTGAAATCACAATGAAATCAGGCAAGATCACTCACATCAAAGATCAGCACCTCGATATAACAATTGAAACAGAATAATAATTTGCCGTAAGCGATGAGCTTGCGGCGTTTTTTTGTTGAACTGTAAATTTTTCTGTGATAGAATGAAAAAAGGAGGTATGCTCTATGAAAAAAGTTATTTGTATCTTAATGACCGTCCTTATCCTTGTGATGCTTCCTCTGGAAGTATCGGCTTCTGCTCAGGATTATGTTACTCTGGAGTATCTGCAGATTCAGCCGACAACAGTGAGAACCCGTAAAAAAGTCGATGGTCTTCGCTTGTATGTTGATGAGGAAAACCCCTTGTTTATGATAAGAAACTGCCCGACGGCCAATATGAATATTCCTGCCGTTGCCGCAGATTCAGCAATCAAAACATATTATGCACTTCCCGAGGATATAAGAAACTTCACGGTAATCTATATGGATGAAGGACCTGCTTATATGACCCCTCAGGAGCAGCTTGATTATTGGTATGCACTTCTTGATATTACGGATGCGGCAGGTATTCCCGTTGTGCTTCAGACGGAATGCTTCTGCACAAACAAACAGCGCGACCCGTTTTCTCAGGAGGAGCTTTCTGCAATTCTCAGAAAGTATGATACCCTTATGGGTTATGTTCAGGTTGAGCTTTCAACAAACGGTGTTACAAATGAGAAACTTGCTTATGACGAGGTTACCGAGGATAACGGTGTTAACAGAAACATCCTTGCAAGAATGAAATCCTGCATCAAAGCTTGCGCTGAAAACGGTGCACTTTTCATCTGGCAGGATATGGAGTATATCTACTGGAAAAAGAATAATTATGTTAACCATATTCTCAAGGACAGAGAGCTTTATGACCTTCTCAAGAGCAATACTGAAAATGTAATCATTATGGATAAGCATAACGGTCATGGCAGACATTTTGCTTCTCAGTCTAATATTATGGGCTGTTGGCTTGACGATGTCTGTGGAAACTGGGGAGTAAATCTTGAAAATTTCCTTTGGTATGAGGAAGGATTCATTGAGTATGACAACCTCGGCGTTGCTCCGAATGAGCCTGATCCCATCACTACGGTCAGGTATCCGCCGGCACTTTTCGGCATCGATATGATTGCTGATATGGTTGCAGGTGCTACGGTATTTGCGATTGAAGGAATGTTCAGCAGGGGCGGACTTTATCACTTTGTTGACGGTGAAGTTATTATGACCCCGACCTTCTATGAAGTGCTTTATCCGTTTTATCAGCTTGCTCTCAACGGTGCAGTGCCTGATAAGGATCAGGTAAAAGAGAATATAAAGGTTGCCTATAAGATGTTGAATCCCGTTGCACCTGCGCTTAAGGGTAACGATGCGCACATCCTTCAGGGACTTTATTGCGACAAGTTTACTTTCTTCCAGGAAAAGTTCAACAATATCTATCTTGACTGCACAAAGACATGGGTGCCTTCAACGGGCAGATACTATGTAATGCCGATTCTTCCGATTTATTCAAAGCCCAAGGAAGTTTTACCCGATGCCTTCATTGTCAATGACTTTAACTATTTCTTCAATCTGCTTTTCATCAATCCTATCAAGGTAAATTTCTTTAATAAGCATTATGAAGAAACTTATACGGGCGACGGAGTTCTGTTTGATATAAACGGCTATATCTACGCTTTCAACAGCAATGAAAACAAGACGATTGATGCAAGGCAGACGGTTAATTATACTTTGCCACAAAACGGAAATGAAGTCAGCCTTCAGCTGGAAGCTCATACATATGCTGTCATAAAAGAGGATTCAGGTGCGATAAACATTGATATGTGTAACCTGCGCCTTGATACGGATGAAGTCTGTGCAGGGCTTGAAACCGAAGATGGTTTTATGAGAGAATATGCTGCAGGCGGTAAGCGTAGCGATCCGGAAAACTTCCGTGAAACGACGATTGAGCTCTCAGGCTTCAGCGAGAAACCGACTGTTTCTGCTCAGGGAACAAACGGAGCGACTCTCAAAGAGGAATGGGATGCAAAAAACGGTAAACTTACATTATCAATAGTTTCAAACGGCAGAGTCAACATAACTATAGAATAAAACTCAGCACCTTCCGTAATTTCAGGAAGGTGCTTTTTATACAATATGAAGATGATTTTTCAGTAATTGCTTGACTATTTTTGTGATTTTGAGTAAAATTAATATGTGTACTAGGAAAAAAGGAGGCGGAATATGGCAAACAAATTAAAAAATGCAGAGTCAACTGTAGACTATGATGAAAAAGCGCACCGACCTTTGCCTAGAGGCAGACGGTATGTCGGCTCTATGGAAACTGCAGCGTATATCGCGCAGGACTTTGCAGACAGCTTTTCTATCGGTAAATATCAGAACAGATTTATCTGGGACGTAGTCGGTATCGATTTCCGTATCAACGGTGTTGTCACTCTGTTTACCGGTATATGGGATATCTTTAATGATACCTTCATCAGCGCAATGGTTGACAGAACAAGAACCCGTTGGGGTAAGTTCAGACCTTTCCTTCTTTGGCTTAAAATGCCGTTGACGCTGTTTGGTATGCTTTATTGGCTTATGCCTATATTCTTCCCGAATACATCGGCAACTTATTTACCAAAGCTCATTTTCTATTTTGCTTTCAGTGTTATCAATGAAACAGCAGGAACATTTATGTCGATTTCGCAGACAGGCTTGCTGTCCACGATAACTCCGAACCCCGAGGAACGAGTGCGGCTTATAGCGCAGGCGAAGCTTTTCTCCCGTTTTCTTGGTGAGCAGATTCCCGAATGGACTATGGGTATCCTTATTGACCTTATAAATACCAACACGGTCAAATGGAAGATGCAGAATCTGTTTATCGGAATGGGTGCGGCAACGAGTATTCTTTCCGCATTGATGACGATATGGTTCTACACCGTCTCAAAAGAACGTGTTATGCAGTCTGTTGAAAAGCCTAGCATAAAGGAAGGCTTCAAGGCTATCTTTAACAATAAACCACTTTTGATTCTGACTCTTTCGGAGTTCCTGAGTGGATTTGCTGTTGGTCAGAGCCGTTCAGACTATTACATAGATGTTCTCGGAAGTGCATCGTTGCAGACGATTGTCGGCATCCCTGCTTATCCGATTCTTAACCTGAGCTATACCTGGGTTGCACCGTTAAGGCGCAGATTCACTTCAAAGACGCTTTGGGTGTTTGAAGACCTATGGACGGATGCTTGCTGGCTGATTGTTTTTGCAATTGGCTCGATAAATAAAAACTTTACGAAGCGAAGCGTTATGATTCCGACGATGGCGATCGAAGAAGTCTTTGAAATGATGGTTTACGGTGTGCGTCATACCATTCCTGATGAGCTTCGTAACGAAACGATGGATTATTGCGAATGGAAAAACGGATACCGTGTTGAAGCTATGACGGGCGTTGCAAAGGGCCTTGTTACAAAGCTTCAGACAGTCGTTATGAATTCGTTTAAAAACTTTGTTCTTGCCCATGTAGGATATGTCCAGGGTAAGGCACATGGAACACAGAGCTATAAAGCAAAGTGGTGGCTTTTCGCCCTTGGTACAGGATTCCCGGTTATCACTGGTTGCCTCGGAGTTATCCCGAAGCTTTTCTATCCCATTGATAATAAAATGCGCGACACAATGTATGCAGAGCTTGCAGAGCGCCGCAGCGATGTCGCAAAGAAAATGAACGAGATTGCAGAAGCAATTGAAGTTTGATATTAATGTTAAAACCCACCGAGCAATCGGTGGGTTTGGTTTTTTATTGGAGAGTTTTGTATTCTTTGTTTTTTGATTTATTCCTAATATGATCTTTTTTATTGTTTTTGATGTTGAAAAAAATAGCGACGAAGAAAACAACAATAACAATGACTAAGATTACTAAAGCGGGTATAGGAATGCTTTGGGTAGCAGAATTTTCAGGTGTATTTTCATATAAGACATTTTCATCGTATACGCCATCTGTACAGTTGATAGTTATATCGTAAAAATCTTCTCCGTATATTTTTATTTGAGACCATTCATATCTTGTTCCGTTATAGTTGATTGTTGTTATGTCGGATGATGCTAAATAGTTTATAACCGTAACACTTTTGGGGATTGTTACTGATTTTACATCGCAAGAAAGAAATGCTTGCTCAGCAAGGAGTTGTGTTCCGTCTTTAACAGTGAAATCGGTTGAGTCAGAAGAACTATAGACTTTGATAAGGCAAGAACCTAGGTACAGAGCATTATTTTCTTTGAATTGAGAATATTCATTGTTGGAAAAGTTTTGCGAGTTAAAGTGTTTGAGACTTTCAGGAATTACCAAGTCTGTGATTCCTGAGCATGAAGTAAGTGCATCTTCCGCAATCAACCTTGTGCCGGGACGCACTTCGAGGGTTCCTTTGAAATTTGGATCGACTTCTATCAAACAATCATCTATATATAAAACACCATTCTCCCAGTTAGTTGTGTCAGTATACAATTTTGAATTTTTAAAAGCTTCACGATCAATTTTTTCAACACTGTCAGGTATTGTGATTGTTTCAAGGTTCATACAATTGTAAAATGCAAATTTGCCTATTTCGGTTACTCCGGTGGGAATGCTGTATGTATTTTCCTTCTTTTGAGAAGGGTAACATAGCAGTATTAAATCTTCAAAATCAGGTATTGGCTTGACAAATAATACTCCACTGGTGCTGGAGCAATATGTATTACTTTCATCAACATAAATACTTTTAAGGTTTGGGAAAATTTTAGGGTTTAGACTATCAAGTGGAGTATAAAGAACGTCTTTTCCTATTTCTATACTGGAAATGTTTTTGCAATTATATAGAGAAAGTGAACAACTTACGCCGTTTTCTATGATAACACGGTCTATATTTTCTTCAAATTGACTCCATGGTGAGTTTGCCCAGTACGATCCAGATTCTGCATGGCCTTCTCCTGAAAAGGTAAGCGTACCTGTTGACGAGTCAAAAGACCACATCACACTATCCTGAGAAGATCTGCTGTAATCCCCCGAATAAACCTGAGCATTAACACTAATTCCTGACGTTGCGAAGGTTGCGAAAATAAGAATCAACGCAAGAAATAATGATGTAGTTTTTTTCATGATTTTCATATTAATCCTCCCCAAAAAGAATATATCTAAGATTACACGATATTAAATCAGTTTAGCGTACATATTATATCACCTGATTATGAGTTAATCAACTTTTTCAGATTTTATTATCAATTGTAATGGCTTTTACTGGTTTCAATGGATTCCGAGGCTCCATCTCCTGTGAACATTTTTTAAAACAGTTCAACAAATTCGGGTTTGTAGGGATGTTTTGGCATGGTTTTAAATAGTGCATTGCCTCCCTTGCCTAAAGGAAGGTGGGTTTTGCGTAGCAAAAGACGGAGGGATACTTTAAGAAAAAACATTGAAATATAGTTGTTTTCTTTAAAAATATCCCCCAGTCACGACTTCGTCGTGCCAGCCCCCTTTAGGCAAGGGGGCCTGAAAACTGCACCACTGAAAAGCCCGACAAACCCGAATTTGTTGGCTTGCTGTACGGTGCATTGGGGTTTGACAACATAGGAGATACTGCATTATAATATTTTCAGAAATACTCAGGAGGTGCAATTATGTCAATGATACTCAAAGTCATAGTTTCGTTTCTGACAACGATAGCAATGCTGCCGTCAATGGTCGGAGTTTCCTTTGTCGGCACAAAAAATGCCAATGAAAATTATTACGGCGAGGTGCGTCCCGATACATGGGTTGCTGTTGATGGCCTCGGCAGAAGCCTTCCGACTTATGAAGAGGTGGGCGAGAGGGACGAAGAAAAATTCGTCGGCCTTTTTTACTGGACATGGCACTATAATTTTGCTCAGAATTTTGAAGCAAAGAACGCTTCTGAAATCCTGCAGAAATTCCCCGAAGCTGTGAGAGATTATGATCATCCTGCCTGGGGAAGTGAACCGGACGGCAGACCTTACTATTGGGGTGAACCTCTTTTCGGCTATTACTCAGGTCTTGACGAGTATGTTGTAAGAAAGCATGCGGAGCTTATTGCCGATGCAGGAGTTGATGTTATTATCTTTGACTGCACGAATGAATCGTCAACCTGGGAGCCTGCGTATGAAACGCTTTTCAGGGTTTTTGATGAAGCGATAGAAGACGGCGTGAATGTTCCTCAGATTGCATTTATGCTTCCTTTCAATTCGTCTGAGTATGCAACTGTTTCTCTTCGTCAGCTTTATGAGGATGTTTATTCAAAGGGCAGATACGAGCATCTCTGGTTTAAGTGGGACGGCAAGCCTCTCATTATGGCTCATAAAGAAGCACTGAATAAATATGACGATTATGAAAAAGAAATCCTCGATTTCTTCACCTTCAGGCAGAACAACCCGACTTATTTCAATGACAATATGCCGATATATGAAAAAATCTGGGGCTGGTGCAGCGACTATCCTCAGACAAAGTTCGGCACATCACTTTTTGGCGGAACAGAGCAGATGTGTGTTTCCGTTGCGCAGAATGCAGCAGACGGTAAGCTTGTTGCAATGAACAGTGGCGGAAATGTTCAGGGCAGAAGCTTTACGCACGGAGACTATTCTTATTCGTTCATGAAAGGCGATGAAATGGTAACCGTCGATTCTTCAACGGAAAACGCTATGCTTTACGGTCTCAATTTTCAGCAGCAGTGGGATTATGCTATTGAATGTGATCCCGATTTCATATTCGTAACGGGTTGGAATGAATGGATTGCAGGCAGATGGCAGGAGTGGGAAGGCGTTGAGAATGCCTTTCCTGATCAGTTCAGCGAGGAATACAGCCGTGATATTGAACCTGCAAAGGGCGTTCTGAAAGACCATTATTATTATCAGCTTTGTGCCAATATCCGTCGTTTCAAAGGTGTTTCGGCGCCGATGAAAACAAGCGGAGGGCAGACGATAAATATCCACGGTGCAGACAGTCAGTGGAGCTGGGTCAATAATGAATATTTCCACTATACGGGCAGCACGAAAAAGAGAGATGCAGACGGCTGGATTGGCCTTCATTATGAAAGCGACACGATGCGCAACGATTTCAGAAGCGTAAAGGTGACATACGACAACAAAAATATTTATTTCAGAATTGAAACGGTTGACGATATCTCTCCATATACGGACAATGCGTGGATGCGTGTATTTTTAGATACTGATTTCACGGGTAATTCATCAAACTGGGAAGGCTTCGAATATGTAATAAACCGTTCTTCTGCCGATGCTTCAACAATTACGGTTGAAAGGTCAAAGGGTGGCTGGAGCTTTGAAAAAACAGGTGAAGCACAGTATACAATCAACGGCAATGTGATGCAGATTTCTGTGCCGAGGTCAGCTCTCGGGCTTTCGAAGGGAAGCGAAATACATTTCAATTTCAAGCTTTCTGATAATATGCAGGTTGACGGAGATATTATGGATTTTTATCAGAACGGTGATGTTGCTCCGGGTGGAAGATTTATGTTTGCTTTTTGATTTAGCTTGAAAAAACGGACTCTTGCGAAATTTGCAAAAGAGTCCGTTTTTTTATATATTTTTACTATTATAATGTTGAAGAATGGCTTTAAATGTGTTAAAATGTAAAATAATTGTATTATTTGTGGCAGTATATTCTGATTTTTGAAAAGGTAAAACACTGCTTACAGAAAAAAGGCAAAAATAGTTACAATTGAAGAGTAAAAAAATAATTGAAAGGAGGCAATTATGCGTTACAAAATTAACTACGCCTGTGTGAGTAACATAGGCAAAGTCAGAACAATGAACCAGGACAACCTGATATGTGACGGTTCTTATATGGATAACGATGCCTCACAGAAGCCTTTTTCAAAAAATGGTAGTGTTTCACCAAAGGATTTCCCGATTTTCGGAATTTTTGATGGCATGGGTGGAGAAGAACTCGGTGAGGTTGCATCCCTGATCGCGGCTCAGGAGGCTGCAGGTATCAGAGGTGAATGCGAAAGCGTTTCAACTCTTTCGGATTATTGTATGAAGACGAACGATGCTATCTGTGCATACGCTGAAGAGCACGGTGTCTCAGCAATGGGAACAACTGCGGCAATGCTGCATTTCTCGAAAGATGAGATAACTCTCTGCAATATAGGAGACAGTAAGATCTTCCGTCTGTCAGAGGGTGAGATCAGGCAGATTTCAACAGACCATGTAGCAGTTGCTGTTTACGGCAGGAAACCTCCGTTGACTCAGCATCTCGGTGTTCCGCCTGAGATCCTGATTATAGAGCCGTACTTCTCACGAGGTGGATATACGGAAGGCGATAAATATCTGATTTGTTCAGATGGTCTTACGGATATGGTCGAAAATGATGAAATCAACGAAATCGTCAATAATAATCCTCTCGAAGAAGCCGTTGAAATCCTTTTGCAAAAGGCTCTGGAAAACGGTGGCAAAGACAATGTGACAATAATTCTCTTGGAAATAAAACAAAATGACAATATATTTTTAAGTTTGTTCAAGAACAAATGAGGAGGAAAATATTATGAAATGTCAGAGATGTGGAACTGAAGTCCGTGACGGAATAAAGTTCTGCCCCAAGTGCGGAAATAAATTTGAAGATGCTCCTGTTGCTCCTGTTGCGGCTGACGCAGGTACACCGTCAGTGTGGCCTGAGTGGCGCATAGTCAAGCAGCTCGGCAGAGGTTCTTTCGGTGTTGTTTATCAGGCAGTCAGAAAGGATCATAATGTCGAAAGCACATCAGCAATCAAGGTTATCTCAATCCCGTCAGATTCATCAGAGGTGGATTCACTTCGTTCAGAGGGTCTTGACTATTCAGGAACAAAAACTTATTTCAAAGGAATTGTTGACGATTTTGTGCGTGAGATTCAGCTTATGGAATCTCTCAAGGGAATTCAGAATATCGTCAGCGTTGAAGACTATAAGGTAGTTGAAAAGCAGAATGAAATCGGATGGGATATCTATATCCGTATGGAATTGCTCACTCCGTTCAACACATTTCTTTGTGATAAGAGACTCAATGAGGCTCAGGTTATCAAGCTTGGCTGCGACATCTGTACAGCTCTTGAAATCTGCGGCCAGAAAAAGATCATTCACCGTGATATCAAACCCGAAAACATTTTCATAAACAGCTTTGGTTATTATAAGCTTGGCGATTTCGGCATCGCAAGAAAGCTTGAAAATATGACAGGTGGCCTTTCTCAGAAGGGTACATTCAACTATATGGCACCCGAGGTTGCAAGCAGTAAAAACTACGATGCACGAGTTGATACTTATTCTCTCGGTCTTGTGCTCTACCGTCTTCTTAACGGCAACAAGCTTCCGTTTATCAGCAACGATAAGCAGCTCTTAAGCCCGAACGACAGAAAGTTGGCTGTCGATCGCAGGCTTCGTGGTGAGCCGATTCCGGCACCGTGTAATGCTTCTCCCGAGATGGCAGATGTCATTCTCCGTGCTTGTGCGTTTGATCCGAAAAACCGTTTTGCAAACGCAAGTCAGATGAAGCAGGCTCTTCTCTGCGTTGCTAACGGTACATATAAAATCGTAAAACCGAACACTCCTGATCCGACAGTTCCCGTTAACCGTGAGATTGCTGTTGCAGATACGGTTGCAGTCAATAACAGTCCTGTTAATGCTCAGCCGGTGACTCCCGTAGTTGATTCTTTCAACAATGAACCTGCCGAAGACAACAAAAAGAAAGATAAGAAAAAGAAGAATAAAAAGAAAAAAGCAAAGATAATTGCAGGTCTTGTGATTTCGTCAATTCTTGCACTTGCAATCACACTTACAGTTCTTTTCTTTACAAGCCCTGCTTACGGTGTTTATACGGATATCAAGGACGGCAAGGTTGACAATGCTCTCAAACATTACAGCGCAGATGTTGAAGATGATCTGATTCAGGAAACAATCCTTGAAATGCTCCTTAAGGGACGCGTTGACGAGGTTGTTGCAGAGTATAACGACGGTAAAATCAGCTACGAAGAAGCTTTTGCAGAGCTGACAGCTCTTGAAACAATGGGCTTCGACGGTGCAAAGGACAAGATTGCAGAGGTAACGGCAAAGAATGATTCTGCAAACGCTCTTGAAAAGGCTGACGGCTTCTATAAGAATGGCGACTTTGTAAACGCTATCGCAGAGTACGCGAAGGTACCTCAGGGAAGTGAAGATTACAATACAGCTCAGGATAAGTTGAACGAAATCTGCCCGAAGTATATTGACTCTGTAGTAAACACAATCAATGGCTATAACGGCAACAAACAGTATAAGGATGCAATCACATATGCTGACACAGCATATAAAGTCCTTCCCGACGGTGTTGACACTTCAAAGCTTGATACAGCAAAGGCAGAAAGCCTTATGAATTACAAGACAGAGGTTTCAAAGAACATTACAGACTATATTACCGCAGAAAGATATGCTGAAGCATTCTCAACACTTGATGACGCAATCAAGTTTACAAATGACCAGTATTTCAAAGATCTCAAGACAACAACTGAGGATAATTATGTGAAGGGTGTTATCGAGACGGCAGACGAGCTTATGAATAAGCGCAGCCACGCAGCGGCAAAGAAGGTTATAAATGACGCATTGACAGTTCTTCCCGGTAACTCCACACTCACATCCAAACTTGCTGAAATTGAAAAGAGTGCTCCTGTTTCACTTGCAAGTATCACACCTATCAACGGTGGTTGGACATGGAATGATGGTACACCTACCGACCCGTTCGGAAAGACGCATATGGATGTCAGCAATTATTCAATTTTGAATGGTGATTATTACAAAGGCGAGGGTACGGTACATTATGCTGAATACAGATTGTACGGCAAGTACAGCACTTTTTCGGGATCTATGATTTCGTATAAGGATATTGGTGAAAACGGAAAGACTCAGATAAAGATTTATGCTGATGATAAACTCATATATTTTTCTCCTGAAATTCGTAGAAAAACTGATCTTACCAATTTCAGTGTTGACATAAGCGGAGTTGATTATCTTAAAATAGAAGTGGTGCCTATAGACGATACACAGTACCACAACACCCCTTGCTTCATCCTCATGGACGCTCTTCTCTGGAGCTAATTTCAAAACCAAACACAAAGAAGGTTTTTAAATGGACAACACAAATGTAAACAAAACTTCAGGCATATCTTCTGTCTGGCCTGAGTGGCAGATTGTCAGGCAGCTCGGCAGAGGTTCCTACGGTGTTGTTTATCAGGCTGTGCGAAACGACAGTAATGTTGAAAGTACGGCTGCAATAAAGGTTATTTCTATCCCCTCGGATTCGTCCGAGGTGGATAGCCTTCTTTCTGAAGGCCTGGATTTGTCAGGCTCAAAAACCTATTTTAAAGGAATTGTTGATGATTTTGTTGGCGAAATTCAGCTTATGGAGTCCCTTAAGGGAATTCAGAATATCGTCAGCATTGAAGATTATAAAGTCGTCGAAAAGACAGACGAAATCGGATGGGATATTTACATCCGAATGGAGTTATTGACTCCGTTTAATAAGTTTATCTGCGATATGAATTTTGACGAGGCTCAGGTTATCAAGCTGGGTTGCGATATCTGCTCTGCGCTTGAAATCTGCGGCAGAATGAATATCATTCACCGTGATATCAAGCCTGAAAATATCTTTGTCAATAAATTCGGTCACTTCAAGCTTGGCGATTTTGGTATTGCAAGAAAGCTTGAAAATATGACGGGTGGCCTTTCGCAGAAGGGTACGGCAAACTATATGGCGCCCGAGGTTGCTAACAGCAGAGAGTACGATGCAAGGGTCGATACATACTCTCTCGGTATCGTTTTATACCGTATGCTTAACGGCAACAGAGTGCCTTTCATCGATGCAGATAAGCAGATTTTAAGCCCGAACGACAGAAGGGTAGCCGTTGAACGCAGAATACACGGCGAGGCTCTTCCTGCTCCGTGCGATGCTTCGCCCGAGATGGCAGAGGTCATCCTTAAAGCCTGCGCATTCAACCCTGCAGAGAGATTTGAAAGCGCATCGCAGATGAAGCAGGCGCTCCGGAGCGTTGCAGACGGAACATATAAAGTTGCGACTCCGATTCAGGATATTGTCCGACCTGCAGTAATTCCTCAGGAAGCTCCTCCTGCAAGAGTGATTGCAGGCAATGACGATACAACGGATATACCTGCACAGCTGTATGAGCAAAGGCAGGAAATTGCTCCTGCTGTTGCTTCTTTTGGAGAAGAGAAGCCTGAAAAGAAGCAGAAGAAAAAGGGCAGTAAGGCTAAAATGATTGCTGCTATCGTTGCGACGGCGATTATTGCACCTGCAATTGTTGTTGCAGTCCTTTTCTTCACAAGTCCTGCATACAGCGTTTATAAAGATATGAAGGACGGCAAGGTCGAAGAGGCTCTTGAGCAGTACCTCGAAGAGGTCGATAACAAGCAGATTCAGGAAGCGATTCTTGAGGTGCTCCTTAAAGACCGTGTGAATGAGGTTATTTCAGATTATAATGACGGCAAGGTTGACTACGAAAAGGCTGCAGCCGAGCTTGAAGCTCTTGAAAAAATGGGTCTTGCAGATTCAGATGAAGTTAACGGTGCGATAAAATCTGACAAGCCCGAGCTTCGTGACCTCGTTGTTGTTGCTTCAGAGAATTATGAATACATAGCAGAAGAGTTTAAGGATTCATTCGGCTACACTTACGATGAATATTATCTCTACAAAGATTTTACTGTTCATGCTCCTGCGTATTCAGTGCATAATCTTGATAAATCTTATAAAACTTTCAAGGGTTCAATTGTAGTGTCAGATAAAGCTGATCAGAATAGTCAGTATTTTGTTAAAATATATGTTGACGATACATGTGAATACGAAACCGGCTTTTTCAACAAAGCAACCGGAAAACTTGAGTTTGAGATTGATGTTGAAGATGCTCAGAAAGTGGAAATTTCAGCTACCTGTATGTATGGTTCTGAAGTAAACAAAGATATAGCACTTGTTGATATATCTCTTGAAAAATAATCGGTAAATAAATCTTGTAAAGAAGGTTTTGATATGAATAATATGAACAATGTGGACAGTAACAAAACTGTCTTCGTTCCCGGTGGTAACCCTGCTATGGGAACACAGGCGAAAACGGATGGCTCGATACTGACTATCTTTGAAGGTAATCAGCCTCCGCGTACGATCAACCTCGGAAGCTTCGGAAAAGGTTGCCTTTATTTCGGACGAGACCCGAGAAGCGATATTGTTTTCACTTCTCCGCTTGTTTCAACTGAGCACGGACGTTTCGTTTATCGTAACGGTTTGTGGGCAATTGAGGACAAGGTTGTTTATAAGGGACAGCCGAGCACAAACGGCCTTATTTACAACAATGTCAGAATCAACGGACGAAATATCTTCGACGGTGACTTCATCCGTATCGACGACAAAAACGGTGGCGTTTCTTCGGGTGTGCTGTTTGTTTTCTCTTCATCAGGCACTTCAAGCAGATGGACTTCAACTCCCGTTGCAAGCAACAACCGTATCACAATCGGCCGTGATAACAGATGCTCAATCGTTCTTCCTCATGTTTCCGTATCTAAGCTTCATGCGACTATTACCCGTGAGCGTGACGGTTACTACATCGGCGATAATAACAGTACAAACGGTGTTATCGTTAATAACAGACGCATAAGAGGTAAGATAAAGCTTCACGAAAAAGATGTTATCGTCATCACAAACACTAAGCTTATCTTTACTTCAAAGGATATTTATTACTGCAGCTATAAAAACGGTATTTCTGTTGTTGCTTCGGATATAGTTATCGAAAGAGGTAAGGGAAGCAAGAAGTTTGTTACCTGTAACCATGTCAATCTCGATATCAAACCGGGCGAGCTTGTTGCAATCATCGGTGGCTCAGGTGCAGGTAAATCAACTGTGCTCAATGCAATGTGCGGTTACCTGCCTCCGACTCAGGGTGATGTTTACATAAACGGTGTTGAGCTTTATAAAAACCTCGACTCAATCAAAAAGCTTGTAGGTTATGTTCCACAGTCAGATATTGTTTATGATAATCTGTCTCTTCACGATATGCTTTCATATGCTGCAAAGCTTCGTCTTCCTGATGATACATCACCTGCAGAAATCGAGGCAGCAATCGCAAAAGCAATTAAAACCGTTGATCTTGAAGAGAAAAAGGATAGCTTTATCAAGTCCCTCAGTGGCGGTCAGAGAAAGAGAGCAAGTATTGCAGTTGAGCTTCTTTCCGACCCGAACCTTATCTTCCTTGATGAGCCTGCATCGGGTCTCGATCCGGGAACAGAGCGCAGCCTTATGAAGTCCCTTCGTGCAATGGCAGACAGCGGTAAGACGGTTATCCTCGTTACGCACAGTACACTTCAGCTCAAAATGTGCGATAAAGTCGTATTTATGGGTAAGGGCGGAAATCTTACCTTCTTCGGCTCGTACGACGATGCTCTTAAATTCTTCAATGTCTCAAATATTGTCGATGTCTATAGCATGATCACAGACCATGCCGACTTCTGGAAAGCGAAGTATGAAAAGATTACTCCTCCGCTTCGCCGTGTACCGGCTGCAGCACCACCTGCAGCAAAGGCTGATAAAAATAAATTTACACAGCTGAAGGTTATCTCTATGAGATACCTGAAACTCATCTGTAACGATAGGCAACGACTGCTGTTGCTGATAGGACAGGCTCCGTTGCTTGCGATTCTGATCGGTATTGTTGCCACAAGTTCTTTATTCAACGATCAGATGTACACAAAGGTTATGATGTTTGCTCTTACCTGCGCAGGATACTGGGTAGGTATGTTCAATACAATTCAGGAAGTCTGTAAAGAACGGCAGATTCTAAGACGAGAATATATGACGGGACTTTCTCTGACATCGTATCTTACATCGAAGATGATTGTTATGTCTGTGTTGACCTTTATTCAGAGCATTCTTATAGTGTTTACACTCCTTATTACTCTCAATATCAAATTCAGTATAAACGGAAGCGATAGTCTTAATATTCCGGACGGTGTCTTTGGCATCGGAGGTTCATTGGAAATTTTGATTACTGTTTATCTGACAGCACTTTCTTCAGCGGCAATGGGCTTGCTTGTATCTTCGCTCTTCAATAATCCGGACAGAGCTATGACTACAGCACCGCTTCTTATCCTTCCGCAGATTCTTTTCTCAAACACATTAATTACTTTTAGCCCTGACAATAAAGTTTTGTTAGCTGTTTCTAATTTCATAACGAGCAGATGGAGCCTTCAAAGTTTAGGCTTTACTTGTGATATAAACAGTTTGGACTCTACAGTCGCAACTCAGATAAAGAGTAATTCTAATTTTGCTACTTTGGAAAAGATTCAGAATTTGGGGGAGGATATTGATAAATATCCGTTTGTGAAAGATTTCCTTAAAAAAGAAGGAATCAACTTATCCGATATACCTTCATTAGAAGATTTCACATCCAGCCAAATGTTTAGTTGTCTTTTTGAGGAAGAATGTAATAAAATCGCGGGTGATGATACTAGCCATGCGTTACTGAATGTTTTGGTTTCCTGGCTTATGCTCATTGTATTCACCATCGCATTCCTTGCTCTTGCAAGACTTGTGCTTTCAAAAATAAGAAAGGAAAAATCCTGATATGAACGATAACGAACTCAGAGATTTTGAATTTACTCAGGCAGCCTGGGAATCTCTCTACGATGCCGTTGATGCGACTGCGTTTCAGCATCAGGATGCCCAGATGATCTATGATTCTCTCAGACACAGGCTGAGGTTTATATCATTCGGTGATTACCTTAAAAGATATATTTATATCAAAGCGGGGTTTACCGAGGCTTTCGGTGATGTTGATATCAAGGAATATCAGCAGATTATCAAAAGCTCTTTTGCAGATAATCACACTCCGCCGTCTTTCACTCCGACCACTGCCAAGCTCAGCGCTCTTTCTAAAAACTGGCTGACTCAGCAGACGGTTAAAAGAAATGTTGTCTTTCTGCTCGGCTTCGGACTTAATATGAGTGTTGAGGATGTCAATCTCTTCCTCACAAAAGCACTCAGAGAGCACGAAATCAACCCGAAAGACCCGTTTGAGGCTATTTGCTGGTATTGCTACAAAAACGGATACAATTATCTCAAGTTCGAAAATCTTTGGGAGAGATACAACAACACTCCTGCAAACACTCCGTTCATTCCTTTTGGCGACGGTGAGCGTACAATAAGCATCAGAAGCAATATGTATTCCGTCAGCGACGATGAGTCTAAATTTATTGCTCATCTTTCAAAGCTCAAAACTACAGGCAATCTCTCACAAATGAGTGAAACTGCAAGAGCTTGCTTTGATAAGCTTTATGATGAAGCAAGAGAAATCATAGCGCAGATTTACAATAAGACGGAAGAGGAAAATCACGCTGAAGCTTTGGCTGAGTATCAGGATAAGCTTAACCGTAACGAGCGTTTGTATGATTATGAAAAGCTTGAGAGAATTGAAAAATTCCGTCAGAGCAAAAAGGTTTATAAGAAGGAAGATATCACAGAAAGCGATTTTGAGCATATAATCTGTGCCGCTATCCCGACGGACAGACACGGAAACCTTACCCCGAGTAAGATTTCAAAGCTCAACGAACAGTTTGCCGGCAGAAGATTCAGCAGGCAGAGAATAGGCGAAATCCTTTCAGGTAAGTCTGAAATAAACCGCTTCGACCTCATTACGCTTAATTTCTTTATTTTCTCAAATAAGCTTATGAATTATCCTAAAGCTGTCAAGAGATATACGGCATTCCTCGAATCAACAAATAAGATTCTCGAAAGTTGTTTTATGGGTAACCTTTACATTCAGAATCCGTATGAATGCTTCGTTCTTATGTGTATTCTTTCCCGTGATCCGTTGGGTACATACGCTGATGTATGGGAGCTTTCTTACGGAAAATAAAAAGGTAAAATCTGTTTTACAACATTTTTCTCTTGCCTTTTATAATTATAATCAGGCAAGGGAAAGCCGATATATATACCTGCGTGGTCTGTGGATTCAGTGTGCATTTGGAAACTGCAGACGCAAAGGTGAAAATTGAAAAAACCCAAAAGACCGTGAAGTTAAATCTTTG
>JAZORX010000195.1:0-4566 GCA_045656845.1 Acutalibacteraceae bacterium | reverse complement strand
GAGTTAACAAGACCGACGAGCATAACCGTCACAGCAGAAGAAGACTGAATTGTTGCCGTGATGGCCGTGCCGAGAAGCAGAGCTTTGATCGGCTTGTCTGTCATAACTTTGAGGATTTTTTCGAGTTTACCACCGGCAGTTTTCTCAAGATTTCCGGACATAGTGTTCATTCCGAAAAGGAAGAGGGCAAGACCACCGAAAAGCGAAATGAAATTAAAAATTGTCATGCTGTGCACCTCCATAGGTACGGTTACGGGGTTAATGTTAGTTTGTGCGAAAAAAGCCTGAAATAATTCAGCTTCAATTGCAATGTTAGCATTAAATTAAAACAAAATCAATACATTTTAAGAATTATAAAGAAAAAAGTAAAACTCTTTCGAAGTGGTGATTGTTGACAAAAGACAATGTAAAAGGTAAAATCGGAGTTACAGAAAAGATGTTTGATGTATTATGATATAATTATTGTAGTATATTGTTCAAAACAGGAGGATGCATTATGAATTGTCCTAAATGCGGAAATGAATTGAACCCGAATATGAAATTCTGCGCAAAGTGCGGAACAACCGTCGTCCCTGCACAGCCACCAAAAGAGTACGCAGAGCCGAAACCCGTCGAACCACAGAAGCCGACAAAACAGAAAAAAGGCAAGAAGAATCTGGTGCTTGCTACAGTTGCAATAGTTCTTGTTTTAGCTGTTTTCTTTGCAGGCGTTTTTTTGTCTGATATGGTTATGTTCAATAATGAGGCAGAAAAAGAAGGGTATATAACCGATTTTCCCGTTATAAAACACAATACGGATTTACTTGTTTATGATGCAGAGAAATTTCCGTATGAAAGCTATAACATCAGGGTTGATAAACTTTCAAATGGCAAGGTTTTTAAAAGTTCAGCTTTTAATAAATATGAAAATATCATAAATGAAAAATCTGATGGTCCAATTTACAGCCTTAAATTTAAGGAAGACGGAAAATACCAGATTAGGCTTGAGGGCATAACATCCGAAAGAACACAGAATTTTTATGACACAACAACGCAGAATGAAGAATTGATCGTTATCGTTATTATTGTAGAGGTTGACGATGATGATAAGAATGCTGTTGATAAGGTGACTGTCGATTCAAAAGAAGATGATGTGCCAATAAAGGATTTTTCGGAGGTTATATTGTCTGATAACGAATCAAAGGTGAATGTTCCCGATTTTATCGGTCTTGAGTATTCTGAGGATTTTAAAGCACGATATTCGCAGTTTGTTTTCAAAGTTACTGAGGAAGAAGCTGACCCGTCATACAAACCCAATACTATCATTTCTCAAACACCTGCTGCAGGAGAAAAGATTGATTCTGAAAAGCAGGTGATAGAAATTGTTGTTGCTGCCGGTGAAGAGTTTGTTACAATTCCCTCTGATTTGGAGGGAAAGGATTTTGTAACGGTAAAGAGCGCCTTGATAAACTTGGATCTCAAGATAGTTGAAAGAGAAGTTGAATATACTGAGGATTATGAAGAAAAAGGCATTTATCCGGGAACCGTTATTGATGTTACTCCTGCACCCGGATGTAAGGTTTATGCAGGTTCATCTGTAACAATAAGATACTTGTCATATAGTTCGAATAGTGTAAGTGTTGTTGCTGTTCCTGATGTTATCGGTAAGCATATGGATACTGCAAAAACTATGCTTGAGTCAAACGGATTTATAGTAAAAATTGAGTATGATTATGATGATACAGTTAATGAGGATTGCGTAATCAAAAGTTCTGTGAATAAAGGTATAAAGATACCTAAAGGTTCGGAGATAATTTTAACAATAAGCCTTGGTGAAGGTGTTGAACGCTCAACCCAAATAAATATGACTTTGCCTGATTTAGGGGAATATGGAACAATCAAAGCATCTCTTGATGGTGTTAACATTCTGACGGTTGATAATCATTATATTGATGGTTCATCGTACAGCTTCTATGTTAAAGGTGATAAGCCTGATTCAGTTTTGAAGGTGTTTATCAATAGTAGGGTGGTTTATAAATGTGATCTTGACTTTACAAAACACCCTGTTGAAATTACGAATATTAGTTCGTTTGCGTATATTGATGAAACAACAGCCCCTTATTCTGCGAATTGAAGTTGATAATAAACAGGAGGATGCATTATGAATTGTCCTAAATGCGGAAATGAATTGAACCCGAATATGAAATTCTGCGCAAAGTGCGGAGCGACCGTCGCCCCTGCACAGCCACCAAAAGAGTACGCAGAGCCGAAACCCGTTGAACCACAGAAGCCGACAAAACAGAAAAAAGGCAAGAAGAATCTGGTGCTTAAAATCGTTGCAATTGTCCTTGCGCTTATCGTTTTTCTGACGGGCGGTCTCTTTATAACTGACGCAATACTCTTCAAGTCAGAGTCAGAAGGGGAAGGCTACATAACTGATTTCCCTGTCCTTAAGATAAAGACAGATCTCGTCGTTTATGATGCTGAAGTTTTTCCGTATGAAGATTACAATATCAAAGTCGACAAGTTCAAAACAGGAAAGGTTTTCAGAAGCTCGACCTTCAGCACATTTGAAAATATCATTAACGAAAGATCGAATGCTTCTGTTTTCAGTATTGACTTTAAAGAAGACGGTAAATACAGAATTACCCTTGAAGGAATAATTTCCGAAAGAACTCAGGTTGTAACAGAATCAACAAAGCAGGAAGAGCCGAAGAAAATTGTAATCATCGCAGATGTTGACAATGACGCTGAGGATGCCGTTGGCGAGGTTTTGGTCAATTCCCAAAAGAATGACAAGCAGGATGAAAATACTACTGTACCGTCAACTCAGGAAGTTATAAGGCCTGACATCTCAGATGCAGAAAAAATCGTTGCAACAGAGGCTGATTTTGAAAATTTCATAAAGTTCCTTGAAGCGACAAACGGCTCGTTTGATAACGGTGGAGGAATTGCCACATATCAGGATGTTGCAGATATGCTTTATTCAACGCACGGCAGAGGATATGAATTCTTCTTCGGCAACATTGACTATACCTATAAAAATGAATATTATAACGAGGTAAGAGAAAATGCTTATGCAGTTGTTCCGAAAGAAAATGTTAAATGGATCTGCGAGAGTGTTTACAACATAAAGTTTAATGATAACTTTGAAAACGGTTCTGTAATCAACGGAGTGGAAAAACCGATCTATGTGGATGGGGATTATTGCTATATGCTGGGCTTCGTCTCCGGTGACGGTGGCACCGTCCTCTACGAAATAACGGAAAAGACAGCTGTTGAGGATAAGTATCGCTTTACCGTAAAGGTATATAATTGTGAATATGGTGATGAAAGCAACAAAGAGTTTTCGGGAATAACGCTGACGATAACAGCCGCGCTCAAGAAGGAAAACGGAAAGAAATTCTGGTCTGTTTACAGCGTGAATATGGTAAATTCCAAACCGTCTAAAAAAGAAGATGCACCACTAACCACTCCTCCGATCGAGCCTTCAACACAAGCACCTACACAGCCTACACAGATACCGACACAGACACCAACACAACCGACACAAACCCCGTCAAATAACACCACACCGGGAATCGGCAATGTTAAAGTCGGTGATTATGTAAAATTCGGAAAGTACGAGCAGGATAACAATACCTCAAATGGTAAAGAAGATATCGAGTGGCTTGTGCTTGATGTTCAGGGAGACAAGGCTCTTGTTATAAGCAGGTATGCTCTTGATTGCAAGCCGTATCATGAGGAATATGTTGATGTGACATGGGAAACCTGCACACTGAGGAAATGGTTGAATAATGATTTCATAAACACAGCATTTACAAGTGCAGAAAAAGCAAAGATTCCGACGGTAACGGTATCAGCAGATAAGAATCCTTCTTATAGCACCAATCCCGGCAATGCAACGCAGGATAAGGTTTATTTACTGAGCATCAATGAGTCAAACAAGTATTTATATTCGTCAGCATCAAAAGAGTGCAAGCCAACAAAATACGCAGAAACAAAAGGGGGATATGTTTATAACGGCAACTGTTGGTGGTGGCTCCGTTCACCTGGTTACTTTCAATCTTATGCTGCCCATGTCTACAATAACGGTGATGTCAATGGTAGCGGTGACTATGTTCTTAATACTGAAATTGCCGTCCGCCCTGCAATGTGGATAACAATCGACTGATAAACATAACACAAAAACTGTGATGTGCTTTTTTCCACATCACAGTTTTTCTTATGTTACAAATTCGGGGTTATCGGGGATGAACCCGAAAAGTAATAAGTAAGAAGTAATAGTGAATAAGTAAGGGTCTGCGATGCTGAATATAATAACGGTTGCGTTGCAACCTACACCTCACCACCGCCTACGGCGGAGCCTCCCCTCAAGGGGAAGCCTTGGATTTGCGTAGTTTTTCAGCCTTCTCCTCGAGGAGAAGGTGCCGAGGGACGAGGCGGATGAGGTGGAAATATAAGAACTCGACAAACCCGAATTTGTCGATAACGTTTATTTATAAAAACAGGGTTAATCACATCAAAGTTGTGTTCTCAATTATTCATTAATTTTTAACATTTTTTTGTTAATTTGATGCGATTTTA
>JAZORX010000194.1:0-11751 GCA_045656845.1 Acutalibacteraceae bacterium | reverse complement strand
CTCACTCCCGAAGCAGTTGAGATGGGCGCAGACATTATCAATGCAGATGCAAAAACATATGTTATTGACGATGCTGAGCTTGAAAGAGTATATAAGAACTATCCCGTAATGTGGAAGGATAAGAGCGCAACTCCGAAGCTTTGCTTCATCGGCTGTCCTCACCTTTCATACGAGCAGCTCGGCGAATGGGCTGAAAGAATTGACGAGGAATGCAAGAAGCAGGGTCAGAAGACAGTTCAGATCCGTACAGTTGTTACATCTGCTCCCGAAGTTCTTGAAAGATTCAAGAAGGAAAACAAGGCTGCTTATAACAAGTTCCTTCTCCGTGGCGTAAATCTTTCATATATCTGTCCGCTTATGTATATGAACAATCCGCTTTGCGGCGGCGACAGCAGCAATGTTATCACATGCTCAAACAAGCTTCGTACATATACAACAGCTCGTTACTTCACAACTGATGATATCACTAAGATCATTGTAAAGGGAGGTATATAATTATGAGTAAAGAATTCAAAGGTCGTCCTGTCGTTGCAGGTAAGATTGATAAGGGCGAGGCAGTAGTTTCTCATAACGGTGTCAACACTCTCGCAACATTCCAGAAGACAGCTCTTCTTCACGATATTCCCCTCATCGGTAAGGATTATGTTATCGGCTCAGACCAGAACAACCCCGATGTTTTCGGCAAAAATCTCACAGGTAAGGTTCTCTGCCTTCCTCAGACAATCGGTTCAACAACAGGTGGTATGGTTATCTATACCGTAGCAGCTCTTAAGCTCGCTCCCAGCGCAATGCTTTTCTCTCAGCCGATTGACTCTCTTGCTGCTGCAGGCGTTATCCTTGCAGATGTCTGGACAGACAACTCAATCGTTGCTGTTGACAGCCTCGGCGAAGAATTCCTTAACGCTGTTAAGGATGGCGATAAGATTACCATTAAAGAAGACGGTACTGTTATCGTTGATTAATTTTTAATAAAAGGGGCTGTTTTCAAAACAGCCTCTTGCTTTTTCAGGTGATGAGATGAAAAAAGAAGTTCTCAAAGAACCCGTTGATTGGTTCAGATATGAAAATGAAGCTGAGGCAGAAGGCTTCAGCGTTGTCTGCGGAATTGATGAAGCAGGCAGAGGTCCTCTTGCAGGGCCTGTATGCGCCGCTGCAGTCATCCTTCCGAAAGGATGCGTTATTGACGGCGTTAACGATTCGAAAAAATTAACAGAGAAAAAACGCGAGGCACTTTTCGATGTCATCAAAGAAAAAGCTCTCGCTTACAGTATAGCCGTTGCCGACGAAAAGGAGATTGACGAGATCAACATCCTGCAGGCAACATATCTTGCGATGCGCCGTGCTTTCGAAGGGCTTGATATAAAGCCGGATATGGCGCTCGTTGACGGAAACCGTGACCCTCTTCTCGGTATCCCGACAAAAACAATCGTCAAGGGCGACGCAAATTCGATGTCCATTGCCGCGGCATCAATTCTTGCAAAGGTCACAAGGGACAGATTTATGCTCGAAATGGACGAGAAATATCCCGAATATCAGTTTTCAAAGCATAAGGGCTACGGCACAAAGCTTCACTATGAGATGCTTACGAAGTACGGAGCCTCCGAAATCCACAGAAAGACTTTCCTCAGGAGCTTCTATGAAGGCAAATAAGGAGGGCGTCTGGGGCGAAATTTTTGCGGCAAGGTATATGAAAGAAAACGGCTACAAGATAATTTCGGGAAATTACAGCTGCCGTTTCGGTGAGGTGGATATCGTCGGCAAAAGGGACGGTTATGTCTGCTTCGTCGAGGTTAAGACGAGAAGTGAAGGTGCGATTTCCGAGCCGAAAGAGGCAGTCGATAAGGAAAAGCAGCAAAATCTTCTTGCAACATCTGAGATGTTCAGAAAGGTGTTTCCGTGCCTTGAACAGTCGAGGTTTGATGTCTGCGAGGTTTATATAAACGATAAAATCGAACCCGTGAAAATCAATTATATCGAAAATGCTTTCAACGGTTGAGTATCTTGACAAGTTGTGATATAATATTCCGGATAAAAACAAATAACATTCAGAGGAGAATGAATATGTTATATACAAGCACTCGTGACAAGAGTATAAAAGTCAGCTCATCAGAGGCTATTGCTCACGGTATTTCTGCCGAGGGCGGTCTTTTCGTGCCCGAATCAATTCCACAGATTTCAATGGATGATATCGTGCGCCTTTCAAAGCTCGATTATATCGGCAGAGCGAAAGAAATCCTTTCTCTCTACCTCACAGATTTCACTGCAGAGGAAATCGACTCCTGCGTAAAGGGCGCTTACGGCGAAGGCAAATTCTCAAGCGAGAAGGTTGCTCCGCTTCATACTCTTACAAAGGGAACAGAAATCCTTGAACTCTGGAAGGGTCCGACCTGCGCTTTCAAGGATATGGCTCTTCAGCTTCTTCCTCATCTTCTTACGGTTGCTTCTTCAAAGTCAACTCCCGACAAGGAAATTGTTATCCTCGTTGCAACTTCAGGTGACACAGGTAAGGCTGCTCTTGAAGGCTTTAAGGATGTTAAGAATACAAGAATTCTCGTTTTCTATCCCAACGACGGTGTCAGCCCGATGCAGAAGCTTCAGATGACAACTCAGGAAGGTTCAAATGTCGGTGTTTGTGCAATTGAAGGTAACTTCGACGATGCTCAGTCAGGCGTTAAGGCAATCTTTACGGATAAGGCTGTTGCTGCAAAGCTTGAGGAAAAGGGAATGATGTTCTCTTCAGCTAACTCAATCAACTGGGGCCGTCTTGTTCCGCAGATTGTTTACTATGTATCAGCTTATTGCGATATGCTCGAAAAGGGCGCAATCAACGCAGGCGACGAAATCAATGTTGTTGTTCCGACAGGTAACTTCGGCAATATCCTTGCTGCTTACTATGCAAAGGAAATGGGCGTTCCCGTAAAGAAGCTCATCTGCGCATCAAACGCAAACAATGTTCTCACAGATTTCCTCAAGACAGGTAACTACAACCGTATGAGAGATTTCTACACAACAATTTCTCCGTCAATGGATATTCTTATTTCATCAAATCTTGAAAGACTTCTTTTCCTTCTTTCAGATATGGATGATGCTCTCGTCCGTGATTGGATGGCTTCTCTTTCAAAGGATGGCGCATACAAGGTTAACGACGAGGTTTTCGCAAAGCTTACAACTCTCTTTGACGCAGGCTGTTGCGACGACGAAGGCACAAAGGCTTGCATTGCAAAAACATTCAGCGAAAACGCATATCTCTGCGATACTCATACAGCTGTTGCAGTTTCTGTTTATGACGATTACAAGGCTGTAACGGGCGACGAGACTCCGACGGTTATCGCTTCAACTGCAAACCCGTTCAAATTCGGCAAGGCGGTTCTTGATGCAGTCCGTCCGGGTATGAGCGAAGGTATGGACGAGTTTGATATGGTGCTCGGTCTCAAGGTTGAAACAGGCGAAGAGTGTCCGCCGCAGCTCGCAAACCTCAAGGGCAAGACTCCGAGATTCACAGGCTGCTGCAAGAAAGAAGAGATGGAGCAGATCGTTTTCGATATGCTTAAGTAAGTGTTTCGGGCGTACTTTCAGAGTACGCCCGAATTTTGAAATTATCTGTTCACATTTGTGTTCGGCTCGAAGGTAGCGCAGATTGTTTCTGCACAGGTGCAAGCGCTTGAAGGGCCGACCTCGATATGGCCTGCAACGCACTTGCAGCCGTCTTCGTTATAGACGCAATTGTGAGCATTACACTTGATTTCTTTGATTTCCTTTTTCATAAATCTTTTGCTCCTTGAATTTTTTGAGTGACAAACGGTCACATTCTTATTATCAATTTATTTTTTCTGAATATACTTGAAAAGAGGTGAAAAACTTTGTCTTTATTTGCAATTGCAGATACGCACCTTTCTTTTTCCTGCGACAAGCCGATGGATATTTTCCGCGGATGGCAGAATTTTGAAAAAAGGCTTGAGAAAAACTGGAATTCAATCGTCAACGAGGACGATTTTGTCATCATCCCGGGCGATGTTTCGTGGGGAATGAATATGGAGGAAACTCTTGAGGATTTCCGTTTTCTCGATTCGCTCAACGGCACAAAAATCATAATGAAGGGAAACCACGATTATTGGTGGTCAACCAGAAGCAAGACGGAAAAGTTTTTTGCCGAAAACAATATAAATTCAATAAAGGTGCTTTTCAATAATGCTTACAGAATGGGCGATTACACCGTCTGCGGCACCAGAGGCTGGTTTTTCGACTGCGAAAAAAAGGAAGACGAAAAGGTTCTTTTAAGAGAAGCGGGAAGGCTTCGTATGTCTCTTGATGAGGCGGCAAAGCTCGGCGGCGAGCCGATAGTTTTTCTGCATTATCCGCCGTTGAGTATGACGCAGACCTGCAGAGAGATTTACGATATCGTCGTTTCTTCACCTGCAAAGCGATGCTATTACGGCCATCTTCACGGCCATTCGGTCAACTGGGCATTCAGAGGAGAGCAGGACGGTGTCGATTTTGATCTTGTTTCTGCAGATTTTCTCGAATTTTGCCCCAAATTAATTGCAAAATTTTGATAAAATACAAAAAATATACAAAAAAGGTATGGAAATCCAAATAACTATCTGCTATAATACTAGGGTTAATAGGTATTTGTGGGAGTATCGCCCACAGGGTAATGCCAAACAGGAGGAAGTTTTCAATGTTAAAATCAGCTAACAAAACAGAAACAAACATTTACACACTTGAAGTTGCGGTAAGCGCAGAGGACTTTAAGGCTGCTATCCTTAAGGCTTATAACAAGCAGAAGAACAAGATTCAGCTTCCCGGCTTCCGTAAGGGCAAGGCACCTCTTGCAATGATTGAAAAGTTCTACGGCAAAGAGGTATTTTATGAGGATGCGCTTGATATCGTTTATCCCGAGACAGTTGGCGCAGCTATCGAAGAAGCAGGCATCGAGCCTGTTGCACCTCCGCACGATGTAGAGGTTACAAAGATGGACGAAACAGGCGTTGAGATGACACTTAAAATCACAGTTATGCCTGAAATCACAATCGACGGCTACAAGGGCATCGAAGCAGACAAGGGCGACGCATCTGTTACAGCAGACGACGTTAAGAAAGAGCTTGCTTCAATGCAGGAGAGAAACTCACGCACAATCACTGTTGAGGACGCAAGAAAGGCAAAGAAGAACGATATCGCAGTTATCGATTTCGAAGGCTTTGTTGACGGCGTAGCATTCGACGGCGGCAAGGGCGAAAACTTTGAGCTTACACTCGGCTCAGGTCAGTTCATCCCCGGCTTTGAGGATCAGGTTATCGGTCATAAGGCAGGCGAGGAGTTTGACGTTAACGTTACATTCCCGACTGAGTACGCTGCAGAGCTTGCAGGCAAGGATGCAACATTCAAGGTTAAGATCCACGAGCTCAAGATGAAGGAGCTTCCGGCTCTTGATGATGAGTTTGCAAAGGATGTAAGCGAATTCGATACACTCGCTGAGCTTAAGAAGAGCATCAAGGCAGACCTCGTTAAGACAAAGACAGAGCAGGTTAACAAGTCTTTTGAGAGCGCAGTTCTTGAGAAGGTTGTTGAGCTTGTTGAGGGTGAGATTCCTGAGGTTATGTATGATAACAAGCTTGAGGATGACGTGAAGGAATATGAGCAGAGACTCGCTCAGCAGGGCATCGGCCTTGATATCTACCTTCAGTATATGGGTATGGATAAGGATGCTTTCAAAGAGAGCATGAGAGCAAACGCTGTTAAGCAGGTTAAGCTTCAGCTTGCTATTGATAAGATTGCAGAGCTTGAGAAGATCGAGGCTTCTGACGAGGATGCTGATGCAAAGATTCAGGAAATGGCTGATATGTATCAGATGGAAGCAGAGCAGATCAAGAAGTTCATCCGTATTGAGGATGTTAAGAAGGATGTTGTCGGCCAGAAGACAGTTGATTTCCTTGTTGCAAATGCAAAGGCAATCGTAGCTGAGAAGCCGAAGAAGGCTCCTGCAAAGAAGGCAGCTGCTAAGAAGACAGAGGAAGAAGCTGCTGAATAATTAACCAAAAAAATGCCAATATTTAATGCGGAATGGATGGCTTATGCCATTCATTTGCATTATTTGAAACAATTTCTGAAACGGAGGAAATAAATATGGCTTTAGTACCTTATGTTATTGAACAGACCAACAGAGGCGAAAGACAGTACGATATCTTTTCAAGACTTCTTAACGACAGAATTATCGTTCTTTCAGACGAGGTTAACGATGCAACTGCGAGCCTCGTAGTAGCTCAGATGCTTTTCCTTGAAGGTCAGGACCCTGATAAGGACATCAGCCTTTACATCAACAGCCCCGGTGGCTCCGTAACTGCAGGTATGGCAATTTATGACACAATGCAGTACATCAAATGCGATGTTTCCACGATTTGTATGGGTATGGCAGCATCAATGGGTGCGTTCCTTCTCTCATCAGGCGCAAAGGGCAAGAGATTTGCTCTTCCCAACAGTGAGATTATGATTCACCAGCCGCTCGGCGGTGCAAGAGGTCAGGCAACTGAGATCAAGATCGTTGCAGACCATATTCTTAAGACAAGAGAAAAGCTCAACAGAATCCTTGCTGAAAACACAGGCAAGTCAATTGAGCAGATCGCTCTTGACACAGAAAGAGACAATTACCTTTCAGCTCAGGAGGCTATGGATTACGGCCTTGTTGATAAGGTTCTTTACAAAAGATAATTCAGAGGTGTAACGATGCCGAGAGATGACGAAAGACGCGAAAAAAATATCCGCTGCTCCTTCTGCCATAAAACTCAGGGCCAGGTCGAAAGAATAGTCGCAGGTGACGGTGTATACATCTGCAATGAGTGCGTT
Organism: Acutalibacteraceae bacterium; assembly: GCA_045656845.1. Lineage (GTDB taxonomy): Bacteria > Bacillota > Clostridia > Oscillospirales > Acutalibacteraceae > CAG-488. The sequence goes on along the minus strand of JAZORX010000194.1, from coordinate 4,911 downwards.
GAGCTTTGCCAGGCGATTATTGAAGAAGAGACAGCAGGACGAAATTCCCGCAAAAAGAAGCAGAAGGACATTGTTCTTCCTTCTCCGATGGAAATCAAAAAAGGTCTTGATGAATATGTCATCGGTCAGGATGAAGCAAAGATCGCTCTGAGCGTTGCTGTTTATAACCACTATAAGCGCGTGTTCAAGGCTGCCGAAACCGATGTTGAAATTCAGAAGAGTAATATTCTCCTGCTTGGTCCCACGGGTGTCGGCAAGACGATGCTTGCTCAGACCCTTGCAAAAATCCTCAATGTTCCCTTTGCTATCGCAGATGCAACAACTCTGACAGAGGCAGGTTATGTTGGTGAAGATGTTGAAAACATTCTTCTTCGCCTTATTCAGGCTGCCGATTTTGATATCGACAAGGCAGAGCAGGGAATTATCTATGTTGATGAAATCGACAAGATTGCCCGTAAGTCTGAAAATCCGTCAATCACCCGTGATGTAAGCGGTGAGGGCGTTCAGCAGGCTCTTCTTAAGATCATCGAAGGAACGGTTGCGAATGTTCCTCCTCAGGGCGGTAGAAAGCATCCCCAGCAGGAGTGCATTCAGGTCAACACTTCAAATATTCTTTTCATCTGTGGCGGTGCATTTGACGGAATTGAAAAGACTGTTGAAAAGAGAGTAGGCGGCTCTGCACTCGGCTTCGGTGCCGATGTAAAGAGCAAGAGTGCTTTCTCAATCGAGAACGCAGTTTCTCAGGTTATCCCTCAGGATATCACCAAATTCGGTCTTATTCCCGAGCTTGTCGGCCGACTTCCCGTTATCACAACTCTTAAGGAGCTTGATGAGGAAGCTCTCGTTAAAATTCTTACCGAGCCGAAGAATGCGATCGTCAAGCAGTATCAGTCACTTCTCGGAATGGATGGCGTCAAGCTTGAGTTCACCCCCGAAGCTCTGACAGCGATTGCGAAAAAGACACTCGAAAGAAAGACGGGTGCCCGCGGTCTGCGTGCAGTTATGGAAGGCTTACTTATGCCGATTATGTATGCCGTGCCGAGCGATAAATCAATCGTCAGTGTCCAGATAACCGAGGCTTGTGTTAACGATAACGAAGCTCCGTTGGTTGAACACAAGGGCAAGAAAAAAGAAGCATAAAATTAAAGGATTGCAGATTGATTTCTGCAATCCTTTTTTGCTGTTTAAAATGATGGTATCAGTTTCCTAACCGTTGAAGCTCATTTTTGAGAGCTTTGATTTTTTTGGTTGCCTCTTCATATTCCGTGAACATTTCAACGATTTTCTCATCATCCTCAAAGCGGGGACGGGAGGGATATGCCTTGCTTATTGCGAAAGATCTCTCGGTTTTTCCGAAAAGCACCTTAATCATATTCACATTCTGACCGATAACAGTACCTTCTTCACCGGTTTTGCTGTCCGTTACCTGAACACCGAGCAACGAGATTTCTTTGCAGTATTCTACGCTGTATTCAAGCTCTTCAATCTGCTCAATGAGTGCGTTTTTCTCGGCTTCTTTCTGTGCTCTTATTTTTTCGTTGAGCTGCACGAGATTGAACTCCCTGAGAACCTCTTTGCGTGATCGATGGTCCATCCCACGGAAAAAGTTATATGTGCTTGAGCACCAGATCAGGTTGAAAACAAGCAGATGATACTCATCATCTCTGAAAAGGTCATCATTTGCGTCAATAAAATTTTTCTGCTTTTCTAAAAGCGAGGTATGAGTTCTGAGGACATCTTTGATTTTGTCGCACATCTCATAGTATACATCTAACCTGAAAGAGCCACCCGAGCCGATGTCTTTTTCAAACTCTATGAACCGTGCAAAGCGTTCGGCTTCCGTGTAGCGATAAATATAATTCTCATCAGGACGGAACAGAGAAAGGTAGCAGGAAATTGAGTGTCTGTCCTGCTTGTATTTCCACGATTGAGGGTAATACTTTGCAAGCAGTTTTTCAATTCCGTCTCCGAAAGCGTCCATATTGTTTTGTCTTTCGGTTAAATTGCCGTTATCATCACTCAGCAGGTTTTCAAATAATTTGCTGACAGCGTTTTCGTCCTGCTCGGCAAGCTTTACAATTCCGCTTGAAGGAGACATCATGCTGTTATCCATCAACACGGAAAGCTCCTTTTTAGCCTGCACAAATTTTTCAAGAAAAGATTTTCCGTTGTCTTTTTCATCTACAAATTCTTTCTGAAAAGCCTGAACGGCTCTCCACTTGAAAAACTCATCGTTTTCTGCATAAATAAGCTCAAGGCTGTCCTCATAGCAATCAATCAGCTTATTAAGGTTATTCAGATTCATACTTTTTAAACTCCCAGAATCTTTTTCAGTGTGCCGCCAAGGATGTTTTCTTTGGCTGTGTCGGAAATGTTGAGGCTCTTGTATCTTTCGATTTCGTAGTTTATGTAGTCTGCATCCTTGAACGGGAAATCAAGGCCGAAGATTGAGCTTTCATCGTCCGTCTGGAAAATGATCGTTTCAAGCTGCTCGTTTGTGAGTGTCCATTCGTCTTTGCCATCACGGTCGCTGACGGAGGTCCAGCCTGCAAAAACTCTCGGGTGCACATCACCTCGTGAGTTGTTACACATAACGGCAAGGCTCTCGTTGAAGAAATGGTAGCCACCGAGATGCTCAAGGCTGAAGCGAAGCTTCGGGAAAAACCAGGCAACTTCATCATAGAGAATAGGACGAACACCCTTTAAACGGTGCCAGTGCATTCCGCAGTGGAAAGAGATGAAAAGTCCAAGCTCTTCTGCTCTCTCGTAAACCTTGAAAGCATCCTCACCGTCGATGTCAAACTCCTGATAAGGGGGATGCATTTTGATTCCCTTGAAGCCGAAATCAGCAATTCTGTCTACCTCGTCACGGAGATTTTTTGTGAAATCAACCGTACCGAAGCCGTAGAGGTCGGGATCGTTTTTAATCGCCTTTGCGAGCCATTCGTTGGGCGTATCCGTTCTTGAGGATTCCTCAAATCTGTCGGGAAACGGAGCAAAGCAAACGCATTTATCTATTCCGCAATCGTCAAGAAGCCTTTTGAGGTTATCAATCGAACCTACGGGTTTGATATCTTCGGGGAAAACATGAGCATGGTTAGCAAAAATCATAACAAAACCTCCTGCTTTTTTCTTCGTTAATTTAGTGTATCACGACACCGTTTTTATGTCAAGAATGACGAAATATCATCAGCTTTATTGACAATGGCTTTTTTAAAAATTATACTTTAATTACAAAAAAAGAGAAGGAGTGTTAATCCTATGAAAATTACCTTTATGGGTGCAGGCAGCACCGTGTTTGCAAGAAATGTTCTCGGCGACTGTATGTGTACCCCGGCTTTGTGTGAAGCTGAAATTGCACTTTATGATATCGACAAGCAGCGCCTTGAAGATTCTGAAATCATCCTCAGGGCTATCAATAAGAATGTAAACAATTCAAGAGCAAAAATCACAACTTACCTCGGTGTCGAAAACCGTAAGGATGCACTCCGCGGAGCAAACTTTGTTGTTAATGCTATTCAGGTTGGTCTTTATGACCCCTGCACGATAACGGACTTCGAAATCCCGAAGAAGTACGGCCTTCGTCAGACAATTGCAGACACTCTCGGCATCGGTGGTATTATGCGTGGCCTTCGCACCATCCCCGTGCTTGAGGACTTTGCAAGAGATATGCAGGAAGTCTGCCCCGACGCATGGTTCCTTAACTACACAAATCCGATGGCGATTCTCACGGGCTATATGACTCGTTACACAGGTATCAAGACCGTCGGTCTTTGCCACAGCGTTCAGTCCTGCGCAAGAGATTTGCTTGACCATGTTGGTATGCTTGAAGAAATCGGTGAAGGCAATTTCTACGACAGAATCGCAGGTATCAACCATATGGCGTGGCTTCTCGAAATTCACGATAAGCAGGGCAACGACCTCTATCCCGAAATCAGACGCCGTGCTCTTGAGATCAATGCTAAGGCTCTCGCTTCTAACAATAAAGACGATAAGCATGGTGATATGGTTCGTTTTGAATATATCAAGCGCCTCGGCTATTACTGCACAGAGTCAAGCGAACATAACTCAGAGTATAATATGTTCTATATCAAGGATAAATATCCGAACCTTATTGCAGATTATAACATCCCTCTTGACGAGTATCCTCGCCGTTGCATCGAGCAGATTGCAAACTGGGCAAAGCAGAGAGATGAAATTCTCGCAAACGGTGAGGTAACACATAAGCGTTCAAAGGAATATGCTTCATACATCATGGAAGCTATGGTTACAAACAACCCGTATAAAATCGGCGGTAACGTTCTTAACACAGGCCTTATCGACAACCTTCCCGCTGACGCTTGCGTTGAGGTTCCGTGTCTTGTTGATTCAAGCGGTGTTACACCGTGCCATATGGGCAGACTTCCCGTTCAGCTCGCTGCAATGAATATGACAAACATCAACCCGCAGTTGCTTACAATCGAGGCTGCCGTTACAAAGAAAAAAGAGCACATCTATCAGGCTGCAATGCTTGACCCGCACACAGGTTCAGAGCTCAGCATTGACGATATCGTTAAAATGGTCGATGAACTCATCGAAGTTCACGGAGACTGGATGCCGAAGTATCATTAATAATCAAAAAAGCAGTGTCTTGAAAAATCAAGACACTGCTTTTTCACATCTGTGAAATATCATTCAAAGCGTTATCAATTCCCTCTGCATAGAGGTGCGACATATCCGCATAGTGCAGACACTTCGGAGCTGTCAGACCGTTTTCGTTGTTCTGAAACTCAATGACCGTAACTCCTGTGAAATCGTAATCAAAACCAGCCCACATAATGTGCAACGGTATATGCAACAAAAGAGAAATCCACGCTCTTGAAAAAGCCGCATGGCAAAACAAAGCAACCTTTTCATTGTTTTCTTTCAGAA
>JAZORX010000193.1:0-15200 GCA_045656845.1 Acutalibacteraceae bacterium | reverse complement strand
AGAAGCTCTTGAGAAGAACGATTGGTATCTTGACTTCAAGCTTCATCCCATTTTCAGCAAGTACAGCGATCTTTATGAGCTTGAGGGAAAAAGGATCCGGATTGCAGACAAGTCCGTTGACGAGAAATCGTACAAAGTGTTTATCACAGACTTCTCCTCGTTCTGCTTTGACTTTGTTTATCTCAAAAAGACACTTATGTATTTTGTGCCTGATGATGAAATGTTCCGTGCAGGTATGAATGATTACCGAAAGCTTGATCTTCCTCTTGAGGAAGGCTTCGGACCTCTTGCACACAGTGCAGTTGAAGCAGAGAATGCAATTCTTGATATCATCGCAAGAAACGGTGAAGCTGAGCCTGTATATATGCAGAGGATGGATAAGATGTTCCTTCATTCTGATAAAAATTGCAGAGCGAGAATTTACGAAGCAATTAAGTAAAAACAAAACAAAAAGGAAGAAAATCCGAAAAGATTTTCTTCCTTTACTTTTTTATTCCTGAGTCTGTGAATAAACTTCTTCAATAACCTCTGCAACATAGTCTGCATAGATATGGCCGATGAAATCTGCACCGATTCCGTATGTAGGATGCACACCGTCCTCAGAGAATGCTTTCCAGTCTGTCTTGACACAGGCTGCTGCAAGAATACCGTCAAGGGGGATGAAAAGATCTGCATATTCTCTTGCGAGCTTGCGGACGATCTGAATTTTCGGGTCGAGGTCTTCACGGAAGTAAAGCTTATCTTCAGCAGGGAGAAGGAACTGCTCGAGCATAACGATTTTTGCGTTTGTTTCCTTTTTGATTGCGTCAAGAACTGTTCTGTATCTCTTCTCAAACTCTTCGTCAGGGAGCCATTCTCTGCTTTCTGCTCTGTGCCATGTGTCGTTAACACCGATGAGTATTGAAACGATATCCGGCTGTATGTCGATGAAATCTTTTTCAAGTCTTTCAACAAGGTCGATTGTCTGGTTGCCGCTGATTCCGAGATCGATAAAATCAAAATCTATCGCAGGGAAATAATCTGTCAGATATTTTGCGGCATATTTCGGGTAGCCGTTGCCGAGGTCGTGGATGTCATCTCTGTTGCGGTCGGCATCGGTAATGCTGTCGCCCTGAAATAAAATTCTCATAAAAGTTCCTCCGTTTTCACTTCAATTATTTTAAAAAATTCTTTCTCTCCGCAGACGGAAATAAAAAGATTTTTTCTTTCGAAAGTTGTAAAAATTTTTCCGTATTTTTCAAAAACTTTTTCTCTTTCTTCAAAGCAGTAATTCTTCAGATTTGCTACTGTTTCAGCGTTGCATTTGACGGCACTTTCTTTAAGCGTCCACAGCCTTGTGAAATCCTTTTCGGGTGAAGGTGAAGAAAAAATTATTTCTTTCTCTCTTTCGGAAAAACAACGCTCAATGACTGCGTTTTTAACTTCGAGAATATCCTGAATGTCAATGCCTACAGGCTTTTCGTCTGCAACAACGGCAACACCTGAGGCCGTATGGCTGATATTGAAAAATATATTTCCGTTATCTTTTAAAAACGGTTTTCCGTTTTCTCCGATTACAATTTCAAAATTTTCAATGCCGAAATCTTTTAAAGCTTTTTTCAAAAGAAGGTAAGAAACAACGCAGTTTTCTTTATCTCTTTTCAGTTTTAATTTTTCGGATTTTTCTCTGCGTTTTCCTGAAAGAAAATCTGAAAATTTTTCGCAGGAAAAGTTATCGTAGTCATCAAAAAAATAAATCATTTTTTCAGCTCTCATCATAGTGCTCCGTAAAGAGATGAACATCTCCACCGTCCCGATCACGGTAGCCGATTATCGTAGCAAGGTTGACATTGTGAATGCTTTTGAAAATATTCATATCAACCTTATCGTTTTCTTCTGTCAGCTTTCTTATAAGCTCTTTGACTTCCTGACGCTTCGAGCCATCGCAGGTTTCAGCATCCTTTTTCGTAACGCTGCAGGCGCAGCGGATAAATTCAAGCTCGTTATATCTTGCCCAGGAAATGATGTCTCTTTCCCTGACCATATAGAGGGGACGGATAAGCTCCATTCCTTCAAAATTTGTGCTTTTAAGCTTTGGCATCATCGTCTTGATTTCTGCACCGTAAAGCATACTCATCAGCGTTGTTTCAATCGCATCGTCAAAATGATGACCGAGGGCGATTTTGTTGCATCCCATATCCTGAGCCTGTTTGTAAAGATAGCCTCTTCGCATCCTTGCACAGAGGTAGCAGGGGGAACCACCACCGACATTTGAAACGGAGTTGAAAATAGGGGAGTCAAAAACGGTTATCGGCAGGTCGAGAATCTTTGCGTTTTCAATGATTTTCTGCCTGTTTTCTTCGTGATAACCGGGATCCATAACGATGTATTCAACGCTGAATTCAAAGTCGCTGTATTTCTGCAGATGCTGCATACATTTTGCAAGAAGCATCGAGTCCTTGCCCCCTGAAATGCAGACACCTATCTTGTCGCCGGGTTTGATAAGCTGATAATCCTTGATTGCGGCAACAAAATTATTCCATATGGTTTTTCGGTATTTTTTGATAATGCTTCTTTCAATAAGCTGATGTTTTTCCATAAACAACTCTCTTTACTGTAATTAATTTTATTTTAGCACCGCTTTTGACAATTTACAACAGTACATACAAAGTTTTTAGGTTGAAAAAGTGAGAATTTTAATGTATAATGACTGCATATGTTTTTGGAGTTGATTTTTTGAACAGATTGAATGACTATAAAGTTATGCCGACGGTGGCACTCCGAGGTCTTGTTATATTCCCCGGAATGACGCTGAATTTTGATGTCGGCAGGCAGCGTTCTATAGATGCAATAAAGGCAGCAATGGCAGACACGAGAGAGGTCTTCCTCGTTGCGCAGAAGGATGTGCGTGACGATGAGCCTGAATTTGACCAGCTTTTCAAAATAGGTACGGTTGCTAAAATCAGCCATATTCTTAAAATGCCCAACAGTGAAACGATAAGAATTTCGGTTGAGGGGCTTTACCGTGCTGCTCTTGTTGATATGCTGCAGACTCAGCCGTATCTCATCGCAGATGTAAAGATGAGAAAAAGCACGGCAATAAAGGCTGAAGATAAGGATTATGAAATTGCACTTGTAAGGCAGACGAAGGATTTCTTTGAAGATTATGCTGATGTTGCTCCGCAGATGCCGGGTGACCTTATTCTTGAGGTGCTTGAGAAAAACGGGGCAGGGGAGCTTGCTGATTATATCGCAGGCAATATTATGCTTGAGTATAAAAAGCGTCAGACTATTCTCAACGAGATCAATCCTCTTCGCAGGCTTGAAAAGGTCTGCTGTCTCCTTGCAAAAGAGGGCGACCTGATGCGCCTTGAAAACGATATAAACAGAAAAGTTCAGGATAATATTGATAAAAGTCAGCGTGAATACTATCTTCACGAGCAGATGAAGGTTATTTCAGATGAGCTGAACGACGGTCTTTCTCTTCTTGATGAATGTGAAGAATTCAGAGAGAAAATCAAGGCTCTTGCACTTGATGAAGAGAGCGAAAAGAAGCTCCTTAAAGAATGTGCCCGTCTTGAAAGAATGGCACCGACATCTCCTGAGGCAACAGTCAGCAGGGTTTATATCGAAACCTGCATTGATCTGCCGTGGAACAAGCTTACGCAGGATAATCTTAACCTTGCAAATGCGAAAAAGGTGCTTGACCGTGACCATTACGGAATGGAAAAGGTTAAGGAAAGAATTATCGAAGCACTTGCTGTCAGAAAGCTTTCTGACGGTGGATACGGTCAGACGCTTTGCTTTGTAGGCCCTCCGGGTGTCGGCAAGACGTCGATTGCAAAGAGTGTTGCCGAGGCTATGGGCAGAAAGTTTTCCCGTGTTTCTCTTGGTGGTGTTCACGATGAGGCTGAAATCCGAGGCCACAGAAAGACTTATATCGGCTCGATGCCGGGCAGAATTATCTCTGCCGTTAAATCAGCAGGCACGAGAAACCCGATCATTCTTCTTGATGAAATAGATAAGCTCGGCTCTGATTATAAGGGCGACCCGTCATCGGCACTTCTTGAGGTGCTTGACGGTGAGCAGAATGCAACATTTACGGATCACTATATCGATATGCCGTTTGACCTGAGCAAGGTTATGTTTATCACGACGGCTAATGATAAATCAACGATACCTGCACCTCTTCTTGACAGAATGGAGGTCATCGAGCTTCCGAGCTACACTCACGAGGAAAAGTTCAATATCGCGAAAAAGCATCTTGTGCCCAAGCAGGTAAAGCTTCACGGTCTTGGTTCAAAGACCTTTAAAATCAACGATAAGGCTCTTCGTGATGTTATTGACGGCTATACCCGTGAAGCAGGTGTAAGACGCCTTGAGCAGCAGGTTGCAGCTCTTTGCAGAAAGGGTGCTGCAGCTCTTGTATCAGGCGAAGAAACGGCTGTTTCGGTTAAGGTGACGAGCCTTGAAAAATTGCTTGGCCCGAAGAAATATATCCCTGAAACGATTGATGAGGATTCTGCAGTCGGTGTGGTTAACGGACTTGCATGGACTGCTGTCGGCGGCGAAATGCTTCAGGTCGAGGTTGCCGTGCTTGACGGTACGGGTAAGGTCGAGCTCACGGGGTCTCTCGGAGATGTTATGAAAGAGTCTGCTATGGCTGCAATCAGCTTTATCAGAAGCAGAGTTGAAAAATACGGAATCAATCCGAATTTCTATAAAGAAAAAGATATTCATATCCATGTTCCCGAAGGTGCAGTGCCAAAGGATGGCCCTTCAGCAGGTGTGACGATGGCAACTGCTTTGCTTTCTGCACTGACGGACACTCCTGTTGACAGCTACACGGCAATGACGGGCGAGATATCTCTTCGGGGAAGGGTTATGCCTATCGGCGGACTTCGTGAAAAGACGATGGCTGCATACCGTATGGGTATCAGGAAGGTTATTATCCCCAAAAAGAATATGCCTGACCTTGCAGAGGTTGACCCGAAGGTAAAGGGTGCAATAAAGTTTGTTTCTGCCACAAGCCTTGATGATGTTTTTGAAAACGCACTTGTTAAGAAAGACGAAGATAAAAAGGCTGTTGCGGCAATGGCGACAAAAAAGAAAATCGGATACGATGTTATGCGAACCTGAGGAGGCAGACCATGAGATTTGATAAAGTTCAATATGAAGCATCCTACGGCACATCTGCACAGCTGCCCAGGAGCGAGGCTGTTGAGATTGCTTTTGCAGGGCGTTCGAATGTTGGTAAATCCTCGATGCTCAACAAGGTGCTCAATAGAAAAAACCTTGCCCGTGTCAGCTCAGTGCCGGGAAAAACAGTTACCGTCAATTTCTTTGACTGCGACGGTGTGAAGCTCGTTGACCTTCCGGGTTACGGCTACGCAAAGGTAAATTTCAACGAGAAAAAACGCTGGGCAGACCTTATGGAAGGTTATTTTAACTCAGGAAGAAATATCCGTCTTGTTGTTCAGCTGACGGATATGCGCCATTCACCGACGAAGGATGACCTTGATATGATGCGTTTTCTTAAAGATGCAGGTTTCAACTTCATCGTTGTGATGACGAAGAGCGATAAACTCAATAAAACCGAGCGAAATAAGCGTCTTGAAGCTATAAAGGATGAACTCGCTGAGTTTGGCGATATTGAGGCAATTCCGTTTTCAGCCCAGAACGGAGAGGGTGCTGAAAAAATCCGTGAATTGATTGAGAAATTCTCAGAAACTGAATAAAAAATCAAGCCTGTTGCTTTTTGGCAACAGGCTTTGTTGTTGGTTTATTCTGAATTATACTATTGCAAACATTTCGGTGATCCAACCGAAGAGGAAGTCGAAAATGCGTGAGAAAAGATCTGAGAAGAAGATTCCTACTCTTTCGAAGAAGCCGATTTTATCAACGAATTCGTAGTGTGTTACGTCGTTGTCTTCGTCTTCTGCGTAGCTGATAATGATATCTGCACTGTCTGAATTCTCAACGAGTTCAAATACAACATCGTTGCAGCCGTTGAATGCTGTTTCGTCGATGTACTCGACTGTTCTTGAAATGTAAACTCTCTCAAGTGACGGACAGTTTGTGAATGTGTATTCGTATATTGCTCCTACACCATCTTCAAAGTTTACTCTTTCAAGTGACGGGCAGTTTGCAAATGCACCTTCATAGACTTCGCAATAGTCGCCGAAAACATATGCTTCTTTGATTGCTGTGTTTGCAAAAGCGTAACCACCGATGCTCCAGAGTAAAGGTCCGAAAGTTACATCGCTGAGGTTGTAGCAGTTTTCGAAAGCTGAATCTCCGATAGCGCTTGAATAGATGAGGTTTGCGGATGTGATGTTTTTGCAACCGCTGAATGCGTGATAGCCGACGTATGTTACATATGAGAAATCAAAGTCATCAAATTCGCAGTATGTGAATGCGTAGTCCAATACATCGACGAATGATGTAAGGGTGATTTCGTCAAGGTTTTTGCAGCCATAGAAAGCGTACATTCCGATTACGTCAACTTCTTCAGGAATGGTGAAAGTTGTCTTTTCTGATGTGCGGATGAAAAACTCAAGGTAAGTGAATGTAGTAAGGATACCTTCCACTTCATCCTCGTATGATGCGTAGAATGTATCGTCGCAATAAAGAGCGTCATCCTCAAAGTAATAATACTTGTTATCTTCACTTATTGTGAACTTGCTGAGCTGATTACAACCGTTGAAAGCTCCTGCTACATCAATGATTGAGCTGCCAAGATAGATTTCTTTGATAGCTGTGTTTTTGAAAGCGTCAACATAAATGAATTCAAGAGAATCGCCAAGGTTTACTTTTCCAAGGTTTGTGCAGTCTGCGAAAGCACCGTTTCCGATGTCTGTAACGCAATCAGGAATTGTTACTTCCTTAAGGTTTCTGCAGCTTGCAAAAGCAAAAGTGGGGATGTATGAAACGCTGTCGTTAAGTGTGACATTTTTGATTCCTGACATAAAGAAGCAGTAGTCTGCGATGAAATCGATTTCTTCGGGAACTGTGTAAGAATCTTCGTTTCCGAGGTAGGCGAGGAGAACGTTCTGACCGAGAATGATTTCGCCGTCGTCAGAATTCTCTGCAAAGTAGCCGAGTGCAGGTGTGTACTCAAAAACGCCTTCACCGAAATAAGTGAATTCGATTGTTTCGGGGATAACTACCTTTGTGAGGTTAGCAGCACCTGAGAAAGCGTAATCGTTGATGCATTCGATTGTGTCCGGAAGTGTGATTTCTTCAAGAGCATAGCAGTCAGCGAAAGCCATATAACCGATTTCTGTAACTGTGACCGGGATTTCTTCATAGTAGATTGTTTCGGGGATCGTGACGCTTGAATCGATGAGGGGATTGTCTTCTTCGTCACGCTCATAGTCGAGAGCGACTGCTGATGCATAGTCATCTGTGACTGTGATGTCGTAGTAAATGCCTTCCTGAGTCATTGAGGTGTAGAAATAATCTTCCTCATAGTACTCGTCTTCAGTTGCAGTTGCACCCACTGCAGACACAGACAAAGTTAAGATTGCCGCAAGAATAATTGCTAAGATTTTTTTAGAGATACCTTTCATAATAATAACCTCTCCCTTTGTTTTTTCAGATTTCTGATCTGTGGCTTAACAATACTCCTTTTTTTGGTAACATTCAAGTGCTTTTTCGGTTAAAAATAGTTACAGTTTTGGGCCTAAAAGTAACAAAAAGCCGTTGCGACCAGTAAATGGTTACAACGGCTTGAACTTTTTTGTTATAAATCAAAGCTTTTGAGTGAATCGCTATTATTCTTTGTTTTCTAATTCGATTTTTCCGTTCTGCTCTTCGAACTCTTTTATGCATTTTCGGATGAGATAGAGTATCTGACCGTTTGCTGAGCGACCTTCATATTTCGCAATATAATGAAGCTTGCCGTGAAGCTCGGGCTCAACCTCAATTCCGAGATGCTTGTTGTTTTTGTTTCTCATATTAATCACCAACAATCTTAAATTAAGTATATTTTAAGATTGTTTTATGATATAATGTTATGAGTATACTTGTTTTAAGTATACTAAAATTGTAAAAAGGTGATTTTATGGTATGTACTTTTTTTGGACACAGAGTGGTTACAGAAGATGTAAAAGAATCGTTAAGAGAAATTTTAACGGAATTGATTGAATTTTCGGAAGTAGATATGTTTTATGTCGGTAATAACGGAGCGTTTGATAGGCTTGTTATTAATGTTCTCAGGGATTTAAAAAAGACTTATAATCATATAGATTATGTTGTTGTACTCGCATATTTTCCAAAGAGTTATGGGGATGAGATGCGAGATGTTGAAACTGTATTTCCGTTTGAAAATGAAAAGGTTTATCCGAAATTTGCAATAGTAAAAAGAAACATATGGATGATAGAAAAATCTCAGGTTGTTGTTACATATGTGCTTGGGACAGGAGGGGCAGAGAAATTTAAAAATCTCGCAGAAAGAAAAGGAAAGGTGGTAATAAATATTCCGGATTTCCAAAGAAAAAAGCCGTTGTAATGTCAGGTTACAACGGCTTGAACTTTTTCGTTATAAATTCATCACATTGACTCGGGGACGGTGATTCTGAGCATTTCAAGGATGTTTTTGATAGTATCCTTTACGCAGATGCAGAGGTAGAGCCTTGCCTGCATAAGTTTTTCGTCTTCGCAGTTAACACGGCAGGAATTATAGAACTTGTGGAAAAGCGTTGCCAGATCGACCACATAACGAGTTATTTTTGCAGGGTCATAATTCCTTGCTGCAACAACTATCTCGTTTGTAAGGTCTGCTAAATGGCGAATTAACTCGCGTTCTTCGCTCTCTCTGAGCATTTCAAGCTCTTCTGATGTGCAATCACGGGCAGAAATGCCTTCGCTTTCAAGCTTTTTGATGATTGAACAGATTCTTGCGTGTGCATACTGACAGTAGTAAACAGGGTCCTGTGAGCTCTGCTCAACTGCAAGGTCAAGGTCAAACTCCATCTGTGAACCCGGCTCTCTCATATTGAAGAGGAAGCGGACTGCGTCGATAGGAATTTCTTCAAGAAGGTCAACAAGAGTGATAGCCTTACCTGTTCTCTTGGACATACGGACAACCTCACCGTCACGGGTAAGACGGACGAGCTGCATAAGGATAACATCGAGCTTGTCTCCACCGACACCGATTGCATCGAGAGCGCCCTGCATTCTTGCAACATGGCCGTGGTGGTCAGCGCCCCAGATATCGATTGCGATGTCGAAGTTTCTCACTGCGAGCTTGTTGCGATGATATGCGATGTCTGCTGCGAAATAGGTCGGGTTTCCGTTTGCACGGATGAGAACATCGTCCTTGAGCTCAAGCTTGTCGATATCCTCCTGAGAGTAACCCTGCTTCTGAAGTCTTGCTGTCTGAACTTCGATATTCTTGTACCAGAGAGCGCCGTCCTTTTCGTATGTAAGACCCTTATCTTTCATAAGCTCAAGAGTGCCTTTAAGCTCCGTGCCGTTGTGAAGGGTGCTTTCGTGGAACCAGGTATCGTATTCAATACGGTATTTTGTAAGGTTATCCTGCATTGCCTTGATATTTTTCGGAAGTGCAAAGTCAACAAGAGCCTTTCTTCTTTCAGCTTCAGAAGCTTCGATGTACTTGTCACCGTAAACATCGGCAAACTCCTGAGCTCTTACCTTGATGTCCTCACCGTGGTAGCTGTCCTCGGGAAGCTCGATTGCATCTTCACCCTTATAAATCTGCTGATATCTGATATCAAGAGAAAGAGCAAATTTATCAATCTGATTACCTGCGTCGTTGATATAGAATTCACGGCTTACTTCATAGCCTGCATAGTCAAGCACTGCAGCAAGGCAGTCGCCGAGAGCACCGCCTCGTGCGTTACCCATATGCATCGGGCCTGTCGGGTTGGCAGAAACAAATTCAACATTGATTTTCTTTCCGTTACCGTAGTCTGAACGGCCGTAGTTGTTTCCTTTTTCACGGATATCCTTGAGGATATCTGCATAGTAGCTGTCGCTGAGGTAGAAATTCATAAATCCGGGACCTGCAACTTCGGCACGAAGGAAGTATGTACCTTCAAGAGAGATGTTTTCCATAATTGTGTCTGCAATTTTTCTCGGCGCAGAGCGAAGCTCTCTTGCCCAGACCATTGCAGCGTTTGCAGAGAAATCTCCGTTTGCACGGTCTGCAGGGATTTCAACCTTGAATTCTGCAGTCGGCATCTGTGCAAATGCACCGTTGTTAACAGCAGTCTCAACTGCTGAATAAACTGCGTTTTTAAGCTGTTCCTGAACTTTATTAACAATATAAGACATCAGCTTACCTCCTTAAAGTTAGCGGTGATTTTGATTCTGTTTTTGTTGAGAAGCTCGTTGTTAAAATCGAGCGAATATGAAAAATCAAGGACGATTTTTTCGTTTTCTTTGAAATCCGAACGGATCGATGAGGTGAAAACACCCATCATGATCTGACCCACGGGAGTGTTATAGCAGCAGAGGTTGCGCTTGCCTTTTTCCATCTTAAGCTCCGTGTTGTATGCTCCTTTGCGGGAAACCGTAACGCGGGAAGAATTTTCGACTCTGATAGTTGTTGTGCAACCCATAAGCTCCTCGGACTGTTCCTTGTAAATCACGGAATAGTCGTCGGCATTTCCGAAGATTTCGGCTGTTGTCGTGAGTTCGGATTTTTCACGCTGTCCCTGAACATCGTGATAATCGTGAATGGTTATAAGGCAATTCATCCGTTCCATCTCTCCATAGCGATTGTAAGAAGTCTGTCTATAAGCTCAGCGTAGGGGACACCTGAAGCGGCAAACATTTTCGGATACATGCTGATTGATGTGAATCCCGGGATTGTGTTCGGCTCGTTGAGCATAACAAGGCCGTCAGACTTGCGCACGAAGAAATCAACTCTTGCAAGACCACCACAGCCGAGTGCTTTGTAAGCATTTCTTGCCGCTGCACGGACTTCCTCGTGTTTTTCATCGGAAAGTCTTGCAGGGATATGAAGCTCACTTGCAGGGTTAACATACTTTGCTTCGTAATCGTAGAAATCGTTGCAGGGGACAACCTCACCGCAGACTGAAGCAACAGGCTCGTCATAACCCATAACTGCACATTCAACCTCTATACCGTCGATGCCCTCTTCAAGAACGAGTCTTGAATCTTCCTTGAATGCTTTTTCAATTGCAGCAGCGAGAGCTTCTTTGCTGTCTGCCTTGCTTACGCCGACGGATGAACCTGCGTTTGCAGGCTTTACAAAAATCGGGAAACCGAGATATCCGGCTGCTTTTTCAATATATTTTTCGGGATTCTTGCCGTAATCGTAAGAGTTGAAGCCGATCCACTTAGCCTGAGGGATACCCGCAGCATCAGCGAGTGTGTTTGTCATAATCTTATCCATACAGCAGGCAGATGAAAGCATATCGCATCCTACATAGGGAATTCCTGCAACCTGCATGAAGCCCTGAATGGTGCCGTCCTCACCGTTTCTGCCGTGAAGCACGGGGAAAACAACATCGATATGAATAACCTTTGCGCCGTCATCCTCGAAGACGATAAGACCGTGGTCGTTTCTGTCCGGAGAGAGAACAGCCTTTGTGAGGTTTTCAGTATCTTCAAGCCACTTATCCTCGGGAAGATTTGCAACATCACCGTCGTATCTGAACCAACGGCCGTCCTTGCTTATGCCGAGCATAATGATGTTATATTTATCTCTGGGAGTGTTTTCAATAACTGATTTTGCAGACACAACAGATACATCGTGTTCGCTTGAAACACCACCGAAAATAATGAGTGCGTTCTTCATTTTACAACATCTCCATTTGCATTATTAGTCAATTTAACATACTAGCATAATTTTTGGTTCAAGTCAAGAAAAATCAAGGTTTTTAAGGCCTGAAAAACTCGAAATTTAATGCAAAAAAATAGTGACAAACCGGTATTTATATGATATAATTATTTTAATTATTGATTAGTACTATAATTATAGCATAAGGAGCTTCGGAATATGGAATTTAAAGCAGTTATTTCAGCAATTATGAGGGGCGTCGAAAGCACTATGAACAATAATGGTCTTTCTGTTATCGTTCCTCAGGGCATAGAAAAGGGTGACCTTGCTATAACTGAGAAGAACGGTTGTACTACCATTCTCTACGGTGGCAAGAAGGGCTCAGCAAAGATAGAGCTTTTTGAAGGAAAGATAGCTCTTTTCTGCGCAGCTGCAGAGGCAGAAAGTGCAGTTGAAGAGGATTACAAAAAAGTTTCTACAACTCTTTTCAATGTTGAAACTGTTGATGAAAGAGATATCAAATATGTCGTAAACGAATTCTGCGACTGCATCAACGATACTTACGGCAAGAAGGAAAAGTCAAAGAAGCTTCCTCAGCCTGTTTCAAAGTCAGCAGCCAAGAGCGGCTCTGTTTATTACGACCTCGTAACTCTCGGCAGCCGTTTCGTTCAGATTTATCCTGATCTCAAAGAGGCTTATAAGCAGAATATTGAGAAATACGGTGAGTTCCTTGCAGACGAGTTTTTCACAAAGCATGGTAACGAATGCTTCCGTGCAACCGTAAAGCAGAACGATCCTCAGCAGATGAAAAAGCTTTTCAATATGTTCAACGAGGTTTACAATGACGGAACAAACCAGGTGCAGAGCGTCATTGTCGTTACGATTCTCGGCTCACTTTATGACGACGAGGCTCTCCTTGCAAACTGTGTAGATTATATGGATGAGATGATGCTTTTCGTTATCGAGACAAACAAGATTCTCAAAAGATCATCGTCAATCAGAGCAAAGATGGAGCGTCCGCCGCTCTACAAGCCCAAGAGAAAGAAGACAAGCAGATTTATGGCGATGAATCAGCTGAACGGAGGTAATTAACCGTGGCGAATGAAGAAAAAGTTGAAATCCAGCCGGTAGCGGCAGATGTTACAGACGAATCAATGCTTGAAGAAGCAATGAATACGGCAGTTACCGAAGAATACGGTGCTGATCAGATCCAGGTTCTTGAAGGTCTTGAAGCTGTCCGTAAAAGACCGGGTATGTATATCGGTTCAACCGGCCCCCGAGGTCTTCATCACCTTGTTTATGAAATAGTGGATAACTCAATCGACGAAGCACTTGCAGGCTTCTGTACGCATATCGAGGTTGAGATCCTTCCCGATAATATCATCACGGTTCGTGATAATGGCCGTGGTATTCCCGTTGCAATTCACGATAAAATGGGTATTCCGACTCTTACGGTCGTTCTTACGGTGCTTCACGCAGGCGGTAAGTTCGGCGGCAGTGGATATAAGGTTTCAGGCGGTCTTCACGGTGTTGGTTCTTCCGTTGTTAATGCTCTTTCAGAGTGGATGGAAGCTGAAGTTTCCCGTGACGGTCATGTTCTTTACCAGAAGTTCTCGCGCGGTAATCCGGTCTGCGATATGAAGGTTATCGGTGATACAGACGCAACGGGAACTCTTATCCGTTTCAAGGCAGACCCCGAAATATTCACGGAAACTGTTGAATATGAATTCGATGTTCTTGAAAGAAGACTCCGTGAGTCAGCATTCCTTAATGCAGGTCTTTCAATCACTCTGACGGACTCACGCGATCCTGAAAATATCATCGAGAAGGTTTATTGCTACGAAGGTGGTCTTTCAAGCTTTGTTGAGTATATCAACACAAGCCGTGCATTGACTCCTCTTCACACTCCGCCGATTCATTTCTCAGCTTCAAAGGACGATAAGTACGCTGAAGTTGCGATGATGTATAACGACAGCTACAACGAGGTTATCCTCTCGTTTGCAAACAATGTTAACACCATCGACGGTGGTACGCACGAAACAGGCTTTAAAACAGCTCTGACAAGAGTTTTTAACGATTACGGTAAAAAGTATGGTATCCTCAAGGATGGCGATAAAAAGCTTTCAGGTGAGGATGTAAGAGAAGGTCTTACTACCGTTATCAGCGTAAAGCTTACCGAGGCTCAGTTTGAAGGACAGACTAAGGGTAAGCTTGGTAATACTGAAATCACAAGCATCGTATCCGCAATGGTTTACGAAAAGCTTATGACATATTTTGAGGAGAATCCCTCAGTTGCAAAGGCTATTTTCACAAAGGCTCTCGATGCTTCAAGAGCAAGAGAAGCAGCAAGAAAAGCGCGTGACCTCGCAAGAAGAAAGGGCGTTCTTGAAAGCAACTCCCTTCCGGGCAAGCTTGCCGACTGTACAGAAAAAAGCTCAGAATTTACTGAAATCTACATCGTAGACGGTGACTCTGCGGGTGGTTCGGCAAAGGAAGGCAGAGACCGTCAGTTCCAGGCGATCCTTCCTCTTTGGGGTAAAATGCTTAACGTTGAGAAATCACGCCTTGATAAGGTTATTTCCAACGAAAAGCTCATTCCCGTTGTTACTGCACTCGGTACCGGTATCGGTGACGAGTTTGATATTGAAAAATTAAGATATGACAAAGTTGTTATCATGGCCGATGCCGACGTCGACGGTGCTCATATCAGAACGCTTCTTCTGACATTCTTCTTCAGATATATGCGTCCGCTTATTGATACGGGTCATGTATATCTTGCTCAGCCTCCTCTTTTCAAAATCAGCAAGGGCAAGAAATTTGCCTATGCTTTCTCTGATGAGGAAAGAGACGAAAGAATTGAAGAATTCGGCGGAAGCTGCGATATCCAGCGATACAAAGGTCTTGGTGAAATGGATCCCGAGCAGCTCTGGGAGACAACTATGGACCCGAAAACAAGAATTATGCTCCGCGTAACTCTTGAAGACGCTATGGAGGCAGATGAAACCTTCTCCATTCTTATGGGTGACAAGGTTGAGCCTCGTCGCGAATTTATTGAAAAGAACGCTAAGTACGTTCAGAATCTTGATATTTAAGAAAGGAGGAAGATTGCAAAATGGCTAAAGAAATCCCACACGAGAGCGAAGAATTTAAGGCCAATCTGGAAAACACGAAGATATATAATGTAGACATCAGTAAAGAAGTCCGTAAGGCTTTCCTTGACTATTCAATGTCAGTTATCGTTTCCCGTGCTCTTCCCGATGTACGTGACGGTCTTAAACCCGTTCATCGCCGTATTCTCTACACTATGTATGAGAACAATCTTACTCCTGACAAAGCTTACCGTAAGTGTGCCGATACAGTCGGTTCCGTTCTCGGTAGATATCATCCTCATGGTGACGCTTCCGTTTACGATGCGATGGTTCGTTTGGCACAGAGCTTCTCAATGAGA
>JAZORX010000192.1:0-11781 GCA_045656845.1 Acutalibacteraceae bacterium | reverse complement strand
TTTATCCGGTAAGCTTGAAAACGGTGACATTGTAAGTATTTGTGTAACCGATAAGGATGACCATACAGAAATTCCTGCAGGTCTTAAATATGTGAAAGTAATAACAACAACCACATCAGGCGGTATTGATGAGAACGATGTAATTGAAAATGAGGACGGCAGCTTTGAACTTCCTACAACAATTACGGTTCTTGTGTCTGTTGAACAGGCAAAAATCCTTGCAAACTACGAGGAAAGTGCAGTAATGCACGTTGCTCTCGTTTACAGAGGTGACGATGCTTCGGCAAATAAGTTCCTTAAAGCACAGGATGATTATTTCGCAAAAAAGAGTGTAAGTGAGGCTGATAAGAATGGCTAAAATCATTGCTGTAATCGGTTCACCCGGTAGCGGTAAAACAACCGTTACCCTTAAAATCGCTCAGGAGCTCTACTGCGCCACTACAAGCGGAGCAGTAATCTATCTTTCACCATCTCTGAAAATCCCTGCTTTGGGTGTTTTATTCCCGAATTATACGCCTGACAGTATATTTTCCCTCGGTAAGATGCTCGATAAGACAGATATTTATGAAGAGGATGTTCTTAACCACCTTGTAACGGTTAAGGCTATGAAAAACTTCGGTTGTCTTGGTTACAAGGCGGGAGAAAACAGATACTCATATCCTGACCTTACGGATGATAAGGTAAAAGCACTCTTTGATGTGCTTCATACTATGGCAGGTTATGTGTTTGTCGATTGTACAGATGAAGAAAACGACCTCATTTCACAGTATGCCTTGGGTATGGCTGATGAAGTGATTATGGTTATTTCACCTGACCTTAAAAGTATGGTGTATGTTTCATCAAATGAAAACAATCACACAGACAGAGTTATAAAGGTTCTTAATATCAATGAACACGAATTGTATTCTCCCATTGACGATGTGAGAACCAATGTCAAAAACATCTCTTTTATCTTGCCTTACAGTAAGCAGATAAGAGGTCAGCATCTTGACGGTCTGCTTTATGAAAGAGCAAAAGATAAGAAGTATCGTACAGAGATTTCAAAGATTATAAACCGAATTATGTAAGAGAAAGGAATTAAAATATGAAAAAGATTTTTAGCATTCTTGCTGCAATAGCTGTTATTGCAACTGCAGGTTCAGTAGTAGCTTGTGCCACATCTGAAACAGAACCCGTAATTCCTGATACAGGAACAACCGAAAAAGAGAAAACATCCCCTGAAGTAACAACAGCTGAGGAAGTGATTGATAATGCCGAAACTGCAACAACTGATGTGGAAACATCTGCCGATGCAGACGAAACAACAATGCCTGAATCTTCCGAAGGAGCTGAAAGTACAGACAATACAGATAGCGAAATCACAGAGGAAGTTGAAAGTGCTACTGTTGAAGTTCTTGAGGACAGCGAAACCGTGGAAGATGATAGTGAAACGGTGAACGAAGAGGTTCCCGAAATTCCGCAGACAGGTGATAAAAGAAAGTTTTTCCCTGCTATTGCTACTTTCATTGTTTCCGGAATCGCTCTTGCTTATTGTGTTGTAAGGGGTAAAAAGAACAAAAAATCAAAGTGAACGGAGATTAAGTAATGCAGAAAATCATTGATTTTGTGCCGCTGTTATCGATGATTCAGGAGCATATCTCCTCTCGTTATGCGGCGGCACTTTCTGATTCAAGTAAATTGCCACAGCTCCGAGCATATATTGAAAAATATCTGCGTGACAGTGGTTATGTTGTTGATGGCTTGACACAGACAGAGCTCGTCAACAAGCTTTATTCTGAAATGGCTGAATACTCCATTCTTACCAAGTATCTCGGCAGAGATAATATTGAAGAAATCAACATCAATGCTTGGAATGATATTGCAATAACTTACACATCAGGCAGAACTATAAAAGCAAAGGAGCATTTCTATTCTCCTTCACACGCTGTTGATATTGTAAAGCGTTTGCTTCATCATTCAGGTATGATAATCGATAACTCCACTCCCATGTCACAAGGTCACTTGCCTAATAATACCCGTATTACGGCACTTAAGGAACCTCTTGTTGACGATGAAGTGGGTGTAAGTGTTTCTATCCGTCTTTTGCATCCGTCAAGAATTAACAGAAAACAGATTATTTCTTCCGGTAATGCAACTGAAAAGATGATTGATTTCCTTTGTATGTGTATGCGTTACGGTGTTTCAATGGTTGTAGCAGGTGCTACATCATCCGGTAAAACCACTCTCCTTAATGCACTACTCACAACAATTCCCGATGGTAAACGAGTATTCACTATTGAAACAGGTTCGAGAGAACTTTCCCTTGTCCGAAAAAAGAAAGGCAAGGTAGTAAACAATGTTGTCCATACTCTTTCCCGTCCTTCCGATAACCCTGCATTTGATATAACTCAGGAAGACCTTGTTGTAGCTTCACTCCGTTTTAATCCCGATATTGTTTGTGTCGGTGAGATGCGAGATGTTGAGTGTTATTCAGCAGTTGAAGCAAGTCTTACAGGTCATACGGTTGTATCGACAGTTCACGCATTTGCTGCTGATTCAGCACATATGCGAATCGCACTTCTTTGTCAGAAGCGTTTCCCCATCGATTTCAAAACATCTCTTATGCAGGCAGGTCAGGCTTTCCCTATTGTTGTGTACTCTCATAAGTTAGAGAACAACGAAAGAAAGATTATGGATATTTCCGAGTGTGAGATACTTCCCAATGGTGATAGAGTTTATCACACACTATTCAGATTTAATATCACCAAAAACGAAATTGTAAACGGCAAATATGTTACTGAAGGCTATTTTGAACAGCCTGAAATAATGTCGGACAATCTCAAAAGAAAACTCCTGCAGTTTGGTGTACCACAGGAGGAACTCAACAAATTCTTAAAGAAGGGAGCTGATTATGAATGATACTCCCAATGATTGCGTCTATATTTCTTATTATAGCAATCGTTTGTTTTCTTAATCTGACACCACAGCAGATTTCTCAGGACATCAATTCTGTTATTTCAAAGAAACCTAATCTTCGTGACAGAGCAAGAGCACTCAGAGCCGGAAAAAACAAAAAAGGTTTGGGTGCAAAACTTGAATATCTGCAATCAGCTTTGGCATCTTGCGGTAAAGAGGGAAAATTTGCATTAGTATGTTCTTCTGCATTAGTCCTATTTGCAATAGGTGCCGTTGTTGCTGTCCTGATTGATAACGTATTCCTTATACCTGCTCTTTCGGTAGCATTTGCAATGATACCGTTCATCTATGTTCGTAATATTATCTCAATTTACGAAAAACAGACAAAGGAAGAGCTTGAAACAACACTTTCAATCATAACCACATCTTATACGAGAGATGGCAACATCATTTCCGCAGTTCAGGAAAATCTACCGTATATCAAGCCACCACTTAAAGAAAGTTTTACGGCTTTTGTAGGTGATGCTATGGCGGTATCTTCAAGTGTTAAACAGGCACTATATAACCTTAAAGGTAAGGTAGATGATGAAATCTTCCGTGAATGGGTTGATACCCTGATACAGTGCCAGGATAACCAAGAAATGAAAGATACCTTGCAGCCTATTGTTTCAAAGCTTACCGATGTTCGTATTGTAAATAATGAACTCAATACAATGATGTCAGCAGTAAGAACTGAATACTACACTATGGTAGGTCTTGTAGTCGGCAATATTCCTCTCTTGTATGTTCTTAACAAGGATTGGTTTCATACACTCATATTTGAAACACCCGGTAAAATCGTACTCGGTGTATGCGGTATTGTGATAGTGGTAACATACTTCTTTATGTTAAAGTTCACAAAACCCGTAGAATACAAAAGATAAGGAGGCGGTCTGATGATAATGAAAATATGTATCGGTGTTCTTTGCGGAATCGGCTTATTTATGATACTTGCAGACCACTTCCGTATTCCATATATGAGAACATCAAAGGCGGTTAATAACCTTGCAAAACAGCAGAAAGAGAATACAAGCAGTCTTGATGTTTGGCTTTCTTCCTTTGCTTCATTTATTGCAAATAAACTGAAACTCAATGAATTTAAAAGAGGTCAGTTAGAATCTGATTTGAGAACTGCACAGATGGATATTACACCTGAAATGTTTATGGCAAACGCTATTGTAAAATCTCTCATTATAGGTGTGTTTGCAATCCCTGTTTTATTCATATTCCCGATACTCTCACCAATTATTCTTTTCCTTGCGTTCATTCTGTACCGAATGAATATGAAAGGTATTTCCAACCGAATAAAGAAAAAGAGAGCAAAGATTGAATATGAACTTCCGAGATTTGTGTTTAAGATTGAAAAATCTCTTATGCACAGTAAGGATGTTCTTGAAATGATTGAGTCTTTTGCCCGTAATGCGGGACCTGAACTTAAGCACGAACTTGACATTACTGCTGCAGATATTCATTCCGGTAATACGGAAGTTGCTATCACAAGACTTGAAGCACGAGTAGGTTCACCTCTTATGAGTGACGTTTGCCGAGGTCTTATATCTGTTGACCGAGGTGATGTCAACACGGTTTATTGGAATTCTCTTTCAATGAAATTTGCGGATATTCAAAGACAGCAGTTAAGACTTGAAGCTGAGAAGATTCCGAAGAAAGTCAAGAAACTTTCCATGTGTCTTCTTTTCTGTTTTATGCTCATCTATATCGTAGTTATTCTCGCTCAGATTGTTTCTTCTGTCGGCGTTCTTTTTGGCTAACGGAGGTGGAAAGATGAAAAAGATAATTACTTCAAAAAAAGCAGAAGGTTATATAGATGTTGTAATCGGCATTTTTGCTATGATGATGGTAGTTGTTGTAGTTCTCAATATCTTTCAGTTTATGACTCTTAAACAAGACCTTGATGAAATATCAGGTCAGCTCATTGAAACTGCAACCTTTAACGGATGCTTCGACAGTGAGTTTGACGAAAGAGTCGAAAGTTTGAAAAATCAATTCTTTGATTTTAATGTTAATACTGATGCAGAGAGCTACTTTAATGCTACCTATGAGAGAGTTCAGCTCGGAGACCAAATGGATGTTTATGTGTCTGTTCAGACTTATGTTCAGGGACTCGGTATGTTCAGGATCCCTGTAACCGTTACAAGTCACAGGTCAGGTATTTCGGAAAAGTATTGGAAGTAGGTGTAAGTAAATGAAATTATTGAAATCAAAGAAAGCAGAAGGATACATCACTCCGTGTGTCCTTATTATCGTATTTGTAGCAATCTTTTCTATAATCTTCACTTACTCTGCTTCTGTTTCCAAAGTGAAACTTATGAGAGAAAACACAAAGGTTGTGCTTGACAGTTTTGTAACTCAAAATTCAACTGAAATATATAACAGTATCAAGCAAGGTAACGACTACACCGAAGTAATTGATGCAGAGGAATTTCGCACATCGTTAATCTCATTTTGCACATTGGAAATAGATAACGGAATGCTATATAGTATAGATGCAGACGGACAAGAGTTGTTTCATATATCAGAACCGACACTCGGTTTTCGTGAAGCAAATGAACTTGAACTTGTTGTAAATTACACCATTACAGTACCGATGTGGTTTGCAGGAAATGAGTTCCCGGCTGTGAGCATCCCAATAGAGGTAACATCTATATTAACCGAGAAATTCTAAATCATAGGAGGAAACAAAAATGATGATTTTAACAAGTAACCCTAACAAAAAGGGAAACAAAAACAACAAAATTATTGCGGCTCTCATTGTCGGCATAATCGCAGTATCAATCCTTATTGCTGTGATTATCGGTAACTTTGTAAAGAATGACACAGAGGAAACGACAACAGTTCCGACAACGGAAATTGAGGAAACAATCGGTGATGTTGTCATTGATGATGACATCACAGAAAACACCGATACTTCGGAAACCACAACCGAAAAAGGTGTTGAGATTATCAAACTTGAAGAGCCTGAAACAACAAAACCTACTACACAGAAGCCTACACAGCAGACAACGGTAAAACCTGCTGAACCCGTAACACAGGGCAATCCTGCAGGCGTATCACAGGGTAACAATCACGAAATTATTGATAGCGGTAGTGATAGTGTAAAAGAATACAGTTGTGGTAAGAAAGGACATCATTGTGACAGTAAGGAAACACACGATTTCATTGTGAGTCTTGAAAGCAAAGGTTGTCCACACTGCGGTTCACACTCTTGTAAGAGCTTCTACACTTATGATGAATGGGGAAATGCTTGTTATGACCCCACTAAATGTGAAAGCTATAATGCAAAGAGTGACCCTTGCGAATACTGTCAGGAGTGTGGCAAAAAGGTAGGTACAGGTTCAGGTAGCACTTGTGTAAGATTTACAGTAGATACCAAGTGTCCTGAATGTGGTAAGTCAGTAAAAGGAAAAACTTGTCATTCACATTAATGAATAATCTACCAAAGGCTCGGCGTAAAAGTCGAGCTTTTATTTTTTTATGAAAGGAAGATGATTATTATTAAAAAGATAATTTCAATTCTTCTTGTTCTTTGTACTTTACTGTCGGCAATACCGTATTCCGCATTTGCCCTTTCATGGGATGGTAGTTCCGCAGGTGGAAGTACCAATGCGGTTAATGGTAGTTCAACGGGTTATGTTATCCGTTCAACAAGTGACTCAGCTTGTGTTGTCGGTTATCGTTTCTCGGCGGTTAATTCATCGGGTGGGATGAAAGTAACGAAAGTTATTGATGTTTACAGAAACACATCAAACGGTGACAATGCCTATTCGACTTCCGCAAAGTTTTCAACAAAGTACAACAAGAAACAGATAATTACAAATAAAAATGCAAAATTAACTACAACTTATAATCAGACAAACTGTTATAAGGAAAAAGATATGGGATTTACTACTACACTTCCTAATCCAAGTGGTGTAGAAACTTGGCAGAGCTATGAAGCCAATATTAATAAGGTGCTTTCAAAACTCGGTGTCGGTAGTGTTTCCAACATGGTCTATGGCGATAAGGTTGTTATTGAACCTCTGTTTGATGTTTGTCTTGCAGGTGAATATCAGGCATTGACAGTTTCAGAAATGGCTTATTGCGGACGAAGTGTATTGGGCGGTTCAAGTAAGGGCGGTTCAAGTGACGGAACCTCAAAAACTTGGGGATTTATCGCTAACTATACCAACCGTATATGGCCCAATAAACTATATACTCCTGATGGTCAGGGATTATGGACAGCTGCAAGTGCAATCGGCAGTTCATCAAAAGAAACCTTTGATAATATCATTTCAAAAGGTTACGGTGCCGGTATTGCCTACAATGAAACCACAAACAAGACTTACACTATTAAGTTTAACGGCAATGGCAGCACAAGTGGTTCAATGTCGAACCTTTCAATGACCTATGGTGTTGCAAAGAATCTTACTGCTAACGCTTTCAGTAAAACAGGTAATGCTTTTGTTAAGTGGAATACAAAAGCTGATGGTTCAGGCACAAGTTACACAAATAAGCAGAGCGTTAAAAATCTTACGTCAACTCAGGGCGGAACAGTAAATCTGTATGCACAGTGGGAGCCATATATCCTAACTGTTAATTATCATGCAAATGGCGGAAACACAACATCTACAATGTTTAAGTTGGTTGATGGTTATGTTTATTGGAAATCGTTAGATATGAAAGTGTCTCAGACAGTAGAATATAATAATACTGTCGGAATTTTCAAGGCATCAAACTACGATTTATATAAAACTGGTTATACCACTTCTTCTTGGACAACAAAAGCAGATGGTGGAACAGAAGTAACTTATGATTCTACAAAAAAGACATCTGATTTTGCATCTAATATAACAACTGGCGATAGAAGCATAACGTTGTATGCAAAATGGATACCCAACACGTACACAATTAAATTCAACGGAAATGGAAATACCGGTGGTTCAACAGCCAATATGTCAATGACATATGATGTGGCAAAGTCCCTTACTGCAAACGGATTTACAAAGACCGGTTATGTATTCGATGGTTGGGATACAAAGGCTGATGGTTCAGGTACAGACTATACAAATCAGCAGAGTGTTAAGAACCTTACAACAACTAACGGAGCAACAATAAACCTCTATGCAAAGTGGAAGCCTATAACCTATACTATCAATTTCAATGGTAATGGTAATACAGGCGGTTCAACTGCATCAATGTCAATGACTTATGATGTTGCAAAGAATCTTACAGCCAACGGCTTTACTAAGACGGGTTATATCTTTGACGGTTGGGATACAAAGGCTGATGGCTCAGGTACAGACTATACCAACAAACAGAGCGTTAAAAACCTTACCTCTACAAATGGTGCAACAGTAACTCTTTATGCAAGGTGGAAACCTATAACTTACACTATTAAGTTTAACGGTAACGGTAGTACAGGAGGTTCTACTGCACAGATGACAATGACCTACGATGTCGCAAAGAAGCTAACAGCGAATGGCTTTACAAAGACAGGTTATTATTTCTCCGGTTGGAATACAAAGGCTGACGGTAGCGGTACAAGCTATTATAATCAGCAGAATGTTAAGAATCTTACAACTACAAACGGAGCAACAATTACCCTTTATGCTCAGTGGTCAACTAACTCTTACACTATTGCATTTGATGGTAACGGCAACACAGGTGGTACAACTTCAAGTATGACAATGAAGTTCGACCAAACAAAGAACCTTACGGCAAATGGCTATACAAAAACAGGACATCATTTCGTTAAGTGGAACACTAAGGCTGATGGTTCGGGCACAAATTATTCTAATCAGCAGAGTGTTAAAAACCTTACCTCTACAAATGGTGCAACATTCTATCTGTATGCACAGTGGAGTCCGAACACCTATACAATCAATTTTAACGGCAATGGTGCGACAAGCGGCTCAACAGCTTCAATGTCAATGACTTATGGTGTTGCGAAGAACCTTACGGCAAATGGCTTTGTAAGAACAGGTCATTACTTTAACGGATGGAATACAAAGGCTGACGGTTCAGGCACATCATACAAGAATCAGCAGTCAGTAAAAAATCTTACTGCAACTAATGGTGGTTCTGTTACTCTTTATGCACAGTGGGTTCCTTATCATTTGGATGTTTATTACAATGCAAATAGCGGTTCGATAAATTCTGACACTTATTATTTAAGTTCTAATGACATTTATGTTAAGTCAAGCAGTTCTAAATATTATCAGCGTTGGACTTATGATACTGCAATTTCAAGCGGTCTTATAAATGCAAGTACCTTTGATATTTATAAGACGGGTTATACTTTTACAAAGTGGGGAACTTCCTCTTCGGGCGGTACACTTTACGACCAAGACGATACAACATTAAAACCTTCAACTCTTAATTCAGGTATTAAGAACGGGAATGTAACATTGAAGCTTTATGCACAGTGGAAACCGAACACCTATACAATTAAGTTCTTCGGAAATACTCATACAGGTGGTTCAACTGCATCAATGTCGATGACTTATGATGTTGCGAAGAATCTTACTGCTAACGGCTTCACTAAAACAGGTTATGTGTTTAATGGTTGGAATACAAGTGCAGACGGAACAGGAACAACCTATACCGATAAACAGAGCGTTAAGAACTTAACTGCAACAAACGGTGCTACAATCAACCTTTATGCACAGTGGAAACCTATTTCATATACTATTAAGTTTGATGGCAACGGAGCTACAAGCGGTTCAACTGCATCTATGAGTATGACTTATGATGTCGCAAAGAACCTTACTGCAAACGGCTTTAAGAGAACATCATACAACTTCAAGGGATGGAATACGAAGGCTGACGGTAGCGGTACAAGTTACAACGATAAGCAGAGTGTTAAGAATCTTACTACAACAAATGGTGCAACTATTACACTTTATGCAAAGTGGGAATATGACCCGGTACTCGTTGTAGAACAGTGTAGTGTTTATGAAGGTACAAAGAGTGATAAAACAACACTCTTCGGTTATACAAAAGGTAATGTCTTTGACGATTATGTTTATAAGACAGACTATCCGACAATCGGTGACACAGTATGGTATAACATTCATTTCCCGGCAGAAGCTGAAAACTTTACTGCAAGACAGTATGTAAGATACAAGGGTGGCTCTTGGACCACAAGAGATGTTACACTCAGTAGCTCAAACACATCATCACAGTATTTCCCGATTCAGTTTACAGGTAACTATAAGAAAATTACTGCAGGTCAGCAGTATTTTGAAATTGAAGCTAAAACTGATTGGATTGATTCATCAGGTAATGTCAAGAAAAGCGGTGCTGTTAAGACTTTTTATATTCCTATTAAACCCGTAGTTCACAGAACTCAGGTTCAGGCAACAGGATATGAAGGCTCTGTTGTGGCATACAATGGCTCTGCAGGTTCAAGCGGTAAACTCTATTCCGGTCAGCATATTAAGATTGCATATAAATATACGGCTGATAACACATGGTCTGCAATCGAGTATTTAAGAGGTTCAATGTATCATTATAACGGCTCTAAATGGGCAACTGTTTACACTTCTAATGACGGTTTTGATGCTGCAAAGAATAAAGCAGGTATTTCAAAGGCTTCACCTATAACACTCAACAGTTCAATAGGAACTTATACAGTTCCCGTAACAACGCAGAATAAGTTGAGATTTAAGCTTGATACTTGGTGGTTCAGCGATAAAACAAATACTATTGAAGAAACTTGGTATGATATTCCCGTTGTAAAAGCTGACGTAGCTTTATCAAAAATAACATTGATAGATTCATCAACTAATGCAACTCTTGACCCGAACACTCTTAAAGCAGGACAGAGTGTTCTTGTAAGATACACTTATAAGAACAATACTGACACAAAGATTTATGTTGAATGCTTTAAAAATGATAAATCACAGATAAGCGGTGTATATGCTATCCCTGCAAAATCGTCAATTAATGTTGACGGTTACAGATTTATCGTTCCTAATAAGAGAAATATCAGCATTTGGGGCGGTGTTTATCTTGAAGGTATGGGCATTTATAACACAGATTATGAATCAAACGGCAGTAACAATGCCTTGACATTAAGCTGTAAGGTTAAACATCCGTTGACACTCCAGCCTATAACTCCTAATGCTGATTACAGAGAAAATACAGAGGTTATTACAAGCTATTGGCTTAAAAACTCATATTCAGATGATTATACCCCTGCAGAAGATGTATCAATTAAATTCTGTGTATATAAGGGTTCAAACCTTATATACAGTTATGCAAAGACAAAAGCAGTTGTTCCCGGAGGTCAAAACAACTTGATTTATTTCAAGTGGAAAGTGCCGATTGGGTTTAATAATGCTGATGTCAAGATAACAGCAGAAATCGTTGATGATGGTGCATCATATAACAAGGTGGAAAAGAGTTATTCAACTATTCCGTATAAGATTGTTCAGACCCCTGATACACAGTTCGAGAAGAAATCTCCGTCAGGCTTTGAAATTCCCTCAGATACTTCTACAAGAGGTACAGCTTGCGAATGGTGGGAATACACCTATGTGAACGGTGAGTTTGTGAAGACACAGTATTATACAGGTCTTGCAAGTGGCTCAATTAAAATTGAACCTAAGAATACACAGACGGCTACAAAGAACGGCAGCTATTGGTATATGAATTCAGGTTATGGCATTACAATGTCGCTTACTAACGGAGTTAAGATAACAAACGGTAGTTATCCGTCTGCTCCTTCAGGTTCATATACTCTTCCTCAGTATGGTTATGCCTACTTCCCTGAATACGGATATTCAAAGGACAGCGGAAAGATAACTACACTTAATCTTTCAAACGGTAAATGGATTTTCTCTGCTA
>JAZORX010000191.1:0-23030 GCA_045656845.1 Acutalibacteraceae bacterium | reverse complement strand
TCACCCATAACCTGCATAAAATCATCCATTAATGACGGATCATTTTTTACATCATCGTATGAACAGATTTTCGAGACAAGACCACGCTGATCACCGATCCTGACACTGTATCTTACGCCTTTTTCGCATTTTTTTATAATATCGTCAGCAGTAAGACTCTCACCTGTTTCAGCATCTTTAAGAGGAATGTAATACTGTACAGGCGCTTTATAAATATAATTCTCGATATTATGATTAAGAACATAACCGCTTGATATCAACATATTATGAGCGTCAAGACCTTCTTTCTGATCAGCTCCGTTTATTCTCAGTGGAATATGTGGATCAGTCAGAAGTGCGGTTACATTAAATTTCTTCATTTCTGTTTTAATGAAAGCGGTAAATTCCTCAATAAGAGTTAAATCAGTGTAATCACAGATAAATCCGTCAGGAATATACCAGATAAGACCTGCTAACGGCAGATTTCTGCCCAGAATCAGGCATTGAAATACTCTTTTATCATCCTTATAGCCAACATAAAAATGCGAACTCCATGCCGGTTTTGCGTCAGGCCAGAGAGAGCATTGCATATAAGTACCGCCATTATTAATTACAAAATCGTCAAAAGCTTTAAAATCTTTTTCAGATACAAACTTATACATCAATCAAGCGCTCTCCTTTTCTTGAATATCTCAATATGTTCTTTCTCTGAAAAAGGAACATATTCACCGTTAATTTTCATATACTGCTCATGACCTTTGCCGGCAAGAAGAAGAATATCTCCTTTTTCAAGCAAATCAAGGGCATATTCAACCGCTTCACCACGGTCAGGTATGCCAACAAATCTGCCACCAGCTTCAGTTACATATTTACCTATCTCATTGATAATGTTCATGGGATCTTCGAAATCAGGATCATCCGATGTAAGAATTGACAGATCACATTCTTTTCCGGTTATGAGACCCAATTCTTTACGCCTTAACTGAGTGCGTCCACCGACAGCTCCATATAAAGCGTAAATATGATTATGAGGATAACTTTTAAGGGTATCGAGCATACTTTTCATGCTCAGGCCGTTATGAGCATAGTCGATAATAACGTCATAATCATCACACACATAAACACATTCGGCTCTGCCGCGAACGCGAACTTCTTTGAGAGCATCAATATATTTTTCTGCATTTATGCCCAGAGACACTAAAACACCGATTGCAGCAAGAGCATTGTAAACATTAAATAAACCGGGTAACGCTACTTCAGTATAGAAACAATTATCCTGAGTATTACAATCAAATGAAATACCGATAAATTTATTGTTTTTTAATAACTTAACATTATCTGCAACGATATCTGCTTGTTTAAGGCCGTATGTTGTAACCGGTGATTTACAATTCTGAAGCATATTGACATATGCAGGATCATCAACATTAACAACAGCCTTTTCTGCAATTTCAAAAAGAACTGATTTCCAATTCATATAATCTTCAAAATCAGGATGTTCATTTGGTCCGATATGATCAGGCGAAAGATTAGTGAACACTCCGACTTTAAAATCAACACAGTCAACACGATGAGCCATAAGTCCTATAGAGGACACTTCAATCACACAAGCTTTACATCCGTTATCAAGCATTGTTTTGAAGATCTTCTGAAGCTCATAGCTTTCAGGAGTTGTGTTAACAGTCGGTATTTCAACGTCATCATAGTAAGCACCAACAGTTCCGATGATGCCACATTTTACTCCTGAAGCTTCGAGTAAAGCTTTAACAAGATGAGCCGTAGAAGTTTTACCCTTAGTGCCGGTAATTCCGATAACATCGAGTTGTTTTGTAGGATGGCCAAAGAAATTTGCTGAAGCAACAGCAAGAGAAGCCCTGGTATCTGCTACCTGAATCTGAACAGAATCTTCCGGCAAATCCAGTAAACGTTCAACTAAAAAACACCTGCAACCATTATCATAAGCACTTTTAGCATACTCATGACCGTCAAAGCGTGCACCACAAAGACAAACAAACAATGTGCCTTCGGCAGCTTTTCTGGAATCGTAAACAATATCGTTGATATTCAGATTTATATCAGAATTGACTGCAAACTCGATGTCTGCAAGAATTTCACTTAAAAGCATATATGCCTCCGTTAAATCATAGTGCCTTACGTAGAAGCGCATCCTCAGGCACTTCTGTTTCACTTTCAAAACTGAAAACCATCATCGGATGCGGTGCTTTCTCGATTGGTTCTCCATTTTCATTTCTTAAATCCCTTATAATAACGTTATAAGGCTTTGTTCCTCTTTGTAAAACTTCAAGGCAATCACCGTCAAAAATTCTGTTTCTCTGCCTTGCATAGACACGACCGTCTTTGTAGCCAATTACTTCCGCCATTACACTCCAATCACGCTTATATCCACCGTCATAGTAAATCTGTGCGTTTTCGGTAGGATGGCCGAAATAAAAACCGGTACAATATTCTCTGCTGCTCATCTTATACATTTCATCAATAACCCACTGTTCAGGCTTATATGAATCAACAGGATTCTTAAGATATCCGTCAATCGCCTGTCGATAAGCATTAGTTACAACCGAAGTATAATAAGCTGATTTTGCTCTGCCTTCAATTTTAAAGCTTGAGATTCCGGCTTTGATCATTTCAGGAATATGTTCGATCATACACATGTCTTTTGAGTTCATAATGTATGTTCCGCTTTCATCCTCATCGATAGGAAGATACTCACCGGGCCGTGTTTTCTCCATAAGAGCATACTGCCAGCGACAAGGCTGAGCGCAATCCCCTCTGTTAGAATCCCTTCCTACAAGATAGTTTGAAAGAAGACATCTGCCTGAAAAGGATACACACATTGCTCCGTGCACAAAACATTCTATCTCAAGGTCAGACGGAGTTTTTGCACGAAGAGTTGCAATATCCTCCATCGAAAGCTCACGAGCGGTAACGATGCGCTTAGCGCCGAGATTATACCACTCATTTGCAGATGCGTAATTCGTTATACCTGCCTGAGTTGAAATGTGAATATCGATCTGTGGGGTATACTTCTTTGCAAGAGACATAACACCCATATCAGAAATAATAAACGCATCAACTCCCGCATCAGCATAATCCATCAGAAACTGTGGCAGCTCATCAATCTCATTATTTCTCGGCACAGTATTACAAGTAAGATAAACCTTCACGTTTTTATCATGAGCCATTTTACATGCTTTACGAAGCTCATCTGCTGTAAAATTTGAAGGTGCGGCGCGCATTGAAAAAGCAGAACCGCCAAGATATATTGCATCTGCTCCGAAATACAATGCGCGTTCAAAACGTTCCATATCTCCTGCCGGAGACAATAACTCAGGAACAAAATTGATTTTTTTATTCATAAACACTCCGTTAGTTGTTCTGTTTGTTCTTAATTTCCTCGTTAACTTTTTCTTTTACTACTTCATTAAGTTCATGCTCACGCATAGTTTCAGCAGGGTAAATTTTTCCTGTTGCATCATGAACAAAGAAATAATACTTAGTGTTTTCCGGATAAAGCGCTGCTTTGATAGCATCCATCCCCGGATTACAGATAGGACCGGGAGGAAGACCTCTGTTAGAATAAGTGTCATAATGATCAGCATAAATCAAGCCTACATTTTCCGGCATAAATTTTGAAGCATATAACCTTGTTGAATCGCAGTCAATATGTGGGAATTGAGAAGGATTGTTAAGTCTGTTATGAAGAACCGAAGAAATCAACTTCATCTGTTCAACATTATCAGCTTCCTTCTGAATTATAGAAGCAATTATAATAATCTCATCACATGTGTAGCCAAGCTTTTCAGCTCTTGCCTGATATTCAGGTGTCCATTTGCTTTGGAAGTTATCAAGGAACTTTTTAATAACATAATTTGTATCTGCACCCACAAAGAAATCATAAGTATCCGGGAACATATAACCTTCAAGCTTAAGATAACGATTCGGATTCTCCTCTATTTCCTTGAAAAAGTCATAGGAATAGTTGGATTTGATCGTTGAATAAAGCTTGCTTGCCTCACAGACATTGTTCTTATCAAGCTTTTCAAAGATTTCTTTCACAGTAAAACCTTCAGGGAAGGAAAGCTTGATAGTTTCAGCAGAAAACGGAGAAACAACCATTCCTCGCAACATACCTTCAAGCCCCATGCTGGGTGTAAGATAATACTTTCCACTGTTAAATGTAAGATCATCAAATTTACGGTATTTTGTGAAAACGGTGCAGAAAAGCTTGTTTTTAATCAGATCATTCTCATGAAGAATATCAACAACCTGCTTATAATCAGCACCTTCGGGAATTGTTACCTCAACAGTCTCTTCACTCCTGTTAATTGCAAGCATATCTCCCACGCAAGTAATTCCGATATAAGAAAGAAGCGTTGTAGATATAATAATTACAGCAAGAAAAATCAAAGCTTCTTTTATGCCGACCTTTTTTCTTTTTGAACCTTTGTTGTTTGACTGAGCAGGCTTTTTCTCAGGTTCAGTCTGCACCGGAGCCTGATTGTTACGTGCCGTTGCCTGAGAACGATTAGCCGTTGATTTATTTTTCTGATAATTTGAAAAGTAAATACCGTTGCTGTTGCTCTGAGTCTTTCTGGCCGGTTCATTATTCTGTGAATCAAGAATTGACTCATCGATGTGTAAAACGAATTTTTTGGGCTGTGTACTCGCTCTTTCAACAGGAGCAGAATTGGATGAAACCGATTTGCCAGGGGTGTTTACCTGATGTGGATTATTTCGTCTTACACTCGGATTAAAACCGTTTCCTGTTGGTTGAGCAGGTCTTTGACCCTGATTTATATTCTGATTTGATCGATGCACTCTGTTCTGATTGATTGCAGAATATTCTTCAAGAATGCGTTCAAGATCTCTGTCAGAACCTCTGGGAATATCTTCTCTCATTTAATTTCACTCCTCCCTTAAAACGGACACTGAAGAGATAACTTGATACGGTCAGCAGTCTTATGATCAAGCAACTCTGTTACTATCGCTCGGCTGAATTCAATTGCAGCGCCCATTCCTTTTGCAGTGATGTATTTATCATCTGTGCAAACGAAGTCCCTGGAAACTTCAGCACCATCAAGCTCTTCTTCAAACCCCGGGAAACAGCAAGCCTTACGACCCTTCAGAAGCCCTTTATGGCCGAGAATAGATGGTGCAGCACATATTGCACAGATATACTTATTATTTGATGCACAATAATCTATAAATTTATTTACAGTTTCGTTAGCTTCAAGATTAAGTGTTCCTGGCATACCACCGGGTAAAACGATCGCATCAAGATTATCGAATGTGGTCTCTTTTTCATCAAGATCGCAGAAAACAGGAATATTGTGAGAACCGGTAATTATCTTACCACCAATTCCCACTGTATAAACTTCCATTTCTGCACGACGAAGATAATCAACCACGGTCAATGCTTCAATTTCCTCAAAACCTTTTGCTAAAAAAACGTAAACCATAATTACCTCTCAATCAAGATACATACCTGCATACAAATCAGTATGATCATTTAAAAAAACAGTTGTTTTTTCATCAAGCGGAAAGCACATACCACATTTTGTATATTTTTCCATTATATCTCTACTATTATACACTAAAGGAGTGCAAATGTAAATATTTTCAGCATTTTTATTACCAAAATGTTCTTTAAAAATGCAGGAAATATCCGAAATATCGGTCAGCAATTCCTTAATTACCAAATCAGAATCATTATAATAATAAAAAATCAGGATGGTTTTATTATCATACTTTTCCAAGAAAACACTTCCGCCGTTATAAATGTGTTCAGATATTGTGTATCTCAACACATCGTCATCAAAACAAAAATGTTCAAAACTTTTCAAAAGATCTTTCTTTGCTGAAAAAATCTCATCAATATCAGTTGTTTTATGATTGCTTATATCAATATCGGAAGACTTTATTATTAGACTTTTTCTGTTAAAAGAAGAAATAAACCCAAACTTGCCATAATAAGAATATAGACTTTCATTGGCAGGTACAAGGAAAATTGCAGAACAATCCAATTTTTTGCAAAATTCTTTTGTAAAACCAATCAACTCTTCCATTATACCTTTACGGCGAAAATCCTTGTGAGTGCATGCTGCATAAAGATATTTGCAGTCAGCTCCAGATAATTTACCGTCAAGCAAAAACAGCATTGATACAAGTCTTTCATCAACAAAATACTCTAAGCATACATAACCGGGACAATTATCAAGAAAAAACTCAACATATTCTTTTGAATCACCAAAAGAAGCGGTCCATAATTCAATTACTTCTTCTCTGTTCAAATTATCAGAATAAAAAATCTTAATCAAATTTTCACCGCCGTAAACTTTTCAAGTAAAATCTCAGGATAATAAGACAGTTTAGCTTTACGCAAACCTTCAGAACCTACATCATCCTCACGATTGACATATTCATATTCAGTCAAAGCATTCAGAGCAAACTGATTATTAATCATCGGATAAGCTCCCCTGATATCTGCAAAAGCTTTTTCAAAATGAGTAACAAAGGTGTTATCATTCAGCTTTTCTCCAAAAGTAAATGCTACGACTTTACCATCAATCCGAAGTAAACCACCGACAAAACCAAATAAACCAAAATTATCAAAGCAAAGCTTAAGAACCTCACGTTCAGCATCAATTCCATCCGGGTCCTTGTCCACATTCAATTCAAACCACTTATCATTCATTTCAATGCATTCGTGAATATTTGAGCAGTTCATTTCCTCATAATTCCAATTATATGTTTTCTTGAAGAAAGAAATATGATTTCTTTTTGAATGATACTTTTTGCCGGTGAGCTCTGCAAGATCTGATACCCTGTAAATATAATCAAATGAATTTCTTGAAGGATAAAAAACATACTCTCCGGGAAAAGTTTGCTCTAATTTGTCTTTTTCTTCAATTGTAAGTCCATAAAAAGACGGATAATCGTATTCTTCTTTCAGAGCATAAAGAGCATTTTTCCAACAATCACCTTTAGGAAAACCGAAAACTTCATTCTTTATAATCTTTGCAACCAGACAACCTTCAATATTAGCAATCTGGGCACCGTAATATGTTGACCATCCGATAAGATTACTCAAAGCGTACTCACAGCTCATTGGCTGAGCTTCGTTTAAAATCGACTTGAGCCAATCAAAATCATCCATTGTGGGTTGATGAAAATCAAACATCTTTTAACTCCTTGGATATAATTTCAAAGATTTCTTCACCGATATCATCAATACTTCTCGGATTTTCACCGACATTGCACTTAATTATATGCCAACCCATTTCTTCTGCAGCAACAAGTGCAGCTTCACGGCAATCAAGAAGATACTGTATATTACTTTCATGTATATCCTTCTTAGTTTCATCGCCACTGTAGCGTTTACTCATCATCTCTTGCGAAATTTCAATAGGCATATCAAGATAAATAACGGCATCAGGCTTAGGAATGCCAATCAAGTTATACTCAAAGTCTTCAAGCCAATCAAAAAAAGCCGACCATTTATCTTTAGGGATTTTAGTAGACTGATGATACGCATTGGAGGTGGTGTACCTGTCAGAGATAATGATATCTCCCCTGTCATAATATTCTTTCCATTTTGTTTTAAAATTTGCAAAACGGTCAACAGCATAAAAAGCTGAAGCAGCATACGCATTGACGTCATCCGGATTCTTTCCGAATTCACCGTGAAGGTACATTTTTACAAGTGTGCTTGAAGGGTTATCATAATCAGGCAATTTAATCTGATGCACCTGCATACCAACTAATTTTGATTTAAGAAGCTCTATCTGAGTTGATTTACCACTACCGTCAAGACCTTCAATTACAATAAGTTTACCTTTCATTACATATCACCTCTATTGTATTATAACAATTTTTTCAATTTAATCAACTACAAATGGTTACAAATTCCTACAACAAAACTCATTGATATTAACGAAATAAAAAGTTGACTCAAAACTGAGCCAACTTTTTATTCACCATTTATTATGTACTCTTTCAGCAAAAACCATTTTATCTTTAATTTCAATCACTGTGCCATCATCTAAAGTTGCGGTACCTGACATAAGGCCAAAAACCTGATGAGGTATCATACACATCACTTTAAGATCAATTGGAGCAACACGATCAATAACCGGTTTGAAGTTCATTTCAAAGCGTCCGTCATTGCTCGTGAAAGTCCATGGACTCATATAA
This sequence comes from Acutalibacteraceae bacterium, assembly GCA_045656845.1. Taxonomy (GTDB): domain Bacteria; phylum Bacillota; class Clostridia; order Oscillospirales; family Acutalibacteraceae; genus CAG-488. Next base: position 14,837 of record JAZORX010000191.1, on the reverse strand, counting down.
TCAAAATCACCGTTTTTCATAGGTATATTGAATTTAATCTGATCAAGCTTATGTGCCTTTCCGTTATAAAAAAGCATATTTTCACTTGCAGCAGATGTATTGCCAAAACCGTATCCGATGTTAAAACCAAAGATGTTACCGTCATCCAATACCATCTGACCACTACCCCAGTACCATGTGTTGTCATAAGTCCAAACACCACGGCCCCAGTCAAGTGTGGCAAGAGCTTTGTTTTCTTCATTGAATACCCAGTAAATATCATCGAATTTAACAAAACCGTCAGCCTTCATACAATTGATTTTCTGATTGTAGTAGAAATGCTTATCCTTGTCAAACGGTGTCGCAATAACCATACTTTCTTCCGGACAATCCGTAAGAACAACATCAAAAGTAAGGGTTTTGCCACTGTTGAAGTAATTTTCATATTTTCCGAAAAGATGACGCTTCTCGCCGTCATTGTTGAATGTTACATCAAAAGTGCCTGCCTTTGTGCTGACATCGCCCACAACGCTGGTGGAAGGCATATTAACTTTACCAAGCGGCAGAATACCGAGCTCACTGTCGTTTATCTGGAAAGGATTCTCTCCAAATCCAAGTAATGAAACAGAAAGACTACTTACATATCCGACATCTGAAACTGTAAGACAGAGACCGTAATCCTGAGTGCCGATATAATAGTAATCCCACTCTTTGATTCTGAGCTTACCTGCCTTAATTGCATTACGATCATATTTCCAATAAAGTTTTTTTGCAAAACCCGGTTCAGAAATATTTCCGTTAGAATCAAGCAACGGCTGTTCAGAGGTTATTTCATGCTGTGTAAATTCAAACATCAGATCACCTTATTTTTTCATATTTGCAAGGTCACGATAGTTGATAAGCTTGAAGCCCAATGATTCAATATGCTGTCTGGTCTGAGGATCTTTAAGAAGCTGGTATTCCCACACGCGTCTCTGCCATGAACCGGTTGTACCTTTAAGATCATCAGTTTCAAGAGACGGATGCATATATGTTTCAGTTACAGCATCATCGGGGAAGTTTCTGTAAAGCTCATAGATATACTCTTTAAAGTTATCATAGCTTTCATCCTGCGGTCCACCCCATTCGTTAGGAATAAGATAATCAGGAATAGCTACACCTTTCATATCTGCATAAGATACAATATTTGAAAGTAATCCCTTTACCATTTCTTTATCAACTTTGATTTCAAGCATTGTGTTATCAAACACTTCATCGGGTAAAATCTTCGGGAAACGGAAAGGAAGGCCGTATTCTGAAGCAACATCAAACGCAACATTAAGAAGCTCAAATCTTCCTGTTTCAATACCGTAAATAGAACCCATATGATTATCAACATGAGACGGATTTTCAAGGCCGAGCTTTTTGAGTCTCTCGATCTGAGCACGACATTCAGCTTCAATTTCATCTATATCAGCATTGATTTCAACCTGATCACTTTCATGATAGAAGAAACCGTCTTCATCTCTTAATGAATCCGTATTTGATGCTCCTACAGGTGCCCAACGATACTTGCTCCATTCACTGGTAAAGGTCCAGTGAACACCGATTCCGAGTTCAGGATTCATCTTGGCAAACTGTGCTGCTTCAGGAGCCCATGCGCAGGGAGCCATAATAGTTGAAGAAGTAAGTGCACTTTTCGGATCTTTAAAAAGATCCATAACAGCGAGGTTAGCGCCTCTGCACATACCAAAATCATCAGCATTTATAATGAGATATTTACTCATATTACACACTCCGTTTATTTATATTCTTTCTTGCCTTTTCTGGCTTCAATTTCTGCTACCATTTCACGCTGTTTCTTTTCAGTAACAGTGTAGAAGAACATCGGGATTGCACAAGCAAACATACTGATAACGCCTGAGAGAATCAAAGTATTCCAAAGTGCATCTTCGTTACCAACATAACCGTTCTGAGTGTTAATTTCAGCGATATCAAGAGCCATAACACCGATAAAGGCACCAACTGCCATACCGATTTTATTTATAAGTGTCTGCATAGCAAAACAGATACCTTCGCCTCTTTCACCTGTCTTCCACTCAAGGTAGTCAACAGTATCACCAATCATAGCATAGGTCATAATGTTATTAATACCCTGCGGGATACCGAGAAGAACAAGACCGATAGCACAAACTATAAGCTTCCAGGGTCTGTCATAACCTACAAAATACATAACAGCCATTACAACGCCACCAAAGAGATGAACGATGATGTATGTATATTTCTTTGTAAATCTCTTTGTAAGCCAAGGTACGAGAACAGATGCAACGAGACCACCGGGAATTACAAGCATCGTAATAAGACTGAACCAGCCTTCGTTCTTAAGAATATACTTTGCGAAGTAGAATCCGCCTGTATAAGAGTAAACCATTCTTGCACCGCCAAGGATACCGGAAAGAACAATAAGAAGAAGCTCTTTATTCTTAAAAAGAAGCTTTAAATTGTGTCCGAATGACGGAGCATCACCTTCAGCAGTAAAACGTTCCTTAGTGTTTTTAAATCCATAGAAGAACATCGGTACAGCTGCGATAACAAATACAACCGCACAGATAAAATAAATCCACTTAAGTGTGTTTGCGTTTTCAAACTCAAAGCCAGGTAAAACAGTACCATCTGCAGCCTTAAATTTAGCTGTTAACGCGTCAGCAATAATCGGAACACCAACAGTAACAAGACCTGCACCAACAGTACAAGCGAGACGAGCAATTGTAAGGATGTTACCTCGAACAGTTGTATCGTTTGTAAGGCAAGTTGAAAGACCCCAATACGGGACATCGGCTACAGTATACAAAACTGACCAGATAACATAAATCACAGCAATAAGAACAAAGCTGACGATTGACTTCGCTTTAAATACAGGCAGGAAGCAAAGGATTGTGCCAATTGCAATAGGAATAGCCATCCATTTAAGATAAGGACGACACTTGCCCCATTTAGTACGCGTTTTATCAACTATACTACCCATGATCGGATCGTTAAACGCATCAAAAATTCTTGTTGCAAGCATAAGAATCGCAACAGCTACCGCACCCGAAAAAGCGCCGATTTTAACATCAGCCGCACCAAAAAGAAGTGCATCTGTCATAAAAACAGTTAAGTAAGAACCAACAATTGTACAGATAAAATTCTGACCAATACCGGTTACACTATAGGCAATAGCCTCTTTCGGTTGGACGCCGACACCGGGAGTTGTGCCGAACAAGGAATGTAAAAACCCCTTTTTTTCTTGTTTACTCATAGAAAGACCTTCTTCCACAAATTTTGTTTATTTTAACATATAATCAATATGTTTGTAAACAGCAAAACAAAAAAACTTACCAAAACAACAAAATAACGGTAAGTTTTTTATTAAAAACAACTATATATTGATTGAATATTTTAACTGAAAAATTTATATTTAAATCTCTCGTATATTTCTACCAGTTTAAATCTGGGTTCATATTCAGGTTTTTTGTTTACTAGTTTAATTTCATTACTATTCAAAACAGTTTTGAGCGCATTTTCTTTATCAGCAGCAGAAATACACATAGCCGGAAACATAACGCACCACCAATTTTTCCCATTGCCCTCACCTATTCTTACAATTAACGATAGGTATTTTCCGGCAGGTAACGTTATATTTTCATATGTTCGGGTTTCAAAAAATTCTTTATCGATACTTATTTCAACTTTATAATTCAGACCATAATCAGCCATAACTTCTTTCGCTGTTTCAGTAAGCTTTTCAATCTCAGGTGTTATTTTCTCAACAGCATTTTCAACAGTAACGCTCCCGTCAAAAATCTTTTCTCCTTCATTCAGTATTGCGTCACGGACAGCAATTTTCATATTCTGGTCAACAGAACTGTCAGAATTAGCAATAACGTGTAATCTGAGCACTTCACTTCTTATCTGTGATGATGTCTGAGCAAAAGAAAAAACACTGAAAAGAATGCTTGTAGCAATACCAATTGCAATTGATACTTCAATCTTCCGAAATATAGACATACGGTCAACTCCTCGTTAATTAATACAAACGAATTGTTGACCGTATATTATTACTTATTCATAAACAGACAGAATTTCTTTTGTTTTTTCAATCAAAGCATCTGAAAGCTGTTTTGGACCAAGCACTTTAATGTCAGAGCCAAATTGCATTATCCAGCTGACAAGACCGCTGCTGAGTTCAACATCAGCCTTGAAAACAAAATGATTTTCATCGTAAAGCTTCAAAGGAATTTCATCGCCGAAACGCTCAAGTATATCATCAATAAGTCTGTTGCTGCAGCAAAGTTCTACTTCTCCCGACTCACCGGTAAACATATTAAATATTTTATTTGAATAGTCAGCAGTATCAAACTTATCGGTATACTTGGAAACTTTAGAAAAATGCTTGGCAGGTTGATCAAGTGTCTTTACCTGAGAAATTCTGTCAAGTCTCAGGTGCATAAGATTGTTGTACTTATCATTATTGCAGACAAGATAATAATGATCATTTGACCATAGCAAAGAGTAAGGATTGACGAGAAAAATCTTTCCTTCACTTTTTTTCAGATAACGATTCTCGAGCTTACGCTTCGAATATGTCACCTGAACCTGAACTGATTTTTTGATAGCATCATCAAGAGCCTTTATAATTTCATATAAATCCTCTTTTTCAGACTTAAAGCTACTTTCAACATAAATCTGCTCACGCAATTCTTCTTCCTGAAATTCACTGAGCAAATTGCCGATTTTATAAATCAACGCTTTGGTTTTGCGTGAAGAAATGAATTTGGCAGCCTGAACAGCATCAATGAGAAGTCTTACTTCAGCAATATCAAATTTACGCTCATTGAGATAGTATCCTCGTTTAGGCGAACGGACATTAACAATATCCATTCCGTATTCTTTAAGAGCATCAATATCGCTGTATATGGATTTTCGTTCGCAACTGATACCATATTCAAGCAACAGATCACACAATTCATTTGCTGAATACACATGATCTTTATCTGTCTGACGGGTAAAAATATCGTGTAAAAAAAGAAGTTTAATTTTATTCAGTTCTTTTCCCACGGAAATTCACCTCAATATTTCATTTTACTGTTGATTTCTTTAATTGTATCGCCATCAATTTTGAGAAGTTCTCGGTCATATGTAAAGATTCCGTTTACTTCAAACTCAACATCGCTGACCTGTGTGTAAACAGTTGCACAAAGACCTTTTGGAATTTTAGGAATAATCTGTTTTTCAAACAAACGCTTATAAGCTTTTGTAAGTGAGTCCTTATCCTTAAACATAATATAACCAAAGCTCTTTTTAGCATTCCACATATGGTTTTCAATCTTACGGCTGTAACCGCCGAATTCCGTAAGAGCAAACGGTCTGCCATCGTTTCTTCTCATTGTAACCGGGAGAACATAACGGTGCATACTGTTGATTTCAGGACCACCCTGATCATGCCATCCACTTGCGTGGTCAACTATTCGTGTCGGATCATAATCCTTCAACTGCGTTCCGATTCTCTTTGCATCGAACTGACCCCAGGCTTCGTTGAAAGGTACCCAACAACCGATAGATGTAAAGTTATAAAGATTATCTACAGTTTCATACATTGCTTTTTCGTGTTCTCTTCTGCACTCCTCCGGAGCAACTCGGAACATCCTGTAGTTTGAGTCATCAGCCTTCCTGATGCCGATATTGGGTAAGAAACCAACAACAAAATTATCGATCTTTTCAGCGCCGCATACCATATCCTGCCAGACTATCATTCCAAGTCTGTCACAGTGATAATACCATCTGTGGGGTTCAACTTTAATATGTTTACGAAGCATATTGAAACCGAGCTCTTTCATTGCTTTGATATCAAAAATCAAAGCTTCATCGCAAGGTGCTGTAAGCCCACCATCGCTCCAATAGCCCTGATCAAGAAGACCATTCTGGAAATATGGTTTATTATTAAGACACAAACGAGGAATTCTCTTATCGTCATATCCGATACTGAATTTTCTCATACCAAAATAGCTTGATACAGTATCACAGATATTACCGTACTCGTCGCATAAAGCAAGCGCAATATCATAAAGGAACGGATCTTCAGGGCTCCAAAGTCTTGGATTCTTGATTTTAATTTCAGCATCTTTACAATCAATCTGACCAGCAAATACAATCTTATCATCTTCTTTGACAATTGCTTTGATTGTGGCATTGCCATTGAAATCCGTTGAAATTTTAACAATTGAATTATCAATGTCCGGTGTGATTTTTATGTTCTTGACATATATATCATCAACAGGTTCAAGCCAGACAGTCTGCCATATACCACTGGTTGCAGTATACCAGAAGCCTTTGCTTTCACGAACCTGCTTACCTCTGTCCTGCCAATAAGCATCTGTCGGGTCATAAACACGAACAATAAGCTCATTTTCACCTTCAGCAATTTCAGATGTTATATCAACAGAAAACGGTACATAACCACCCTTATGCTCACAGACAAGCTTACCGTTAATAAAAACCCAGCATGTCCAGTCAACAGCACCAAAATTAAGCATAACTCTTTTGCCGTTAAAGCAACTATCAAGCAAGAATTTTCTTCTGTACCAAAGATAATTATCGCTGTCTACTTTTCTGCCAACACCAGAAAGATAGCATTCAGGAGCAAAAGGCACAATAATTTCTCCATCATATTTTTCAGGGAATTTATCGTCAATACCGGTAATTGCATATTCATATCTACCGTTGAGATTCTGCCAATCCTGTCTAACGAGCTGTGGTCTCGGATACTCAGGAAGCGGACAATCGGGATCAACAGATTCGGTCCATCTTGTTTTTAATTCTACCATAAAATCAACTCCAGAAATCAAAATGAATTAATTGCGTTTTCTTCAGCTTCATTGAGCCACTTTTCAGCCTCGGCTATACCCTCTGCTGAAGCTTTGAATGTTTTTTCTATGATGATTGATTTATCCGTCGCATCATATGCTTTTTCACCATTATAATGAACAGCATTAAGAATAAGCCCATCATCATTTTTTATCAGCCAAACACGGTAACGGAAGGTTTTATTGTTTATATTTCCATAAAACTCATCACAACCAGCTGAGCCGGAATAAACATTTCCATCACCTCTGAATGGGATATTACCGAGAAACCATATGTAATTAGGTAATTTAACCACTTTAATCACCTTATCTTAAATAACAATTTAGCTTTTATCTTATTAATTCTGAAAACAAAACAAATCATCAAGGCATTCTTTCTTCTGATAAAACGATCTAATAAAGCATCAGTTTTATTTTTAAAATGTTTGTATTCATCACTGTTTACATAAAGAGAATAAAAAGTTTCATTATTAAGAATCTGATTGATGTATCTGATCGCATTAAAACCTCTCATATACTCTGCCGCTGTTTTGATTGAAAAGAAAGCTTTAAACAAAAAAGATGATACAAGCCACAATTTAATCTTTTCACTATCACATTCAACATTTTTAAAATAATCGGTTTTCCAATTATAAATAAAAAATATAACATCAAACGAATTGGTAACAACAGAAGTTGCATTGTCTTCATTAACAAAATAATAATATACTTTTTCGTTAACAAGAGAAACCGTATCACAATGAAGAAGATAAGAATAAACAAACACCATATCTTCTGCATATTTTTGTCCTTCAGGAAACTCAACACAATTGTCGATTATCAGCGAACGTCGGAAAAGCTTTGACCAGCAAGTGTAAAAAAACTGACCTGACGAGGCAAGCAACCAATTCATTTCATCACGAATATCAGAAATTTTATGAATACCTGCAGAAACACAATGTTCAAAATCAGGCAAATCAGAAACATTAGAATCATGTTTAGCACAGATTATATCGGCATCTCCATGAACAAGCATATTTACGAACGCGTCCTGCAGGATATAATCGTCACTGTCCAGAAAAAATATCCATTCGCCATGTGCTTTAAGGATTCCGTTGTTACGAGCGACTGAAACACCCGAATTTGTCTGGTGTATAACAGAAATATTTTCATATTCCGAAACATATTTATCACAGATATCAGCTGAGCCATCAGTAGAACCGTCATCAACTAAAATAATCTCGATTTCAGAAAAATCATTCTGCGCTATTACTGAATCAACAGCGCGTGAAAGATAATCCTTACAATTGTAAACAGGAATAATTACAGACACTTTGCGTTCCATAAAACACCAACTTTAATTATCCGAAGAATTTTTTAAACAGAGCACCAAGACCTGAGCTTTCCTCAGCCTCAGGTTCATTTTTTTCAGAAGCAACTTCACTTACAGAAGGTTTCAGGCTATCTATTTTATAGATAAAAACAACTGACGATGACATACTTGACGGTTTAGTTGTAAAAATTGTATAACGCTTACCAAGCTCAAGCCATGCAGTCATTTTAGCCGTCACTTCATCAGCATCACCGGCGATATTGGCATACTGTGAAATACCACCTGCGGCCAGAGAACCCTCTATTCCTGTAAGAGCAGACTCAAGCGTTGAGAACACATCACTTTCAGCTAAAACTCTGAGTGCATCAATAAGATCTTTATTCTCGTCAATCGCTGTCTGCAGTTCCTGAAGAGTAGCAACAGTCTGCGGGAGGTTTTTAATTGCCTTCTGAACCTCAGGATCACTAAGATCTTCAGACATCTGCTTTAACAGTTCAAGAGCTTTCTGAATATCTTCACCGGTCTCCTGATTACCAAAAATCGAATTAATAACCTTAAGTGCTTCTTCAAGACCTTCAAAATCAGCAGTAGTGACATATTCACTCAAAAACTGTATCGTAGCAAGATTCTGAGGAGTTGCGAAATTATTAAGGAAATCCAGCAAAGCCTTATTATCATCATATAAAGTTGCGGCTTTACTTACAAGATTGCTTAATTCAGTGATTTTATTCGGATTGGATGTAAGTGTAAGCAGAAGCTGATCAGCATCAATATTCTGAAGACTCTGCTGAATTGAGCTGAGTTTTGAAAGATTTTCTCTTACATCATCCATTGAAGTTGAAATTGTATTAAGACCTATGTCAAGTGAGGCAATAGGAATCGCAGAAAACATAAAGTTTCCTAACTCAAAATCCTTAACATCAGCAGAAATTACAAAAGTATCATTGAATGAATACTGCATTTCTGTGTTAGTATTCTGAGAAATTTCTGTAAGGCCCAGGCTTTCATTGATACCAGGGAAACCGACAAGCACAGCAAGCTGAGAGTTGCCGTTACCAACTGTCTTGCCGTTCATAACACTAATGTTCTGGAATTTGTTTTCAGTAAGAGCTACACCGCCAACTACAATCATGGGTGTATACATAATCATATCAACACCGTTTACCTTGACGGTTTCCTGGTGAGTGTTTTTCATCCTGACAGTAATCGTAACCTGTCCGCTCTTACCTACAAGATCTTTACCGGAAATAGGTGTACCGTTCAGTGTATAACTGAGTTCAAAATTAAGTGGAAGAGGATTATTGGAATTTCCCTGATAATAAAGATCAGTTGTATCCATATACCAACGAAGATTCTGGCCGCTTACATCAGGCATTGAATCATCCTTGATATTCTCAATCTGAGAAAGATTTGTCATATCATCAACATAAACCTGAGCTTTATTGGTATGAATCCAGTCACTTACTATTGTCTGGGTAACTTTACCGGTAGAATCAAGATTAACATAAACTGTTTCAGTTTTAGTTACTATACCGGCAGGTGTCGTGTACTTTATTTGCTCAGCAACAAGATTTTCTGTGTTTTCAATCTGCTGAACATTTTTAGAACATGCGCAGAGAAAAACCATAACACCAACCAGAATAATACATAATATTTTCTTATATGTTTTCATTTGTAATTTCCTCACAATCATTAATCGAAGACACCGGAATTGCATTGTAATTCACATCGACCGGAAGTTGAACTGCTAATGTACCTTGATTTTCATTTTTTGATTTTGACTTTTTACTTTTCTTCTTTTTATTGGTGTTTTTTTTCAAAGCCTTATCAACGGTTTTTTCAAAAGTAAGAAGCATCGGCGACAAAACAAATATAATTATCAAAGCACTGATTATCGATCCTCTTGCAAGAAGAGAACATAATTCTTTAACAATTGAAATGCTTGATACAAAATAAACACCTATAGTAACAAAGAAGAAGATAAGCGCACTCTGGAAAATCGAATGCATTGACTCAAAAGCAGCTTTTTTCATGGCCTCAACTCTGTCCTTGCCGGTAAGAAGTTCTTCTTTAAACCTTGAAGTAAGAAGAATTGCATAGTCAACCGTTGCACCAAGCTGAACACAGGATATTACTGTAGGCGCAAAGAACGAAATCGGTGTGCCGAGCAAAGTAGAAATAGACTCATTGATAAATATTGCAAACTCGATAGAAAGAATCAGGATAATCGGCATTCTCCATGATTTGAACATGATCAGCAGTATAATAAATATCGAGATAATAGAAATGATGCTTGTAATTGTAAAGTCAGTAACAGTAATACCAACCATATCACTGTACATTGCTCCTTCACCGGTAATATAACCGTTCGGATCATATTCTTTAATAATTGAAAGCATTGAGGCAACCTGTTCATTTGAAGCATCTGTTGCAGCTTCATAGGCTGAGTTGATCAACATAACCTGATAACCGCCTTGCTTTACTACATCAACAATTCCATCAGGAATGATAGAGTCGGGAATTGAAGATCCGATAAACTGATTATAAGCAAGCATCGATGTTACGCCATCAAGATCTTTAATCCTGTTTTCCATTTCAATGAGTTTTTCAGCTGAAACTGAATCGTTGACAACAACAAAATGTGATGTTGTCATATTAAACTCTTCTTTGAGGGTATTAAGCGCAACAACCGAATCAAGGTCATCCGGCAAAGTTGAAGTAATATTATAATATTTCTTAACATTAGCCGAAAGCAAAACAGCAGGTATTAAAAGAATAGCAAAAATTGCAACAAAAACTTTTTTATGTTTTACTGAAAATACAATGATTTTAGTAAATTTCGGTGCAAACACTTTATGCTTTCTCTTATTTATTGACTTATCAAAGACAAGGAGAAAAGCCGGCAACACAGTAATTGAAGCCAAAACGCCGATGACGACACCCTTAGCCATAATTATACCGATATTAAATCCAAGTGTAAGCTGCATAAAGCAAAGCGCAAGGAAACCGAAAACGGTTGTAGTTGAACTACCTATCAAAGAGGTAAATGACGCTTTGAGAGTTTTCAGCATCGCTTCTTCTTTAGTCGGAGAATATCTTTTCTCTTCATTAAATCGGTTGATGACAAAGATTGAATAGTCCATCGTTACAGCAAGCTGTAGTATAGCCGCAACACACTGAGTGATATAAGATATTCCTCCGACCATCCAGTTTGTTCCCATATTGTAAAGAACTGACAGGCCCAGAACAACCATCATAATAAACGGCATAACATACGATTCCATCGTAAACAAAAGAATAATCAGAACAAACACAACCGCTAAAGCAATATAAATCGGAAGCTCTTTGTTAGTTAATTCTTTTGTATCCGCATTAATCGGTGTAAGACCGCTTAACAAGCACTGATTCTTTGTTATCTGTTTGATATTATTTATCGCATCAATTGTATCTTTAGAAGAACAACCGGGATCAAACTGAACAAACATCATGGTATAGTTACCGTTTTCACTGTAAAAAACATTTCTGATTTCGTCCGGAAGAATGTCGTGCGGAATGCTTGTATCAATAAGATCGCTGTACCAAAGAACAGAAGCAACATTATCAACTTCAGAAATTTTATTTTTCAGCTCTACTACCCTCTTGGGTTGCATATTTTCAACAATAACCATTGTTGATGAGTCAACGTTATATGTGTCACTTAAAATCTGCTGACCTTTAACCGAATCGAGCTTGTCCGGCAGATATGACAAAATATCATAATTGACTTCAGTTATCATATAACCAAATATACTCGGTATTAACAGAATCAAAGACAAAACAATAATCAGTTTAGGTCTTTTTGTAACAAACTTAGAAATTTTTCCCATAGTATCACCTGATCAGTATAAAAACCTGGTAAATAAATTAAAAATTGAAAAAAGATATACAATCAAGCTTATAACAATAGTCACTGATAATCCTACAATTATAGCTTTTATCTTTTCGTACTCATCGGCATTCATAATATATCTCATTACTGAGAAAAAGTTTTTGCCGAACAAATCAAAGTAGCTGATTGTGTAAGTGTTAAAAACAGACGGATCTTTTTCATCTATTTCAAAAACTCTAACACCTCGTGAAACCATATTACCATAGCTTCTGAATGAAGCACCGGGTGTCTGAACAATATTAACACCGTCAATCTCAGCGGTAAAACAATTAAGATGATCGTGACCCGTCACAAGAGCACATACATCTCCTCGCCGTCTGATTGCATCGAGCTGTCCAAAGTCTTCAGATGTAGTCTCGGCATATTCAAAAGCAAAACCTGATGCTTTTTCTTCATCAAGCTTGTAAAATTTTCCGTCACGGGCCTTGACAGCCATTTTTTCATTTTCATCACATTCTTTAAAAAGCTCTTTGGTCTGAGGCAAAGGAATATGTTGAAACATAAGAGACATAACAGGCTTGCCATTTTCTTTTTCAAGTCGTACACTTTCCTCTTCATACCACTTGACAGCTTCAGGCTTAACATATTCAAAGCAATTATCGCCGTTATCATCAGCACCTGCAGAATCCATCATCCATATGTTATAAGCAATTTTGTCAGAGTCAGAAGCATAAATCGGAACATTGTATGTATCACAATCCAATCCGTTATCCGAAAGATTGTATGGTACGCAGTTTTTGTATGAACCGTATATCTCACCCTGTTCTTTTTTGGTAATACAGTTTCTGTCATCATGATTACCGTATACAAATGCAAAAGGCAGATTTCTTTTCTCCAAAGGTTTAAGAAGGTATCCGAGAGCCTTCTTCATCCTTTTTAAAGTACCTTTTTTACTTTTGACATTCTGCCAATTTCCTATCGGTGCATCATTAATATGATTTCCAAGGATGTTATCACCGGTAAGTACAACAAGGTCAGGATTGACTTTATCGTATATTTTATTGAGCATTTTAAACATACCTCTTCGAGGAATATGCATATCCTGCGCATCGCTTACCTGAAGAATTATAAACTTACCATCTTTATTAAATTTAAGTTTTTCATTATACATAAAACTACCAACTTTCTATATTCAGTATATTTTATCACATTTAATTGTTCAATGCAAGAAAAAGACAAAGGAAAAGCCACCCGCAGGTGGCAATTTTATGTATTATCCTCACTCTTTTTAATTTTAAACACAAGACGAAAAATTCCTCTGAGTGCTTTTGGCATTTCGATCATTACTACCTTCAAAAAAATCCCTCCGACTATTTCGCTACAATGATGCCGAGAACGACGATTACTATTGACAAAACTGCGACCACAAAGGTCTTCGGACACATCAGTGAGATAAGCATCCCGAGTCCGAAAGCCGTAAAATAAAGCCCGATTCTGTTTGAGCAGCAACGATTCCTTCTCATAAAAACACCACCATAGTTTTTACTAACATACTATGGTGGTGTTTAAAAACTGTTACAATTGCCAGTCTTTTAAATTTTTAACTTCGTTATATAAGGCTACATAACTCTCATATCTTGATGGATTAATTTTTCCGTCATTAAGAGCTTCAACGATTTTGCATCCCTTATCCCCCATATGAGAACAAGAAGAAAATTTACATAAACCAAGGTAATCAGAGAACTCCGGAAAACACTCTGCAAGGTCATCCTTTCTGATTATATCATTTGTTTCAAAATCCAAAGACGAGAAACCGGGAGTATCCGCAATATAACCATTTCCGACTTTAAAAAGCTCTACATGACGCGTAGTATGTCTGCCTCGACCAAGTTTCTGGCTGATTTCACCTGTCTCAATTGAAAAATCAGGATTGATACAATTAAGCAGAGAAGACTTTCCTACACCGGAATTTCCCGTAAAAACACTGGTTGAGCCATCAAGAAAATTCAGAACATCATCAACGCCCTTACCGGTTTTATTAGAAACAACAAAAGCATCAATACCAGAAAGCTTATAACGCTCAACAAATTCATCAGCATTACGCAAATCGTCTTTCGTAAAAACAACTATCGGCCTGACATTCTTATGAAATGCTACAGCAGTCAATCTGTCTATTATCAGAAAATTAGGTTTAGGTTCACAAGTAGACGAAACAATAACAAGATTATCAATATTTGAAACCGGAGGCCTTACAAAGCAATTCTTTCTTTCAAGAATCTTATCAATTGAATTTTTTCCGTTTTCATCAACGGTAATCACAACATTATCGCCAACCAAAGGAGTTATCTTTTCTTTACGAAAAACACCTCTCGCCTTACATTCATATATGTTTTCGCCGGACTCGACATAATAAAACCCGCCGATTCCTTTTATAATCTTACCGTTTAAAATCAATTCAATTCACCAAGAGTTAATGTAATATCAATTTTATATGGATACTGATTACCTGAAGGAAGATTCTGGTTTACAACCACCGAGCCTTCACCTACTACGCTGATTTTAGTTGCATCAAAACCTACATCTATAAGCATCTGCTTAGCTTCATCTAACGTATAACCTCTGACATCAGGCATTATCAACATAGCTTCAGTTGTAGTGGATTCAGTTGTTTCTACAATATAATCAACAGTTGAAATATTTGAAATTTCACAAGGAGACTTGGTAAAGTCAATATCACACTTATAAATCAACTTATCGTTAACAAAAACTCTAATTACCGAGTCAGCCTTATAGCCGG
>JAZORX010000190.1:0-2895 GCA_045656845.1 Acutalibacteraceae bacterium | reverse complement strand
CACGCAACCATATAATTTACAGCAGTCATTGCTTCAAAATTCGAAGCTGCTTCCTGTGTAGCATCAGCATAAATTGAATTATACATAAATGTATTGAAACACATATTTTCAACATTCCATGCCAGCTGTCCTGTAAGGCTGAATAAGATAATATTAAACCAGGTTTTTTTTGTTAGATTCTTTTCCATAAACTACCTCTTATTTATTTAATCTAAAATAACAATTTATAGTAAGATATTATTTTCCCCTTATTCTTGAGAAGAAGAATTCTTTTCTTTCAGGAGTATTAATTACTACAACAGGCTTAATCTGATTAAGAACCCTGCCTTGAGCAACTAATGAAGATTTATAAGCTGAATATGAGCCTGTTTCTAACTGATAAACTACAGGTTCTCTTAACATTCCCCATCTTCTGTACTTATCATATTTTTCATTACATTCTCTGAAAGCATTATCAATAAAGGTAACGAGTTCCTCATTATAACGAGTAGGAATATCAGATTGCGAATCAAATAAGAAAGCGTATCTCGGCAACTGACCTTCTTCGTCTGAATCACCATAAAAGCTGTAACCGTTAAAGGATATGTTAAACTTCAGTTGAATTTCATTAGCAACATAATCAAGCATCTGAGTAGTGGTTTTCTCATTAGTAACATTAAGTCCCATATTAGATCTATAGAGAAATTCAATTTTGGGTGTATTATTGTGCATACCGGTTACTCTGACAATATCAAGAATTCGGTATCTGTATAAACCTGAAAAATTTGTTACAATTATTTCATAATTTTTACCGACTTCAAGCTCGTTCATAAAAAGTGGTCTTGTTCCTTCGGGCGCATCTTCAGGTAAGAATTCATAAATTATACTTCTGGGAAGAAGAACATAATCATTTGCATTAAGAGTAATCGGCATAGCCATAAATCCTTCCGATGCAGCATAGCCCATATTATGAAGAGGAAGATCACCGATGTACTTATGCAATTTATCAACATACACAGATAAAGTAGAGCTTATCATACCATAGCCCCAGCAAAGATTAGGCCAAATCCGTTTTGCTATCGGTATCTCAGTATCAAAGCCTTTTAAGAATTCAGCACGAAGCTCATTTGCCCTTTTAGGATCAGGCTTTAATTTCTTAGAATACTTATCCCTTAATGAAGAAGGACATCTGACAGACGAGTGTATAGTTCCATTTTCAATATCATCACAGATTATTTCCCAGTTAGCTTCAAGATACTCAAACATTGTAAGCATCAATGTAATAACCATTGAACCAAGATAAGTAACCCTCTTATTTGTAAGACAGAATCTCAACTGAAAATATGACATATCAGTATTTTCCTCATCTTCAGGAAACAGAATGTCAAGAGGAGTTGTTGAAAAGAACGGTATTAAGGGTAATAAATATGTAAAAGGAATCTGACCTGCACCATTACATCGCATTCCGTTTTTGAGAGGATGTCCGTTTAATGAAAGAAGCAAAGGTCCCATCTGAGCAGGAAGACTTTTGTAAATACCTTTTTCTTTGAAATATTTTGCTGCACAAGCAGGTGTTGCAGCAAACCCCATGGATTGCATATTAAATAGATCTCTTGCCGTTTTTGGCTGAAGTTTAGGTATTCCGACGCTTCCGGATGACGAACAGTACCTTATTACTTTGCTTCCTGTGATAATGTTACTTTCGTTATTGTCAACCATCCTGTTTATTAAAGGCAAATAATCTTCAAAAGTTGATAGCGGAACCTTGTCCTGATATTCGTGTAAAGAATGGATATCAGAAAAATTATATTTTTTACCTAATTCGCAATCTTTATTTTTTTTCATTATTGAACTAAGAGTTTTTTCCTGTGTTTCCATTGGAATAGATGTAAAATGATTAAATCCTTTAAAAACAATACCACCAAGAAAAACTCTAAAACCGATTCCGGTATTCCCAGCGGAAAGGCAGATATAATCAAGGCATACGTAAACGGCGTAAACAAACTGAAAAGCTCAACGGACTTTTCTCTTTATAAAGATGATAAGCTCAACATAAGTGTTGATAATCTTCCTAATATTCCGGGTGCGAAAACTATAGCCGATAATCTCATTAACCAAAATCAGAAAAAGCCCATTACATATAATTTCGTAGGCGGCATTGACTCTGAATCCGGAAAAACTCCCAATCAGGCTATAGCACCGCTCAATGTGAGCGCTGCTGTTGAAAATGATGCTGTATCATCGGCGGTTGCGGCGGCTACGGGGGACGGAGGATATAAGATTACTCTTCTTATGATACCTGAGCTGCAGACATATACAGCTCCCGCTAAAAACCATGCTACAATGGTTGAGGTTGTTGACGTTGCACCTCTTATTCCTGACGGTATAAAGATAAACACCCTCGATATGAGCTACACTGATACAAAAATCGAAGCAACCTTTGATAAAAACGGTAATATAACCTCTATGGTGCATTACCTTAAGGTTGAAAAGGCAGAGGTTGATCTTACTGCATTCAGCTTTAATGTCAACATCTTAATTCACGGTGACTTTGTAAGTAATTACACTTTCAGTTATTAAAATAAATATTTCGGTTGACTTTACCGATAATAAGTGTTATAATTTACAGGTAATAATAACTTGGAGGAATAAAGGATGGAAACTTTCAAAAAAGTACTTAAAGTTGTCGCAATTATCGTAGCAATCGCAGCTGCTGTTGCAGGTATTTATGTGGCAGTAACCAAAATCATCGAAAAGAAAAGACTTAAGAACGCTGATGACAGAGTGAACTACGTTTCCTGCTCTTCATTAGAAGGCGACTACGATTTCATCTCTGAAACAGTTGCATAAGCCAAAACAATAAATCAAACGGAGTTTTTACTCCGTTTTTTGTTTTTTATTAAGAGAAAGTTTTTT
>JAZORX010000189.1:0-5369 GCA_045656845.1 Acutalibacteraceae bacterium | reverse complement strand
CATAAGATAACCGCAGTCATCACAATAACAATCAGAGTCCAAATCTTCGTGCCATTCTCTCGCTTCATACACATAAGAACATTTTTCACAAGGCTTTATAAACAGATGACGGTCTTTGTCGATAACTTCATACTTGTAATCTTTGGGATTGAATGTATGAGGTTCGTTCAAGTTGTATGAATAATTACAATCCGAACATTTCGGAACACAAGAGTGCCTATCTGAATTTTGAACTGTATATTCATCAATTTGAATGTTGTGTTCAACATACTCATATTTCACGTATCCGCAATCAGAGCAAGTGAGAGTTCTTTTGTGATATTTATTACTATCATATGTTCCTGCATTGGGGTCGGAACCGTCAAGCTTTGACCATTCACCGACAACGAAATTATGTTTTGCTGTTCCGTCAACTTTTACTTGAGGACAAGTATCACAATACTTGGTGATTTGGTGGAGTGTCTCATCAACGGGTTCGTATGTGTATAAAGATTTGGGATAGGTGTGATATTTACCGCTTGATACACTATACTCACAATGATAGCACTGTGTTATCTGTCTGTGATGAGTTTCACTTTCCTTATACCACGGAATTTTTACATACATTTCGTGAAGCTCATATTGCGAACCCTTATACGAACAATCAGAACAAGATGTATCATATCTGTGATATTCCGTGCCGGGATAAGTATTATAATTCGGATCGCTGTCTGAACCGTAATATATTCCATCACTCTTTGTTAAGTTATGATTTGCATACTCTGTTTTTAAATATCCGCAAGTTGAACAAGTGGCTGTTCTTTTATGCTGGGTTGCTGAACTGTTTTCCCAAGAACCGTAAGTGAAGTTGTGATTACCGTATTCGGTTTGGGTTCTTTTACATACTGAACAAGTAAGAGTTCTTTTGTGTTGTGTTGTCGAAGCATTTTCCCATTTACCATTTGTATAGGTATGGACTTCTGAAACCTTTGCTGAATATCCACATTGAGTACAGTATCTTGTCCGGGAATGGAAATTATAATCATCATCATACCATTCTCCATATCCCCATGTGTGTCCTTCCAATACTGCAGTTTCTTTTCCGCAACCTATATCTGACTGATACTTTTCAGCAATACCTGTGTAAGTTTCATTAGACATCACAGCATTCTCTCCGCATAAGTGCTGAGTCATACCAAAAACATTTGAACCCTGATAGTAAGTTGCGTGGTCACATTTTTTATTTGCATAATGATAAGCGGAGTTATATTGTGTATAGCTCATAGTGGTATAGCCGTGTTTGCAATACATTAAAGTCATTGTATGACGTAATATACTGCTATCACTATTGTCAAATTTGGGACAATAGACTATATACATATGGTATTCGTCTATTTCATCACCATATGAAAATTCGGTATCGGTTATATACTGAAACGTTTTACCACCAAGATGAGGAATAGCACTATCAACTTTTTCATTCGGTTCACCGTAAGGTCCCGAAATAATAAGGTCTTTAAAGCAAAGTGATTTGGGGCAATCATAAGTTGTGGTGATTGTTGAATAAGGCGAAGCCGCAATTACAACAAATGCTGTTGATAAAACAATAACGATTGCAAGCAGAAAGGAAATGACCTTTGTGAATTTTGATTTTTTCACATTGATACCTCCTTAATCTGCGATTGCGATTGTAAATACCACCCTTGCGATTTCAGCATCCTTTTCTGTTGATGCGTCTTTCGATACTTTGGCGAAATATTTAAGATTCAGGCTTTCTTGCGGAGCTACAACGGGGAATGCTGTTGAGCTGATAAGCATTGAGCCGTCATCTTTTGTGGGTATTCCGTTGATTTTGAGGGCAACTGTTTTCTTGCCCGAAAAGTTTTCATAATTGCCGATTTTATACGAACCATCAGTTACGGTAACATCGGTTACTTTAATACTTCCGTATTTTGCGTTGTTGGTTATTTTCGCATTATCAGCGGTGATAACCGTTCCGTTTACAATTTCAATCGGAAATGAAGCGGGAACAGTAACACTCACGGCTCTGTATTCATTTGATACCGTCAGTTTGACAGGTACTGAAGCCTTTGCATAAGAAGCCGCAAAAGCATTTACAGATGTGAGTGAGAAAACGAGAGCGAGGGCAAGAATAATTGCCGTTATTTTCTTATGTTTCATTGATTATCCTGCCTTTCTTAAAAGTAAAGCGGCAACCGTTATATTGGTCGCCGCTTTGTTAATGGTTTTTGCTTTGATTAAGCAGCTGTATCCCATTCAACAACGAATACAACGCTTGCGATTGTTGCTTCAGTAGCAGCAACTGAGAGAGGAGTAACGATTGCATCGTAGTTTACTGCAACGCTGTTGTTTGCTGTGTCACCGACACCGGTCATATAGCAACCTTCAATGGGAGCAGAAATGAGAGTCTGTGTGTTTACGTTTGACTTATCTGTTGCAACCTGAGAGCCGTTACCGATTGTCATTGCAAAGCCGAGCTGATCGCTGTCAACTTTTTCTGAAGCAAGTGTTTCCTTTGCACCGAATGCTGTGAGTGTCCAGCCGTTTTCACCGTTGATTGTAGCAGTCTTAACTCTTACTGCGCCGAATGAATTGTTTGTGATTTTGCAGTTGTCAGCGGTAGTAACTGTACCGTCTGTGCCGACTGCCATGGGAAGTGCGGTGGGAACTGTTACGGAAAGGGCTGTTGCTGCAGGATCGCCGCCGAGTGTACCGTCATCGGTTGAAGAAAGGTTTACGGGAGTTGAACCGTTACCGCCGTTGGAAGTGATTTCAGCTGCGAATGAGGGGATTGCCATACAGAATGCCATTGAGAGTGCGAGACCTACTGCGAGGATTTTGGTGATAGTCTTTTTCATAGTAAAATTTCTCCTTTTTGTTTAAAAAATATTGTTTTGTTTTTATTTGTGTTCGGTTCATCAGTTAAGAACCGTAATTTCGATTTCTGCACCTGCACAACCGAGTGAAGCTCCCGTTTCGGGGTCAACGTTGTGAAACATAGCGGTGCATTCATAAGTACCTGCGGGAAGAACAACATCGAGTTTTGCTTTTTCGATTTTACTTCCCACGGCAATTCCGTCAGATTCGTAAATCGTTTCACCGGTATCATTTCGGGTGATAATAACTATCTGCGGATAATTGTTGATTGTTTCGTTTACAATCATAAGATTGCCTTCGGCAGAGCCGTTTTCAAACTTCGGTGCGGTATTCATCGAAATGTTTATCATTCCTGCCTGCACCTTTTCGTTAAGACCTTCTTTGATTTTCTCGATGTCAGCTTCATCCCAACCGCCGCTTACGGCTTCGCTGTCATAGACAAGACCTCTGTCAGCGGGATTTGCGGGATTATCGGAACATCCTTTAAAGCCGAGAAAGACGAGAAGAAATAAGAGCAATGCCGCTAATACTGCAATCGCAATGCGAGTCGCTGTTTTCTTTTTACTTTCATCTGACTTCTTCTTTGATTTACTGCTTGAGTAAATATCTTTCATTTTTGGTTTACCTCCTGTGTATTAAAAAATGCCTTGCGAAAACCGCAGGCACACTAAGGCGGAATCACCAAACGAAAGAGCTTGATTCCGTGCTTATTCATTTGTTACTCCTTTCCAATCAGCTTAAAAGAGGCTGATTACTCTTTCGGCTACGCCCATTACCACTTCAATGCCAAGCATAAGGTAAAGACCGCCGACAGCAATAATACCGTGAATCATTTTTTCACCACCTTTTTTTAGAATTTTTGGCATATAATGCTGAATAATAAGCATCCATTTCATCAGGTGCTTCATAAAGAAGTGGTATCAGATATGCTTTTGTGTTACCAACTTTGTTCTTTTGTTTGTCATAAACATCTAATGCATAACCAATATGAAACTCATCAAGATTTAATAATCTTTCTTTTACAATTTCTTTCGGAATGTCACTTCCTTTAATTTTGATTGTTGAACTTGGCGAGCATATTACTGACACCATAGTATTTATAACAACATCAAGAAGTTCCATTCCGGGAAAATCTTTCAAAATCTCATAATCAAGTTGTTCTTTCAAAACCTCTGTCCATCTTCTTCTTTCTTCAAGCATTTGCCTATAATTGATAGATGAGGAATTAATAGATTGAGTATTTGATTTGTTAGTATTTGATATATAAGTATTTAATTGCTCAGGATTTTCCTGTGCTGGATTTCCCTGTGCAGGATGTTCCAATGATGGACTTTCCAATGAAGGATTTACCAATGAAGGAAATTCCTGCATTGGATTTTCCGTGTCAGGAAGCTCATCATAAGGAACTTCATAAACTGTAAATTCGGCTTCCTTCAAATGTCCTAGTTCATTTCTTATTCTTCCACCTCTGCGAAGATACTTATGTTTTTCTAACTCATCAAGTTGAGTTTTTATGCCATCTCTTCCATCCTTGCAAATTTTTGCTAGTCCATCTACCGAAAAATCCCATTTGGGGTGAAGTGACAACATCGTACATAGCAATCC
This sequence comes from Acutalibacteraceae bacterium, assembly GCA_045656845.1. Lineage (GTDB taxonomy): Bacteria > Bacillota > Clostridia > Oscillospirales > Acutalibacteraceae > CAG-488. The sequence continues at coordinate 887 of JAZORX010000189.1, read as the reverse complement.
TCTAGCTTTGTTGGAAAGTTCTGGGTTTTGCAAACAATGATTTGACATAACTGTATAATTTGTACTTTTGACAATTTTGACGAAGCCCATTTTTTCCTCCTTACTTTTCAAATACTTTTATACCCATACGCATAATAACGTGGGCATTCATAATTAATCTAAAAATTTCATCGTCAATTATTTCGGGATCTCCTAAATCGTTTTGGAAAATATATCTTTTCCCGGTATAGATTTGCTTTGCTGCCATAAGCAAATCATAGTTTTGAACCGATATTCCTTTAAGGTGAGCCTTTGAGAAATCAATACCATCACGGGTAAAGCAATATGCGGTTCGTTCAACGAGGTCATCGTTGACCGTGATCAGGTACATCGCAGCATAGTAATGACGAGTGTTTCTAAAATTGTGAAAACCAAGCATAAAATCAAGTTCACTCATATTTCTGCGATGTTTTTCAGAATTCCATAATGATGCAGGGAAAGTGCGTGTCATATAATTAATTCGCTTCTGAATCTTTTCGTTTTTAAAGAAACCGAGCGATGCTTCAACATTCTCCTTGTATCTTGTGTGGCTGTGTTTCTTTCGGGTGCAAAAATATCCCAAAAGTTCATTGTCTTCCTGAAAATACCTGCTTTTACTGTTAAGCATTACATCGAACTCCTCCTTTCAAATTTATTTTGGGTATAAAAAAAGACGTACCTTAATTTGCATTAAAAGTTCGTCTGATTTATCTGTTTTGATTTTGCTGTTTATGTTTTTGCCAAACATCAAGCAACTTGAAAATAGTGGCTTCAATCTGCTCGTTTGTATATGACCTTGGAAAATATTTATTCAATTTATCTGCATTGAGTACGACATTTCGTGTCGGCGGGTTCTTTTGCTCCATCAT
>JAZORX010000188.1:0-5032 GCA_045656845.1 Acutalibacteraceae bacterium | reverse complement strand
AAATTTCTGATATTAAAAAGCCTGTTATCGTCATTCTTTCAAGCGTTGATAATCCTCATTTTGAAAATGAAATTATTTCAAGTGGCGCAGATTATTACTTTTTAAAGCCTGTTGATGTTGAGGTTCTGTCTCAGAGAATTTCTCAGATTAGCGGATGGAAAAACAAAGCGTATTGTTTAACAAAACCTGCTAATGATATTGAAGTTACGGTATCTGAGATAATGCATCAGATTGGTGTTCCTGCTCACATCAAAGGATATACTTATTTGAGAGAAGCTATAATTCTTTCGGTAAACAATACGGAAATGATGGGATCGGTTACAAAGCTTCTGTATCCTACAGTTGCAAAAACATACAAAACTACATCTTCAAGGGTTGAAAGAGCTATCCGTCACGCAATAGAGGTTGCGTGGGACAGAGGGGATGTTGACGTTCTCAGTTCATATTTCGGATATACTATTCAATCATCCAGAGGAAAACCGACTAATTCTGAATTTATAGCGATGATCGCTGATAAGCTCAGATTGCAGATGAAGGCGTCGTGACCGATGAAAAACAGGGTTGAAATATGAAAAAACATCATTTTTCAACCCTGAAAAAAATTAAGAAATAATTGTAAAAAAGTGTTGACAAACTGATTTTACTTTGTTATAATATCAATCGTTCCGTGAGGGACACAAGAGAATATGCGAGAGTGGCGGAATCGGCAGACGCGCACGTTTGAGGGGCGTGTGGTAATCCCGTACGGGTTCAAGTCCCGTCTCTCGCACCAGGATAAGCAGATACCATTGTGGTGTCTGCTTGTTTTTTTTGTAAAGATATATCCTTGTGTTGTGCATATAATTCTTTTATGATATAATACCCGAGAGAGGGGGTATATTATGAATATTAAAATCAATCCTCAGAAAATTTATCAGAAATATGAAGGGATAGGGGCAAGTGGCGCATGGTGGGCGCAGATTGTCGGCGGCTGGACCAATAAAGGCGAAAATGGTGAAGAGATCCGAAATGCAGTTTCCCGTCTTCTGTATGATAAAAAATACGGTATTGGTTTAAATATATACCGTTACAATATAGGTGGAGGTTCGGCTCAAAGTGGAAAAGGCGAATATTCTGATTTTGCCCGTCGTGCTGAGTCTTTTGATACTGATGATGGTAAGTACGATTTCAACCGTGATGCAAATGCTGTTTATATGATGAAACAGGCAGTAAAGGACGGTGCAGATGAGGTAATACTCTTTGTTAATTCTCCTATTGAACGTCTTACAAAAAACGGCTTGGCACATCTTAAAAAGAGTCAGTCGTTCAGAACTAACCTCAGTAGAAAGAATTATAGTGCATTTGCTGATTATTGTCTGGATGTTACGGAGCATTTTGTTAAAGAAGGCTTACCGGTGAAGTATCTGTCTCCGATTAATGAACCGTTCTGGATCTGGACCGGTGGACAGGAAGGGTGTCACTATAGTCCGCGACAAGCAGGTAAAGTGATGCTTTGTTTTGCCCGGAAGCTCAGAGAAAGAAAAAATCTTGATGATGTAAAGCTTTCAGGTGTTGAAAACGGAGACATCCGCTGGTTTAATAAGTCATATACACGATGGCTTCTTAAATATAAAAATGTTGTTGATTGTATAGATTCGATCGACATTCATTCTTACTGTCTACATATGCCGATTCCGTTTTTTAATGATCGTCTGAAATTTCTTAAGCGGTACAGAAAGTGGCTTGACAGAAAATACCCTGATATGCCCGTAAAAATGAGCGAGTGGACACATATGGTCGGCGGCAAAAATTGTGGTATGGATTCTGCTCTTGAAACTGCAAAGGTTATGTATGAAGATCTTACAATACTTAATGTGACATCGTGGCAGCATTGGCTTGCTTGTTCTCATTATGACTATCATGATGGGTTACTGTATCTTGATCTTGAAAATAAATCCTTTGAAACAACAAAGCGTTATTATGTTACTGGGAATTTCTCGAAGTTTATTCCTTTGGGATCAACGCGTATTGAAGCTGTCAGCGACAACGATGATGTCAAGGTTATAGCGTACAAAAATGAAGAAAAAACCGTGCTTGTTGTTATTAATTTCTCGAGAAATAAGCAAATGTATTCTGTGCCATATGATGCAGAATATTATATAACCGATAAGAATCTCAGCCTTGAGGAAAGTTCGTGTATATCAGGCTCAGAAATACCGATTTTTCCTGAATCTGTAACAACATTTGTATTTAGGGGATGTTGAAATGAAATTGTTTGATACTATAAAAGATTATGTGGGGTCGGCTAAGAAATATTGGAAAACACCACCTGCAGGAAGATACATGACTTATAAAGAAATTTTTTCTCTTGCAACAGGTGGTATAGGTGTCAGAATTATTACATATTGCTTTGCTCAGATGGTCATTTCAACGGGAAACACGCTTCTGGGTAACACCATCGGTATAGATCCGTTACCGTTGCAGATCATTTATATGATAAGTTTGCTGACAGCTTTTCCTCTGACGGCATTAAGAGCTAAAATGATAGACAACACTAAAAGTATGAAAGGTAAGTACCGTCCGTATATACTTACGATGGGATTGCCGACTGTTGTTCTGGGATCACTATTTTTGTGGATGCCGTATGAACGTATGGATCTTTTCATGAAATGCGCTGTAGTTCTTGGGTTCAATATAGCTTTTCAGTTTTTCTTCAGTTTCTTTCAGGATTCATACGACAGTCTTATTAATGTGCTGTCGCCAAACAGTATTGAGCGCTCTGATGTGCTTTCCATCAGATATGTTGTTGAAAACTTGTCTCCTTCAATTGTCGGCATAGTATTCCCACTTCTTGCAAAGCTTATAACAGGGGAAGATACTCTTTATGATATGAAGATTTATCGCTACCTTTATCCGCCTATGTTGTTTGCGGGTTTTCTGGTATCGATGATTATTTACTTTAATACTGAAGAAAAAATTGTTCAGTCTAAAACACATATAACGCAGATTAAGTTTGTTGATGCTTTCAGGGCTGTGGCAAGAAATAAATATTTCTGGATAATTTCTCTTGCAGGTTGGATAGGCTTTCTTGAAGTCGGTTTTCACAATATAATGCAGTGGATGTATAACTATCAGGGTGCCTGTTCTGCTGCACAATATTCTGTTGTGACAGCGATTGCGGGTAATGCGTCGTTCTGGCCTAATCTTGTCGGACCGTTTCTTATCAGAAAATACGGAAAGAAAAAGATTCTTGTTTTTACAAATCTGTTGAGTGTTATATTTATTCTTGCGATGCTTCCTGTGATTCATAGTTCAGGTAAACCGTATGCAATATGGGTTTTGCTTGTTTTTACATTTATCAATCAGTTTATAACCTCTCTGGGACATCTTCTCGGACCGGGTGTAAATGCTGACATACGAGATTATCAGCATTATATAAGTGGCGAAAGAATCGACGGTATGTTTTCCGCTGTCGGTCTTATCGGTAATGCCATAACTATGGTAACGGGAATGGTTCTGCCTGCAATCTATTCGAAAGCAGGACTCAATAAAGATGTTGCTGAGATGTTAGGATATGACAAAAACAATGTTTACGAGGTGCTTTTTAACAGAGAGTATTTTATAAGCATCTGTTCTATACTGATCGTTGCATCTGCAGTAGGCGCAGCACTTAATGCTATTCCGTATTTCTTTTATGATTTTACCGAGACCAGGCAGAAGGCGGTTGTAAATGTTCTCAGAATACGTGCAGCTGTTGAAGATTCTGTCGACGGAAGCAAAGAGGATAATTTATCTGAAGCTCGTGAGCTTGTTTATAACGCTAGAATGCTTGCTGATAAAGAGTTTATTTCGTTAAGAGATATAAGGAAAACTGCTTCGGGTTCTAAATATCTGAAACTAAAAAATGAGAACGAAGAGATAGAAGTTGCAAAATTCATTGTTGATGAAATAAATAAATATAAAACTGAAGAAGGTAAAAGATTCCTCGAAGAATCAAGGTTGATTGTAGAAAAAGGTCCGGAGAAGTTTTTTGAGGTTGATTTACCGCCTAAAGCAGAAATTAAACTTATGCCTTCTGCAACTCAGGTCCAGAAAAACTTCAGAAGAGATTCTTTTGTAAGAACAGAAAGCTTCATGGCTGCCGAAAAAGCCTTGAAACGCTATTTCCCGGAGGGGCTAAGTGCCTTTGAGAAAACAGATATTGATAAACTTTTTGAGAAAGAAAGAGAAATCAATGATGAATTCAATCTGATCTGTTCTGAGATAAGAAAGGCAAAAGAGAATCATAACAGAAAATCAATTAAAGAAAATGAGAATAAATTAAGCTTAGTTAAAGTGGAAAAGCGCAAAATCAGTAAACTTATCAAAGAGGCTGAAAATATGCAGGCACTGTTTTACAGAGCTACAAAACCATATACTGATGCTTTGAGAGTTGTTAAACAGGCTGAAGCTTATTCAAAGTTTTAAAAGTATCGTTTTGGTGTAAATATACTTAAGAATAATCTTGTAAAATTTTGTTTCATATTGTATACTGTCCCGTGGAGGGATAATGATGGAAGCTTTATTTTGTAAAAACTGTGGCTCAAACGCCCTTGTTAAAGAGCCCGGCTCGATATATTTTTGCCAGTATTGCGGTTCAAGGTTTGTTTTGCCGAATAATTATGTCCGTGCGGAGTCGGAAATTGTTATTTCTGAGGATGTTAAACGCTTGCTGAATATGTGTGTTATTGATCCTGCAAATGCACGTAAATATGCAAACCTGATTCTTGATATTGATCCGGGTAATCAGCAAGCTTTATATTATCTAAGATAAGAGGGTTTTAATTATGTTAACTTACGATATTTGTACAAGGTATGGCATTGATATAAATGATTTTAATGCTTTTCTGAAAAATAATAATCTTAATTATACTACCTCATTCTTAGGTAACGTTAATGTTGATGATAATTTTGTTGAGCAGTATGTTGCAGCATACAGAACTGATTATCAGTACAGAATGAATATGGCTGCTGAGCAGCAAAGAATTGCATATGAAGCAGAGCAGGCTAAAAG
>JAZORX010000187.1:0-3796 GCA_045656845.1 Acutalibacteraceae bacterium | reverse complement strand
TGATACGATTGCGGCAATTTCTGTTTTGAAGCTACGAATAAAATATCCGTTCATTCGTCTTATACTCGTTTTGCCCTGCTTATCACAAACGAGAAATTGGATGCTTGAAGATAAAAAGACTTACGAAAAAATAAAAAAGTCTGCTGATAAAGTTGTTTATGTTTCAAAGCAATATACAAATGACTGTATGTTCCGCAGAAACCGTCACCTTGTAGATAACAGTTCTGTTTGCATTTGTTATTTAACAGATCAGAGTGGCGGAACTGCATATACGGTAAACTATGCAGAAGAAAAAGGTTTAAGAATAATTAATATTGCAAAAAGAATATTTTGATTTAATTTCGTTTTTGTATGTTAGAGAAAACATCTATTATGGTGAATTGAATGAAAAATAAAAATGATTTATCTGCCGAAGAAAAAAGATTAGTTAATCAGCTTGAAGCAATTATAACAATTGAAAGCGAAAAGCCATATACTGAAATGGACAGCGGTTTGATAGCTGAATGTGTAGATTGGCTTTATGAAATTTTGGAGTTACCTCGACTTACTCAGGAACAAATTGATGAAAATATAAAAAAGATATTTTGTGAAGCAGAAAAACGAAAAAAGAACACAGAGTTTTGACATCCTTGTCAGAACTCTTTTTTTATTCTATCATTATCTTGAAACGGAGGTAAATATTATGAAAATTCTTAAATTTTTACTTATGATTTTGTTTGCACCTATTTGGCTTTTGCTTACTGTGTTCATTGGTATCTTTTCTTTTGTTATCGGTCTTGCATCTTGGCTATTCAGTCTTATAGCTTTTGTCCTTTTTGTTGTTGCAGTTTTCTTTATGATTACAGAAACTATTAAAGACGGATTGCTCGTATTACTTGTTGCGTATCTGTTAAGTCCTTGGGGAATTCCCATGTTCGCCACTTGGATTTTATCAAAATTTATTATCTTCAAAGAATGGCTTACGGAGAAGATTTATTAAATGGCAGTAACAAGAATTATGCCTATTCATGCAACCAAAGGATATAAGATTTCAAGCACCCTTTCTGACCGAATTGATTACGGACTAAACCCTCTAAAAACGGATGAAGGAAGATTAGTTTCTTCCTTCGCTTGCGACCCTGAAACAGCTGTTGCTCAATTTACATTATCCAAAAACCAGTATGCACAGTTTACGGGCAGAACTCAAAAAAACAATGTTATAGCTTATCAGCTCCGACAGTCTTTTGCGCCGGGAGAAATCACACCCGAAGAAGCCAATAAAATCGGATATGAACTTGCAGAAAGATTACTTAAAGGTAACTTTGCTTTTGTTGTTGCAACTCACGTTGACAAAGCACATATTCACAATCATATTTATTTCAACTCAACATCATTAGATTGCAAACGTAAGTATCGGAATAAGATACGTTCAATAAAACATATTGCACGATTAAGTGATTTGATTTGCATAGAACATCAACTGTCTGTTGTTACAGACCCAGAGAAAAGAAATACTGCATATAATCATTGGGAGGGATACAATAAGTATTCCTCCCTTCGTGATTTACTCCGAGCAGATATTGATGAAGTGTTGGAAAACAAACCGAAAGATTTTGACGATTTTATTTCACAGATGATAGAAAAAGGATACTCCATAAAATTTGGTAAACATATCTCATTCTCTCATTCAAGGCAAAGGAAGAATATAAGATTACGCTCTCTCGGCACCGGATACTCTGAGGAAGAAATCAAGTCAATAATAAGCACAAAAGGAAAGTCAAAATCACAAAAAGAAAAGAAGAATGAAAAGCAAAAAACAAATCTTCTTATTGATGTTCAGCAGAAAATAGCCGAAGGAAAAGGCAAAGGTTACGAGAATTGGGCAAAGGTCTTTAATCTGAAACAAATGGCAAAGACTGTGTTGTATTTGCAGGAAAACGGCTTTTCAGATTATGATGAACTTGCTAAAAAAACTGACGATATGACTTCTCGCATAAATGAACTAATGGCAGAAATTCGCTCGTCAGAAAAAAGAATAAAAGAACTGAAAGTTCTTCGTGAACATATAATAAATTATCACAATACTCGTAAGATTTTTGCTCAATACAAGGCTTCGGGATATTCAAAAAAGTTTCTAGCCGAACATGAGCCTGAAATCATTTTGCATCGTGCAGCAAAGAAAAAGTTTGATGAACTTGGTATAAAAAAACTCCCCGACATCAAATCAATTAACAAAGAATATGCAGAACTGTCAGATAAAAAAGACAAAGCATATACCGAGTATCGCTCACTCAAAGACGAGCATCGTGAGTTGCTTATTCATAAATCAAATACGGAAGCGATTCTTGGTATATGCTCTGCTGAAAGCAAAAAAGAAAAAGACAAAAAGCTCACACAAGATACAATTTCATAAAATATAAAAACTCCGAATTGTAATTTATGTTACAGTTCGGAGTTTATTTTTTTGTCTTTTTTATTAGCTCCGCAGGAGCGTAGCAAATCAAATTTATTTGATTTTTGGGTAGGGGTTTGGGGAAGATAATTCACCAACAAGCACGGAAAATCGAAAACATATTTTTTTCGATTTTATGCAAATGTGTTCACATTTGCCTTGCTTGCCAATTTAGTAAGAGCCAATATTTGCTATTGACATTTGAAGCAAACAGAGTTATTATGTAAAAGCAAAACAAACAAATGTTCGTCACAATTCGAAGAAGGGAGAAATCGCAGATGGTCAGAAAAGTATTTGTTGATGTAGTTGCTTTTCATAGTAAAGACGGCAAAATAAGACCTTTGCGTATCCAATGGGAAGATGGAACGGTTTATGTTGTTGAACGATTACTTAACCGTTGCAAAGCAAAATCCCGTAACGTTGGCGGTGGCGAAATCCGATACACAGTTCAGATTAACGGCATAGAAACTTTCATCTATGAAGATGATGAAGGCAAGTGGTTTGTTGAAGGTAAATGTTAAAAACGGAGCAGATTGATTTATGAAAAATAAATGGTATGTTTGCATTGACTTAAAGAGCTTTTATGCTTCTGTTGAGTGTGTTGAACGAGGTCTTGACCCTTTCAAAGTTAATCTTGTAGTTGCCGATCCGACACGTGGGAATGGTTCTGTTTGTCTTGCAATTACTCCGGCAATGAAAGCACTCGGAATAAAAAACCGTTGCCGAGTTTATGAGATTCCGAAGAATGTTAAATATATAACTGCTATGCCCCAAATGCGAAAATATATGAAAGTATCAGCAGAGATATATTCTGTTTATCTCAACTATATAAGTCCTGATGACATTTATGTTTATTCTATTGATGAGTGTTTTATTGATGTTACTGATTACTGTCGGCTCTATAAAAAAACTCCCAGAGAAATTGCCGTTATGCTTATGAACGCAGTTTATGATAAAACGGGAATTTGCTCGGCTGCGGGAATAGGAACGAATATGTTTCTTTGCAAAGTTGCTCTTGATATTACCGCAAAACACACAAAAGATTTTATCGGTTATCTTGATGAAGAAGAATTCAAAAAAACTATTTGGACACACCAACCAATAACCGATATATGGAACATCGGCAGAGGTACTGCTGCCCGTCTTGAGAAATACGGAATTGTGGATTTAAAAGGAGTTGCAGAGTTTTCTGAAGAACGGCTTTATAAGGAGTTCGGAATTAACGCAAAACACCTTATCGACCATGCACACGGCAAAGAGCCTTGCACAATAAAAGACATTCACGAATACAAACCGAAAAGCACATCTATCTCAAACGGTCAGGTGCTTTTCAAAGATTATAATTACAACGATGCTCTGATAGTG
>JAZORX010000186.1:0-10582 GCA_045656845.1 Acutalibacteraceae bacterium | reverse complement strand
GAATATGTTTGCACTATTGGGCAAACCCGGATACGAAGATCTTTCAAAGGAATTAAAAGAAAGATTATAAAAACAATCAATAAAGTGATTATGTCGCTCGAAGTGTGATATAATAATAAATAATTAAATTTTTGGAGGCGTTTTATTATGTGTGATAACAACAAATTTTTCATTTGCGAACATTGCGGAAATTTAATCGGTATGATTCACGATGCAGGAGTTCCCATGATGTGCTGCGGTCAGAAAATGACAAAGCTTGAACCGGGAACTGTTGAGGCAAGCCACGAAAAACATATTCCTGTGGTAGAAGTTAAAGACAACATCGTAACAGTTTCTATCGGTTCTGTAGAACATCCTATGACAGAAGAACACCATATCGTATGGGTATATCTTCAGACAGATAAGGGCGGTCAGCGCAAGTGCTTGGAGATTGGAAAAGCTCCTGTAGTTACATTTGCTCTTGCCGATGAAAAACCGGTTGCAGCATATGCTTACTGCAATCTTCACGGTTTATGGAAAACTGAAATATAACTTAACAGTAATGCCTTCGAGGATATCTCGAAGGCATTGTTATTATACAAAAAAGAACTCAATCGCCTTATGCAACAAGATAGCGACTGAGTTCTTCTTTTAGTTTATCATCATTTGTATATGCGTTAATTTTTATAGGTTTGCTTAAATCCAGACTGAAAAGGCCCATAATTGATTTTGCATCTACTTTATATCTTCCCGATTCTGCTTCAATATGATAATTTTGTTTACTTACTATATTAACAAAATCTTTTATATCGTTAATCAACGGAAGTTTTATTTTATATTGTTTCATCCTGTACCTCCTCCTTTCAGATCAAATATATGTTAAAAGCGAGGTCGAGATTTTATGCCCGGCCTCGCTTGAATTTTTATTCGATTTCAAGATGTTTAACCTCAGGCAATGTCTGTTGTTTCTTTGGCAGCGTCAGTTTCAGAACACCGTTTTCATACTTAGCTTTGATTTCGTCTGCCTTTACACCTGACAGATCAAATTCTCTGCTATACATGCCGTAAGAACGCTCGCATGTAACGTATTTTCCCTTTTTATCTTCATTCTCATGTTCTGAATGACGTTCCGCCTTGATCTTCAAAACATTGTCATTTATATCAATTTTAATATCTTTCTTGTCAAATCCCGGAAGATCTGCTTCCAGTTCGTATTTATCTCCTTCATCTCTGATGTCCGTCTTAAATGCATCCATCATCCCGGTTTCAAAAAATGACGGGAACGGATGTGAGAAAAACTGTCTTTCCATTTCTTCAAGTGCGGCGAATGGATTAATAGCCGGTTTGTTGTGATTTCTTCTTGTAAGTTCAAACATAATACATGCCTCCAAAAAAGTATAATATAGTTATTTCCGATCTATATCATTATTATTCGTCGGCTGATCGGGTGTCGGCTTTTTTAACTTAGAACATTGGTATCATCTCCTAATTACTTCTGTTTCCTTATTACAGTTATTATTATACTACTTTTTCTCTGTTATACAATATTCTACCAACATAAATTCATGCATTTCATTTGTGTTGTTAGCACAAATTTATGATATACATTTTTTGTTTTTATCTTTTATTGACAATTTTTAAGAGATATTATATAATTTTATTGTGTTGAAAACATATACAAAAGGAGATTTGTTATGGATAAAAAAGTAATGCTTGAATTTTTCTTTAATAATAATTCATTTAATGCACTTGCTCAGGAAATATCTGCATCACTTAGTTGCCCAATTGTTATTACTGACAATGCATTTCATATTATAAGTTCCGTTTCCTCTATTGAATACGGAGATCCAATATATAAAACAGCAATTTCTCACAGTAAGCTGTCGGAAGAAACCTGTATACATATTGCCACAAAGGTTGAGGAAGGCATCAATCATTTTTGTGTTCAATCAGGAGAAAATAACTTTTGCGTCGGCATACTTAAAAACTCCGACACTATTATCGGTTATATTCTCTATTTTTTAGATATAGAGATGTTTGATGAGCATGATTTGTTTTTCTGCGAAGGCTTGCTTTCAAAGCAGTTATTTCTCGAAAGATATTGCTGTTCCTCCTCATTAAGTACCGCTGAAGAAATTCTCATTGACTTGCTCAACGGTGAATATTCGTGTGAAAACATCTTTGATACGCAAATATCCGGCACTTTTCTTTCCCACTTCTCTGCAAAACGATTTGCCGTTATTTTCTTCTCCAATATGAACGAATTTGAAGAAAAGCACTCAACCGTATTAAGGAAATGCAAGGATTATTTTCACGCATCTCATCCGTTCGTGTACAAAGACAAAATTATTTTGTTTTTGCATAAAGACCATGACATTAATCAGGTTGAAGATATTGTTAAAAGTCTTCAGTTAAACGTTATGATATCCGAAGACTTAGACAAGCTGTACGGCATGGATAAACACTATAACAGAATGTGCATAATAAGAGATTTTCTTAGTGAAAAAAGTAAGTTGAAACAGGTTACCTATGAGCATAGTTACTCTGTTTTAATATATCTTTTACATTTAAAACAAAATAATTATCAAATTGACAAAAACATCTCTTCTCTGCTCTATCATGACCTGAACAACAATACTGACTTTTGTTTAACACTGTACACATATATTATCTGTAATCACTCCTTAAAGAAAACTGCAGAGAACCTGCACGCACACAGCAATACAGTTCTATACAGAATACAAAAGGCTAAAGATGAATTTGAGATAGATACAGACAATTCGGAACTTCATTTTTACTATTTAATATCTCTCGCTCTTTGCTTGTTGGAATTAGAACATGAGGATATTTTTATTTTAAGCGATAAATAATTCATATGCATCCAAAAAAGCCCCTGTGAGTAATCACAGAGGCTTTTATATATCATTTTCTATTTAATTTTCTTTGAAAAATATTCATTTACTTCTGAATAGTCTGAGAAAATTACTTTTTCATCAAAAAGATATTGGGCAAGATCCTGAAACTGAGATAACGGGTAATCAGCTAGATTGATTGTCTTTAATTTTTCGCATGCACAGCTTCGGTATGGCTCAAATTTGATGTCTGATAACATCAAACACCCCACCTTACTGTGTATCAAATCAAACAAATCCATTTCCCTCACCTCTTTTTATAATAACATGAAATTTTTATAAATAAAAAAGCTGCAACAATAAAACAATCCTTTGATTGCTTCGTAGTTGCAGCTGACTGACATGGTATAAGCTTTAGTCTCTTGAGCTTTGCGTCCCAACCTTTCGATTGGTTTGCTAATTATTCAATTACCATATATTATATTCCTAATGTAGAATTTTGTCAATGAGTTTCGAGAATTTTCATTATTTTACCAAACACTTCACCTATGTTTTCTCTGATTATTATATCCACCCTATTGTCGTACTCTGTTTCGGATTTATTTATCATCACAATGTATTTCCCACTAAAATATCTCACAAATGATGCAGCCGGATATACAGCAAGGGATGTTCCTCCAACTATCAGCATATCAGCACTTACAATACTTTCAACGGCTCTTTCTGCCACTCCATTGTAGAGAGGTTCTTCATACAAAACAACCTTCGGCTTCATTAGTCCGTTGCAATGCTTGCATTTGGGGATCTTGCCGGATTTAATAACCTCAATTACTTCACTATTATCTGTTTCCTTTCCGCACGCTCCGCAACTAAATTGGCTTGCAGTTCCATGAAGTTCAATTACATTTTTACTGCCCGCCTTTTGATGAAGTCCGTCAATATTCTGTGTTATTACCGCCTTGAGTTTTCTATTTTCTTCAAGTTTTGCTAAAGCTCTGTGCGCTTTATTCGGCTCAACATCCGCTATAAAATACTTTCTGTAAAAATCATAAAACACATCCGGATGCTGAAAGAAAAAGCTATGGCTTAAAATTTCTTCGGGTGATACACCGTATTCTTTTACTGTGTTATACAGTCCGTCTTCGCTGCGGTAGTCCTTTACTCCGCTTTCGGTTGACACTCCCGCTCCACCGAAGAAAACTATATTATCGCATTCTTGAATCATTTGTGCAAATCTTTTTATATCCATATTTATCACCATCTATTTTAGAGATTCAATATACTCTCTTATCGCATTATTTGGAATTTCTTTTATTTTTCCTCTTGCATTTCCGTGTCTTGTTATGTAATCTTCATTATTCTCATTAAGGTACCCGGTAAGCTGCGCTACAGCATCGTATCCGCGTTCCTCCATAAGTTTGATTATTTCCTTTATTTGCTCTTCGTAATTTGGTTCCATTTTATACCTCTGCTGTTTTAATCATTCTTCCAAACAAAATTATAATTTATAGATTCTCCTCCATCTACAAGGATATTTTGGCCTGTACAGAACGAATTTGTCATTGTAAGGAAATATGCCCACTCAGCTATTTCCTCAGGCGTAGCCCATCTTTTTAATGGTGTTTCGCCCATTATTTCATTCCATAACTCTTTATCATTTATAACACAGTCATTAAGCGGAGTCAGAACTCCTCCGCGATCAAGACTGTTGCAGGTCGCGCCAAACTGTGCAACTCTCATAGCAACATTTTTAGTATATGCCATAACTCCGCCCTTACTTGCGCAGTACTCAGGGAACTCAGCTCCCGTATGTCCGCTTGCAGAACCGATGTTGAGAATAGATTTGATTTTATCTTGAACACCATATTTTTCCGTAATATGAATCAAAGCCTTTAGATTTATATCAATATCTGCTTCATTTTGGGTTCCTGCGTTGTTAATCAAAACATTTATATCTTCTATATCAGGAAGGTTATCAAAATCTCTTACATCGCACAAATAATGTTTATATCGGGGATGAGATATTGTTGCTTCGCATCTGTCTATGCCAATAACATTGTTATTTTCTTTTAAAAACTTTTCTGCAATAGCCTTTCCTATTCCCTGAGATGTTCCGGTGATTAAGACCAACATATTACTTCACCTCCGATATGTAATCAAGATATTCCTTTCCAACATTCTTTTTCTTCCAGCTTGTTACAATCCTATACCCCGCCGGAGAGAAAAGAATTTCCATAATAAGCTCTGCCACAGCACCTGTGAGCGAACACATTACACACTGAATAAAAGTCCAGCAAAAGCCATCCCAGAATATAGGAGCAAAACCCATGAATACAATTACTGCAAATATAAGATTATCGCAAAACTGTCCTACAAAAGTTGAAACATAGCTTTGCATTGCATAAGCAAGCTTACCATCAGGATTCTTTTTGAACATCTTACCGATCGACCAATTAAGCACGTTGTTTATAACAGCTGATGCAAGGAATGCTATGGTACTGCCAAGAAGTATAAACCAGGTTCCTCCGAAAATACCATCGAATGCGCTATAATCACTTGCATTTGAAGGAATAGCACTTGCTACAAAAAATATAAAACAGGTAAGCAGATTTATCCCTGCTGCAAGGACTGATATTTTATTGGAGGCTTTAGGTCCGAAATGCTTAGTTATAACGTCCATACACATAAACGAAAGCCATGATATCAATATTCCTCCGTCAAGTGCAATCCAGTCAAGCTGAATAAGTGTCTTATTTGCAAGCAAGTTCATACAAATAACACTTACTGCGAACAATGTTACTACGGTAGCAGGTATGCACCTCATAAGTAATTCTGTTTCTTTTCGTTCTCTTTGAATAAATTTCTTTAGATTTAACATTATATCCACCTTACTTCCTTAATTTTCTGCAATATTGTGTACATAGCTTGTCCGTACACTCCGAACATTTAAGCGCCATGTTGCTGTTTTCCCAAAACCGCTCCGGATATGTGAACACACATATTTCCCATACAAGCCATATCACAAATGAGAATATGACGAGCGACCAGGAATAAAAACTGTTTACTGCGACAATCGGCAGAAACATCATCAAGTGATCCCAATTGAATATTCTGCAGGTTGTACAACATTTATTATGCATTATAAGTCTGAACGGGCACCATATAAGCACACATATCAAATCACAAACATAGAAAAATGTCGCTATTAAAATCATAATACCTGTGTCGATTATTCCTTTGACATGCAATGTACTGAGTACGATTGTCACTGCAATCCAAATAACCATTACCTTGTATGCTGATGCGGTTGTATCTTTTATGTACTGTTTCAGATTCTTGTAATTAATCTTTTCCTTTATCGGTCTGAACAAGCCTGAAAACACCTTTTGTGAACCAATAGAGATATGTGCTTTAACAGGAATCAGTTGCAGTATCATATCCCACATCCATATTATCCATAGGATGTGCAACGGTGAAAACTCATTAAAGAAATTCCAACCATCTGCTATATTAAATTTATCTTTATCAAATATGTAAATCAAAATCGCAATAAGGAATACGATAATTCTGCCGATTAGTCGCAGAAAATATATTCCTCTTGTTTTTGATATACGCTCACTTCCTTGTTGCATTGGTTATATGCTCTCCGTTTCATTAAATTGATTGCCTTCTATTGCAAAGATATCATCTATCGGTATCTCTGTACCGTCATCCATAACGACATCTTTCTCGTATTCCCTTACCTTCAGTACAATGCCTTTCTTGGTTATATATGCACCGCCGGACTTCTTCTTGTCGGGTACAAAGTATATTATACTTACCTCTTCTTCTGCATCTGAATTATTAAGGAATTGAATTTTATCGTTAAGCTCTGCCTTTTGATATTCATCAAGTTCAACTTTACTATCTGTGAGTCTTGCAGTTTCTTCTATTGCTTCGTCATGACCTGTAAGAGCTGCAAAGGGAGCAAACTGAGCAGAACGAAGAATCTTATCCGGAAAGTCTTTTTCTATCTCCGGATTCGGATACTGCATATTTAGTATATCTTTGTATTGAAATTCACTCATTTTACACCTCCTTGGATATCTTGGCTATTCCAGATGAATTTACATTATCAAAAAACTAAATTCCAAGCACTGCAGCACCGATGATACCTGCATCGTTACCTAGTTCCGCTGTACAAAGTGTTGTAAGCGGTAATCCTTTACCTTCGCCGTATCTTTCTGCGGTAACATGCTTCATAATCATATCAATCAAAGGCTGACCTTCTTTGGAAACACCACCGCCGATAACAACCATTTCGGGCTGGAATATATTAATAATGTTTGTAATACCTGTTGAAAAATGTTCAACATACTTTTCAACAACAGCAGTACCAACTGGACAACCTGCACGCATAGCATCAAAGGCAGTTTTGCCATTAACCTTGTCAATGTCTCCTTCAACAAGCTTTGCAAGTTTGCTTTCAGGGTTTGCTTCAATAGCCGCCTTTGTTTGACGGATTAATGCAGTTGCAGAACCGTAAGTTTCCCAACAACCTCTTCTTCCACATCCACATGTTTCACCGCCTGAAACGATAACAATATGCCCAAGTTCACCACCCATGTGGTTAAAACCATTATATATTTTTTTATTTATAATAATACCGCCGCCGATACCGGTACCGATTGTAATCATAATTGAATCGTTAACTTCTTTTGTGGCACCTGCATATGCTTCTCCAAGTGCAGCGCAGTCTGCATCATTACCAAGAAATACAGGAATATCCAGTTCCTTCTTCATCATTTCAACAATTGGTGTATTGTGAAAGTTTATATTCGCACAATACAAAATAACACCAGTATCAGGGTTATGGCAACCGGGAATACCAATACCGATTGAATGTATGTCCTTTTCTTCAAGATTTTTCTTTTTTATAATCTCTCTGCAAAGCATAATAATATCTGCAACAAGTTCTGTATCACTTCTTGTTGCATTTGCAGGGCACTCTGCCTTCTCAATGAGTTTAAAATTATCATCTACCAAACCTGCAACAAGGTTTGTTCCTCCGATGTCTACACCAATTCTCATAATTACTCTCCTCATAACATATCTATATTTTTCTTTTGATTAATTTTTAAGCTTTATGTCCGCCTATGGACTCATTACGTTCTATGGTTGTTGCACCTTCCTGCAGGTTAGTTCCTTTGAGAATGGCATTCTTACCATATCTCTGTTTTATATCAAGCATGGCCTCTTGAATTTTTCTTTCTTTTTTCAGTTCGTTTTCTTCTTTTTCTCGCTTTGCCATAAGCTCGTCATAGTCAGTAAATAAGTCTAATTGCTCATAGCTTTGCTTGTTCTCAATACTGCTTTCCGGCACAAGATTACAAGCAGCAATGGTTACTCTTCTGACTAAGAGTTTCTTATCAACTATCTCATCATAGAGTTTCAATGTTGCTTCCATAATAAGCTTTGTAGAAGATGTTTTTCTCGTTGTATGAGCCGTACCGTGTGCATGCTTTGGTATCTTCCTGCCATATGGATCTGTTTTCACTTCTCCCTTGTAATATTTCGCTATATCGGGATTTGTAAGGTTTTCTATATCATACCCTATCGTGAGCACAATCTGGTCTGTAACAAGCCTTTTTTCGACTAAATCAAGTGCAAGAAGTTCGAGCATTTCCCATACAATAATTCTTGCTTTTTCAAAGCTGTATGGTTCCTGCAAAACCTGTCCTGAGCTTATACTCTTTGTTTCAGGTGTATATGCTTTTGCTTCTTCTATCGTACAAGGTTCATATCCCCATGCGTGATCCACAAGCATCTTTGAGTTAATACCAAACAACTTCTTTAGCCTTTGTCTGCCGAATGGTGTTGTAGATGCTCTTGCAACATCTCCCATTGTGTACATCCGGTTATCTTCAAGTTTCTTGGATATTCCTTTGCCTACTCTCCAGAAATCAGTCAGCGGTTTGTGTTCCCATAGTTCTCTTCGATAGGTCATCTCATCGAGCGCTGCTATTCTCACGCCATCCTTATCAGGCTCCATCTTTTTAGCTGTTATATCCATTGCAATCTTTGCAAGATACATATTTGTACCTATTCCTGCAGTTGCAGTTATACCTGTTGTTTTAAGTACATCACGAATAATCATCATTGCAAAGTCATGAGCATTTTTTCCGCTTGGTTTGAGGTATCCTGTTATATCCATAAATACCTCGTCTATTGAATACACGAGTATGTCATCCGTAGAAACATACTTCATATATACCTCGTATATTTTCGTTGAGTATTCCATATACAGAGCCATTCTTGGTTTTGCAACAATATAATCAAGTTCAAGTGCAGGATTGCTATTTAATTCTGTTGCATTACTTGACTTTCCAATAAAGGTTCTGTTTGGTGCTTTATATCTTCTTTCCTGATTTACATTCTTAACCTTTTGAACTACTTCAAACAGTCTGGCTCTTCCGGGGATTCCGTAAGATTTAAGACTTGGTGTTACTGCAAGACAAATTGTTTTTTCTGTACGTGATTCATCTGCAACAACGAGATTGGTTGTAAGCGGATCAAGACCTAATTCCATACATTCTACGGAGGCATAGAAGCTCTTCAGATCAATACAAAGATATATTCTGTTCATAGCTACTTGCCTCCTTCTTTTTAACGTATATATGTTTCTCTTAATTGCTTTCTGCATTCTTTCCAATTCGGATACACTTTTGCGAGTTCATTATAAAACTTGCTCGAATGATTTGGCTGCAGGAAGTGAGTAAACTCATGATATACCACATATTCAATACACTCTATCGGTGCGTACATAAGATTTGTATTAAAGGTCAATATACCTTTCTGTGAGTGGCAGCTTCCCCAACGGGATACCATCTTTCTGAATTTGATTTCAGGATACTTGATTCCTCGTTTTTCATAATATAGGAATGCTTTATTACAAAGCTCAAGTATTTGTTCCTTTACCTCATCCTCAGTAAAATATTGTTTCTGATCTGTAGCAGGCATATTCTTATACTTCTCCAAAGCATAAACAATAAAGTCTGCTTTTGAAATTATAAAATCATCTATAACTTTTTGTGACACTCTTTTGTTTGCCGATACACTAATACTACCGTCCGGCTTAATCCTCAAATTTATGTTTTTGACTTTTTTGTACTGTAAATCGTATTGAATGATAGTGTTGTTTAGTTCTATTTTTCTAATCATTTTCACTCATCTCAATTATTCCTTGAACACTTCTCTGCATCAATCGCAAGTGTCAGCATCAATGCATACAATGCATCCTCATCATTTACAGTATCAATAGAATATGTATCAGTAAAATTAAACAACTCTTTATTGACGGTTGCAACAATTCTTCCTGACGAATCTACAATATTGTAATCCCATTCAAGAAAGTTACCTGTAACACTCCAACCTTTGAAGTTCATTTCATAATGAGGTTTAAAAAAGCTCACTTTCTTTTGCACCGTACCAATACATGTTTCGCCCTGATACAATTCAAATCTCGGCATCCATGTGAAAATGGCTTGTTTAACTGTTGCTATATGCTCTCCGTGATTATTGAGGATATGGAGCTTATGCCCCCAGCTTATTTTCCCCTCGACTGTATATACTGTTTCTCCAGCTTCGTTATAAATATCATAACTGTCAAACCAAGAGAAAAATCTCTGTTTAAATAAAAGTTTCATAATATCACCACTTTAGTTTTCTTTGCTCATTTTAAGTATCGGAACTATTGTATCCTCATTCACATC
>JAZORX010000185.1:0-16455 GCA_045656845.1 Acutalibacteraceae bacterium | reverse complement strand
CGGAAACCTCAGACTTGAGGCTGTCCTGTGCGATTAACTTAAGTGCGTCCATTACAGACACCTCCCATAGAATTTCAGGCGTTCGTACGAGATTACTCTCCAGAGGACCGTCCGCTTTAATGTTGGGCATTAAACCCCGCTGAGGGCATAGTTATCCCTGCAGTGGTCAGAAATGCTTAAATATATTATCACAAAGTATCCGTTATTGCAAGAGTTTTTTTGAAAAATCAGCGGAAAATCTCATTATTTTTTGTGATAAGTTTTTTGCGTACTATATGTAGTTGAGTGTGCTTGAGGGAAACACTATTTTCAATTGTTTCAACGAGTAAAGTGGGGTTGAGATTGTGCGTATTTCCTGCAGCAAGGACACATTGAAGGTTAACAATGCTGTCCGTTGAGCTGAGTTTTGCATCGAAAATCATATCGATAAGGTTTACCTGCTTCATGATTTTACGGTGACCCTTTTTGCCCGGCTTCTCAGCCATAAGCTCTTCGCTGCGCATAAGCTCTTCAGCCTTGCTGCGGAAGAGAGAAGCAGCCTCAGCGTCGGCAAAGACGATTTTCACAAAGTACTGCGCTTTTTCTATTTCCTTTGCATCGTGCACGGGAGCCCCGACAGAAAGGATTTTCAATCCTTCGGGCAGGGTTTCGTTGAGTCTTGACATAATCTCGTCATCCGTCATATCGCCCTCGATACGGATATCCATATATTCGCAGTCGCTTGACTGACCGAGGGAGAGGGGGAGGGCAAATGCAATGTAGGGATGAGGGTTGAAGCCCTCGGTGTACCACATAGGCAGCTGTGCCCGACGCACGGCACGGGTCATCATTCTGTTAACATCGAGGTGAGAGATGTAAATCGCTCTGCCTGTTTTTGAAAAATTAAGCCTTACTGAGCGCATCGCATTTACCTCCGTTAAGTTTATTTGAGCCGCAACCTGCGCACTGGATTCTGCAGTGTGGAGTTGTTATGCTCTCGTGAGCTTTCTTGTTTTCGTTGATAAGGAATTTCTTGCTGATGCCGTAGTCAAGATGATCCCACGGAAGGATTTCATCAAAGTCACGGCGACGGTTAGCATAGAATTTCGGGTCGAGTCCTGATTCCTCGAAAGCTTCCATCCATTTGTCATATTTAAACTGGTCGTCCCAGCTGTCGAATTTGCAACCCTTTCTCCACGCAAGCTCAATAACCTTTGAAAGGCGTCTGTCGCCTCGTGCGAGAACACCCTCCATAAAGCTTGTCTGCGTTGTATGAGTTGAAATTTTGATTTTCTTTGTTGTGACGCTTGCCATAAGATGCTCCTGCTTTTCGGCGAGCATCTCCTGAGTGTCCTGAGGTTCCCACTGGAAAGGTGTAAACGGCTTGGGAACGAATGAAGAAGCGCTGATGCTGACCTGAACGCCCTTACCCTTTGGTCTGTCGGGCAGACGGTAGTATTCATCAACAACTCTCTGACCGAGCTGAGCGATTCCTGCAACATCGTCGAGAGTTTCCGTCGGAAGACCGATCATAAAGTAGAGCTTGACTGCAGTCCAGCCACCTGCAAACGCTTTGTCAACGGTAGACATAACATCAGCTTCGGTAACATTTTTATTGATAGCATCACGAAGGCGCTGTGTACCTGCTTCGGGAGCGAATGTAAGAGAGCTTCTGCGCACAACTGCAAGCTTTTCCATAAGCTCGTCAGAGAAGTTATCAACACGAAGAGAAGGAAGAGCGACATTGATCTTTTCTTTTATCGTCCAGTCGAGCATAGAGTTAAGAAGAGGCTGAAGACCTGTATAGTCGCTTGTGCTAAGTGAGCAGAGGGAAATCTCATCGTAGCCTGAGGTTTCGCAGAGCTTTTTGCACTGCGCTTCAACAACCTCGGGCGATTTTTCACGGATAGGTCTGTAAAGAAAGCCTGCCTGGCAGAAACGGCAGCCACGGATGCAACCACGGAAGATTTCTGCCGTCACTCTGTCGTGAACTACCTCGATTGAAGGTACGATGAATTTTTCGGGATAAACTGCCTTGTCCATATCCGAAACGATTGCTTTTTCAGCCTTTTCGGGCGCAGTTTCCTTTGCAGTTACACTTGCGATTGTGCCGTCAGCGTTATATTCAACATCGTAAAATGCAGGCACATAAAAGCCCTTATGCGTTGCAACATCACGAAGGAAATCAAGCTTTGAAGAACCTGCTTCCTTGTGCTTTTTAACAAGAGAGATAAGAAGATCCGTTGTCTCTTCACCGTCACCGAGCATAAAGATATCGATGAAATCTGCCATCGGCTCAGCATTACAAGCGCACGGGCCACCTGCAACAACGATCGGTGTAAGGTCGGGTCTGTCCTTTGAATAAAGGGGTACTCCTGCAAGGTCGAGCATATTAAGAACATTGGAAAAGCTCAGCTCATACTGCAGGGTGAAGCCGATGAGATCAAAGTCCTTTATGCTGTCGCCGCTTTCGAGCGCCCAGAGAGGGATATTGTTTTCTCTCATTTTTTCTTCCATATCGTTGTCGGGTGCAAAAACTCGTTCGCACCACGCATCATCACGGTTGTTGACGACGGAATAAAGAATCTTCATTCCGAGGTGGGACATTCCGATTTCATAAGTATCGGGGAAGCAGAAAGCGTAACGGACTGCAACGCTGTCTTTATCCTTGACAACGCTGTTGAGCTCACCACCGACGTAACGGCCGGGCTTCTGCACCTCAAGTAAAATTTTCTGTATTTTTTCAGAAAGCATAGTAATTCCTCGCAGAGTAAAAATATCAAGAGTATTCTACTATGTTTTGACTAAATTTTCAAGAGCGCTGATATATATTAAAAGTTACTTAATAAAAAGGAAACAAATTTATATTACAATCCGGAAAAAAGGAAGTGATATGGTGGCAAAGGTACAACCAAGACCGATTGACGGCACATTGAGAAAATTTTCCCTCAGAGTGCCCGAGGTTATCCGTGAATGCAGTGGAATAACCGTTTTCGGCAAGAGAATAAAATCGCTGGTTTTTTCAACTGATGTTGCAATAATCAAAAATGTCAATGCAGATGCAGTGATTGCTGTTTATCCTTTCACGCCTCAGCCTGTCATAACGCAGGCGATTCTGCAGGTTTCGGATATACCTGTTTTCGTGGGTGTCGGCGGAGGGCTGACGAAAGGGCAGAGGGTGGTCAGCCTTTCTGTTTTTGCAGAGATGCAGGGAGCGATGGGCGTTGTCCTCAATGCACCGATATCAAACGAAGTGATCGAAAAGGTTTCGCAGAATGTTGACATACCGACGGTCGTTACGATAGTGCGTGAGGATGAGGACTTTGATGCAAGGATAGAAGCAGGCGCGAATATATTCAATGTATCGGGCGCGGCAAATACGGCAGATATCGTCAGAAAAATCAGGCAGAAGCACCACGATATTCCGATCATTGCAACGGGAGGGCCTTCGGAAGAGAGCATACGAAGGACGATTGAGGCAGGCGCAAATGCAATCACCTGGACACCACCCTCAAACGGCGAGATTTTCAAAAGCGTTATGGCTGCTTACCGCAAAGGTGAAAACCACCCGTGATAAAGGGTACTTTTCTTGACAAGGGAAATGAAGAAGGATATAATCAAAAATGAAAAGTCAGTTTAAAAGGAGAGGGGAAAATATGCTTTGTAAAAAATGTGGAGCTCAGCTTAATGAAGATGCGGTTTTCTGCCACAAATGTGCAACTCCCGTTACGCAGGAACAGCTGATGGAAGATATTGCTCAGCCTGCACAGCCAGACAATGCCGAACCTCAGCAGCTACAACCTGCAAAAAAGAAAAACGGGAAAAAGAATAAGGGTCTCAGGATAATAGCGCTTATTCTCGTACTTGCCGTTCTTGCGACGGGTGGTATCTTTATCACAGATACAATTCTTTTCAATATGGAATCAAAGAAGGAAGGCTATATAACGGATTTTCCTGTACTGAAGCAGGAGACGGAATTTCATGTTTACGACGAGGAAACCTTCCCGTATGAGAATTATAATATCAAGGTAGACCGTTTCACAACGGGAAAGGTTTTTAAAAGTTCAACATTCAGTGGCTTTGAAAATGTCATAAACGAAAAGTCGGATAAAAAAGTATACAACATTGATTTTGAAAAAGACGGTAAATATCAGATAACACTTGAAGGCATAGTGTCGGAGAGGACTCAGCCTGCACAGACAGAGCCGACCACCGTGCCGACCGAAACGACACAGGCAGAAAAGCCTTCTGTAATCGTAATCATCGTAATTGTTGATGACGATAGCGATGAGGCTGTTGATAAGGTTACAATCAACTCGAAGAAGGATGACGGGGCAAAAAAATCGTCCGAAGCAACGACAAATGGTGAAGAGGATAACACAGACACGGATCCCGATAGCGACAGTGATGAGACCATAGATAAGGTTACAATCGACTCGAATAAGAACAACGGAGCAGAAAAACCTTCCGAAGCAACGGCAAACAGTGAAAGTGATAAAAACAGCAACGATGATAACACTGCACCCGAACGCAAGAAAGAGCTAAAGATAATAAAAGAAACAGTATATAATCCTGACGGTAGTTTGCAGGGTTGGAGAGAATACGAGTACGATTCTAACGGTAATATGATAAAAAGTAGAGTTTATAATCCTGATGGAGCGAGAGGCGGATGGATTGAGCGCAAATACGATTCTGACGGAAATATGATAAAAGAGACAGAATACATTAGCGACGGTACCTTGTTCAAATGGTTTGCACATGAATACGATTCTGACGGAAATCTGTTGAAAACGGCAAAGTATGCTTGGGAAGACTTTTTTTCCGGACTTGATGAATATGAATATGATGCTAATGGAAACCTGATAAAAAAGAAACAAAGCGATGCTAATGGTAATGTAATATTTTTGTTTGAATACAAATACGATGCCAAAGGAAATATGATAAAAGAACAATTTAGTCGCGACGGCAGATTGCAGTTTTGGTATGAATACGAATACGATGCTAATGGAAATGTGACCAAGAAAACAGACTTTAGCAGTAGTGGTGAAGCGGGTGCATGGTATGAATACGAATATGATGCCAAAGGAAATATGATAAAAGAAACATCTTGTGAACCGGATGGCAGTGTGTGGAATTGGCGTGAATACCAATATGATGCTCAAGGAAATTTGACTAAAAAAACGCACCATGATACTGACGGCAGTGTGGGTATGTGGTACGAATACGCATACGCATTAAGATAATCGCCAACATCCTTTGTTATGAACAAAATTTAATCTGCAACCCTTGTGAAGATAGTCTTTGCAAGGGTTGTCTTTCTTTCTGAAAGATGCTATAATAATTAAATCTTAGTCGAAAAGGGTGGTGTTGAATTGAACCCGAAATTAAAAGAAAAAACGATGGAATCACTTTCGGCTGTTTTGCCGATTACGGGTATCGTGCTTTTTTGCAGTATTTTTCTTGTGCCGATGGATCTGAATGTTTTTGTTCTGTTCATCGTGGGTGCGATTATGTTGATCTTTGGTATGGGCTTTTTCCAGCTCGGTGCTGAAATTTCCATGACTCCGATCGGTGAAGGCATCGGTATCCAGATTTCAAAGACGCAGAAATCCTGGCTCGTCGTGCTTATAACATTTATTATGGGTGCGATCATTACGATTTCTGAGCCGGACTTGCAGGTGCTTGCAGGGCAGGTTCCTTCCATTCCGAATATGGCGCTGATTCTGGCTGTTGCAATAGGTGTCGGAATTTTCCTTGCTGTTTCGGTTATAAGAATAAGGTATAGGATGAGCTTGTCTTTGCTGCTTATGATCTTATACGGTATAGTTATAGTAGTTTCGTTTTTTGTTCCAAAGGATTTCCTCGCCGTTGCATTTGACTCAGGCGGTGTTACGACGGGTCCGATGACCGTTCCGTTTATTATGGCTCTCGGTGTCGGTCTTGCATCCTTGAGAAGTGATAAAAACTCTGCGAGTGACAGCTTCGGTCTCGTTGCTCTTTCGAGCGTCGGCCCGATTATTGCTGTTCTTATCCTCGGCTGCTTCTTCAAACCCACAGATGCAATCGTTGAGAGCACCGATTTTACATCTGTTACCACAACAAGGCAGGCTATAATAGTCTTTGCAAAAGAGCTTCCTCACTTTGCAAAAGAGGTTGCAGTTTCCCTTGCTCCGATTGTAGCAGTTTTTATTGTTTTTCAGCTGCTGACCCGCCGTTATCAGCGAGTTCAGTTAACAAGAATCAGCTTTGGTATCGCATACACATTTATCGGACTCGTTTTGTTCCTTTGCGGTGTAAATATCGGATTCTCGCCTGTAGGTGAAAGCCTCGGTTACGACATTGCATCCTCACAGTTCAAATGGCTTCTTGTACCGTTGGGTATGCTTATCGGTTTCTTCCTTGTTAAAGCCGAGCCTGCGATTCAGGTTCTTAATCATCAGGTTGCAAATGTTACCGACGGTGCAATTTCAGTTAAAGCAATGAACAGGAGTATGTCTATCGGTGTTGCAGTCAGTGTGGGTCTCGCGATGCTGCGAGTGCTCACGGGAATATCAATTCAGTGGATCGTTATTCCGGGTTATGTTATTGCGCTCGTTCTTTCGAGATTTGTGCCGAAGATGTTTGTCGGTATCGCATTCGACTCCGGTGGAGTTGCCAGCGGACCGATGACGGCGACATTCCTTCTGCCTATGAGTATAGGTGTTTGCAATGCGGTCGGCGGAAATCTGATGACGGATGCTTTCGGAATGGTTGCGTTGGTTGCAATGACTCCGTTGATTGCAATTCAGATAATGGGTGTTATTTACCGGATCAAGACTAAGAAGGCAGAAAAGGTTGTTGCTCCGGTTGTTGAAATTCCTGACGACAGTGACTTTGTTGTTGATCTTGGGGAGGATTAAAAGATGGATAATAGTCAGAAAAAAGTTTGTATACAGGCGCTTGTGCTTATAACAACTCCGAGGCAGGCAGACAGAGCTGCAGATATTTTTGTACGCCGTGGCCTCGATATGCATTACCGTTTTAATGCACAGGGAACAGCACCGAACGAGATAGTTGATATGCTCGGTCTCGGCGGTGTCAATAAAAGCATAATGATCAGTGTTTTGCCTAAAGAGCTTTCGGGAATAATGATGGAAAGCTTCAGAACGGAATTGCAGATGCACGCTGTTAACAGCGGTATCGCTTTCACAATTCCTCTTAATGGTATCAGTAATATTCTTCTTCGTGTTCTTGCTCAGGACGCAGAGAAAAACGGAACAAGTCTTTACGGAAAGGATGAAACGGGAATGGCAGATAACAGACATACATTGGTAGTAGCAATTGTTAACAGAGGTTTCAGCGGCGAGGTTATGGACGCAGCTAAGAGAGCAGGCGCACGAGGTGGTACGATAGTCCACAGCCGTCATACGGGCGATGAAGAGAAAACAGGCTTCTGGGGTCTCGGAATTCAGGAAGAGAAGGAAATCGTTATGATTCTTACCGAGGTTGATAAGAAGGTAGGAATTATGAAGAGCGTAGGCGAGCGTTGTGGTGCACACAGCAATGCAAAGGGTATTGTTATTTCGCTTCCCGTTGATGCTGTTGCAGGTATATAATCTTAGTTTTCAAAGCAATATTAAAAGAGCAGATGTCAGCCGACATCTGCTCTTTTTGCGTCTTTGATTTGTTTTATTTTCCTGAAACGAAGCCGATTACGAATCTTATCGGAGTAAGGATTCTGTCAACAAGGCTTCCACCACCGAGAAGGAAGAGAGTTACCTTGCTCATTGTGTAAGTAATGCTCTGAAATGCATTGTCGATGAAGGTCGGTTCGCTGCTTTCGATGTTTTCGTAGCCTTCTGCTCCGATCTTGTGAAGGATTGCCTTAAGTCTTGCTTCAGCAGCTGCAACTCTTTCCTGATCAGCAACTGTCATCTCAAGCACTTCTTCAGCCTCTGCAATTGCTGCGTTAAGCTCTGCCTTGTCCTCATCGCTGAGAGTTGACTGGTCAACCTTCAATGCGTCGGGGAGAGTCCAACGACGGATGCTCTTTGTGGAGCAGGAGCCGTTATACTGAGGATAGTTTTCGGGGTCTGAATGGACATCTGTCACTTCACCGAGGATGATTGCCTTTGCAAGGTTAAGAACGACATCGTTGTTGCCGACCTCGTGATGCTGGTCGAGGAAGATCCATGTGTTTTCGGGAAGGACGGCTGTTGATGTGTCAACCATATTGTCGGGTGAAATGTGGTTGTGGGTCGGATCTGTGCAGTAAGTATTCTTTTCATATTCGATATCGTCAAGTGTCTTGTCGTGAGGAGCACCTGTCGCACCGAGGGTTGTTGAATTAAGGTTTACGATACCGTCAGAGTTGAGTGTTTCTGCAGATGCAACGATGTTGAAATATGTATACATCTCTTCTCCGAGGTCGAGGTTTGCACCTGCGATTGAGTTAACGCGAACTCCGTCTGCAACTGCATCAAGGAGGTTCTGCTTAAGGTTGAGTCTTGCCTGCTGGAAAGCGTCTGTTCTTGCTCTGAGAACGGGCTTGTCTGAAAGATATCTTTCAGCAAGAGCTTCGTATCTGTATGAGGGGAGCATTGCCCAGAACTGAGGACAGTTTACCATAAGCGTGTCGATGATTGCGCTCATTGCGCCTGAAAGCAGAGCGTCAATACCCGAACGGGGAACGATATGGAGAAGTGTGTTGATCAGGTATCCGAGTGTCGGAACGCCTTCTGACTCAACGAAGATGTTTGCGATAAACTGATGATAGAGGTATTCATCCTCAAGGCGCCATTCTCTTGCCATCATATCTGCAACGATGTCTGTGCCGTCAAGGCAGGCAACAGCGTTAACGATCTGGTCAAGGTCATCGTGGCCGTATTTTTCAAGGTAAGCCGTAAGGATTGTACCACCAAGGCTGACGGGGAGGAAAGTAACCTTGTCGTGACCCGTCTGCTCTTTTACCATTTCAACATATTCCTTAAGCTCGTCTGCCGATGTCATCGGATCACCAACGAGGTTGAATGTGAAGAAGTAAACATGGTCTTTGCCTATTTCTTCAACAAGAGACTGCATCGGCACCATTCTGTATGTCCAGTCGAGATCTTCCTGAGACATATATTCGAGAGAATGGTTCCATCTTTTTGTCTTAAGGTTTTCTATGTGGTCGCCGTTTTCGTCACATTTCTGATACCTGAAGATTTCGGAAACGAGATTGTAAGCAACCTTATCAAGGCCGATATTTGTCTGCAAGAAAAGAGTGCCGAGCACAGCACCGATTGCTTTTACGATAGCACCTGCATTAAGAGCAGCCTCGTTGAGGATGAGGAGTGTACCGCCGAGGTGGTTGCCGTTATACATAAAAGGCTCGTCGTTTTCATCGTAAAGATATGTCGGCGAATGGTTGATGCCGGGAAGAACGATTACGGGTGAATGCTCACATTTTCCGCTGCAGTCGGTTTCTGTTTCTGCTTTTGTTGCTGCAGAAGTGCCGAGTGCGCCGATGGGAGCGAGGATTGCGATGCAAAGCGCTGTTGCAAGAATCTTTTTGAAAATCTTTTTCATTGTTCAAAGCTCTCCTTGTTTTTGTTGATTGAATGAGAAAGAAAATGTGTTTATCTTTCTGTATCGGAAACATTATATCATAAAACAGTAGTGTTGAAAAGCCAATGTTAAAAATATTCTTTAATTCATCGCTGATATGTGATAAAATAACTCTATAAAAGGCAGGAGGAATGAGAATGGGACGCATTTCAACTCAGAGAGTGCTTGATAAGCTCGACGATTATTTCAGCAGGAACGATTATGACGGAGCAGAAAGGCATCTTTTATATTGGCTCGGTGAGGCAAAGACCGTCGGGGACAGGCATTCAGCAATCCTTCTTTTAAACGAGCTTGCAGGTCTTTACCGTAAGCTTTCCAAAGAGGAAAAGGCGATCGGTACGGTTTCGTCTCTTCTTGACCTGATAAAGGAAATGGGGATTGAAAACAACATCGGCGCAGGTACATCATATATAAACTGCGCAACGGTTTTCAAAGCTTTCGGAAAAGCAGAAGAAGCCCTGCCTCTTTTTGAAAAAGCTAGGAGCATTTATGAAAAAGAGCTTCCTGCCGACGATAAAAGATTTGGCGGACTTTTTAATAATATGGCACTTGCACTCGTTGACCTTGAAAGGTACGATGAAGCATATGAGCTTTATGAAAAAGCGATCGGCATTATGAAAAATGCAGAGGACGGTGACCTCGAGGTAGCAATAACTTACCTCAACATCGCAAGTGCAAAGGAAGCTCAGCTCGGTCCCATCGAGAGCGAAGATAGCGTCAGGGACTATGTTGAAAAGTCGATGAAGATTTTTGATGAGCACGAAAACAGAGACGGATACTATGCTTTCGTCTGCGAAAAATGCGCATCCGTATTCGGCTATTTCGGATATTTTCTTTATGAAAAAGATTTAGAAAAGAGGGCAAGGGACATCTATGAAAGGTCTTGAACTTTCTGAAAAATTTTATTACGAACACGGTGAAAAGGTTTTTAAAGAAAGCTTTTCAGATGTTTATCATCTGCTCGCTTTCGGACTTGCAGGAAGTGGGTCGGAATGCTTCGGCTTTGATGATGAAATCTCTCAGGATCACGATTTTGAACCGGGTTTCTGCGTTTTCATTCCTGATGAAATTGATTCTAAAACGGAGTTTCAGCTTGAAAGAGCATATGCGAAGCTGCCGAAGGAGTTTATGGGATATACGAGAAGCCCTCTCAGCCCCGTCGGAGGAAACCGTCACGGTGTTATAAAGACAAGCAGGTTTTTTAAAGAGAGAACGGGCAGCGGGACGGCAGATATCCCGACGGATGGTTGGTTTTTTATTGAGGAGCAGTTTCTTGCAGAGGCGACGAACGGAAAAATATTTTGCGACAACAGCGGTGAGCTGACAAGTCTGCGCGAAAAAATCGCATATCTTCCCGAGGATATACGCCTTAAAAAGCTTGCAGGCAACATCCTTCTTATGGCGCAGTCGGGTCAGTATAATTATCCCCGTTTGTTAAAAAGAGGAGAGACTGCAGCTGCACAGCTTGCAGTCGGCGAGTTTGTGAATGCTACGCTGAAGGCGATTTTTCTTCTTAATAAAAAATATCTGCCTTATTATAAATGGGTTTTCCGTGCGCTCAGGGAGTTGGAAATCCTTGGTGAACTGTACGACGAGCTTGAATATCTGATTTCAAGTCCGAACACGCAGACCGAGGCAGAGAAAAAGCAGGAGCTGATTGAAAAAATCTCGTCCTGCGTTATCGAAGAGCTGAAAAAAGGAGAGTTGACAAAGCTTAATTCAACCGAGCTTGAACGCCACGCATATTCCGTTAACGATAAAATCAAAGACGGTGAAATACGAAATCTTAATATTCTTTACGCAGTGTAAAAAAGAGATGGTAGAAAAACTACCATCTCTTTTTTTATATAAGTTTCCATTTTTGCTGTCTGATTGTGCTTGGCTCTTCTTCGGAATCTCTTGCGTAAAATACCGTCAGCAGAGTGCCGTCGTCAAGCTCGATCGTCGTCGGGTAGCCGATATCGTCGCTTGAAAAAGTTTCGTAAAGACGCAGGTCGGTTTCCCAGGTTTCTCCTTCGTCAAGGCTGACCATAGCCATAATACCGTAGGGAAGCGCCCTTCTGCCGTAGGTCGAAACCAGAACACCCGACTTAAGATGAATGAGGTGAGGCGGTGCACCACCCGTTTCGTCAAGAAGTCTTTCGGGCTTTGTCCAGGTTTTGCCTTTGTCGTAAGAGACACTCTGATAGGTGGTAAACACCGTGTCGTTTTCTCCTCTTATGTGGCAGATGAGCTTGCCGTCGGGCATTTCGATGAGGCTCGGCTCGTTGAGAAAGATCGTATCGTCGTCTATGGTGATTTCTCCGATGAATTGCGTTTCTCCGTTTTCGGGATTGAGCTCAACAATTGAAATTCCTCTTTCAACATCATCAAATCTGTTTCCTGCCCAGAGAATTGTTCCGTCGCGAAGCTCCCTCGGACCGTGAGGGGAGGTGACGGGAGAATGCAGGATTTTGCCGAAGGTTATTCCGCAATCGTGGCTTACTCTGAAAAGAGCACCGAGATATTTTTCTTCGTCCTCTTGTGTTATGGTGTTGATATAACTTTGCACATAGGCATTATCCTGATTGTTTTCACGCTGAAATGAAGCAGGGTTGTTGAAGGTTGTTACAATAACACCGTTTTCTCCGAATGTGCAGATGCCTGCGTCCCGGTCGTCAAGAGGAGTGTCGATGACGGGTGCAGGTAAGGTATATGTTTCACCATTATCGTAGCTGTAAGAAATAACAGCCTTGCCGAAAGGGCAGACGTGCTCGATTCGGAAACCTGAAGCGCCTACTGCAATCTTTCCGTCCTGAAGCCTTGCCACGGTCGGCCAAGCGAAATATCCGTGGTGACTGTCGGGATTATGCATAATGGTCTGAGTTTTTCCTATGAGTTCGATTTTCATAAAATACCTCTCGGTTTATTCGATGATAAGGCTTTCGCTGATTTCTTTTGCAGACGAAATTCTGACGGTCTTGATTTCCTGTGCCTTCCAATCCATTGTGAAGGAAATGTTCATAGCTCCGAAATCAACTGTTGCCGTTGTAGGTCTGCCGTCTGTTTCAACAATTCTCAGGATAATTCCGTTGCCGTCCTCGGCCGGCTTGATTGCAGTTACGATGATATTTTCTTTATCAACGCTCAATGCAGAAAGTGTCTGCGGAAGCTCACCGTCGTGGTGCGTTTCCTGATGAGTCTGAAGGGGATTGTTGAGAATCTCAGAAGCTCTGAAGAGAGCTGAATTGATCTTTTTCGTATGAGGCACGATTTCATATGTGAATTCCTGCTCACCTTTATCAAGGAATTGCATCTCTTCGTCACGGCTGCGCTGACCGTAATGGTCAAGGTATGCGCAGCTTCTTGCTATCATCATGCGCAGGTCGTTTCCGATTGCGCAGAAGCTGTATTTGCTTGTGTTAAGAAGGGCAAGACCCTTTCCGTTTTCGTCGCAGAGGTCGCACCACGCGTGTGAAGGTTCTTCCTGACCGTTAGCTTCTTTTACAATGAAGCCGTAAGGCATAGAATATGTGATTTTCGGGTCTTCAACAGCTGATTTGAACGAAAGCTTGACGGACTTATATTTTTCATCAAGGTCGAGCACCGTCCTGACGCTCAGCTTTTCGCTTTCACGGTAGAGAGAGTAGTATCTTGTAAGAACGGAATTGCCGTATTTTACAACGGATTTGATTGTTGAACGGACGGGTCCGTTTTCAATAAGCTTGAGTGTACCGTCTGCAAATGAGCCGATATCAATGTTATAGTCAAAGATTCTGTGTCCCCATGTGTCGTTTGCGAAATCGTCGCAGACAACAGCCTTGCCGAGAGGTCCGTCGGCAAATTCAACATCGCCGTTCTTTAATTTATAGGAAACTATTGCACCTGAAGCCTCGTCAAAAACAACCTTAACTTTACTGTTTTCAAGGGCGTTTTCCGTTGCAATGAGATCTGTTTCGTATGCATTTGTTTCCTCATCGTTGCGATGATAGAGGTAATAAACACGGTAACCGTAAGCAGGAATTTCGGCTTCAAAAATTGTTTTCTGAATGTGGTCGCCGTCTGTGTAAGACGCTCTGACCTGCTGAAGAGTCACTTCGTTTCCGTCAGAGTCAAGAACTTTCGAAACTCCCTGATCTCCGAACTGTCCGATTGATTTAACAGGGAAGGAATGTGGATTGAAAACTACCATCGGGGAGCCTTCACCTTTTCTGTACCACATTCTGTTTCTCATTTCGCTTGTGTCTGCATCAAGGAAGTCGGTTGTCTTGATTCTCCACGAGATTCTCTGTGCAGCAAATGTGTTTATGCCGAGAGCTGTTTCCCTTGCAAAGCCGAATGCGCTTCTCGCATCGGTATAGGCTTCTTTGATTGAACAGCCTGCGAGGATATCGTGAAACTGGTTAAACATAACCTTTTCCCATGCAGCCTCAATTCCTTCACGGTGAAGCGAAGATTTCGTCAGAAGGTTTGCGAGAACATCGAGCTTTTCTGCCGTAACAAGCTCTGTTTCAGCTCTTCTGTTGAGCGCCTTTATCTCGCTGTTTGCGCTGTAGCAGCCACTTGCGTGGTGCTGAAGGTCTTCGTTTACAAGCGGTTTTTCAACATCTGCAGTTTCCTCGAAATATTCATCGGGTGTTGAATATCTGAAGTTGCCTTCAAGAATCAGCTTTTCAGCATTTTTAAGATGCTCTTTTGACGGGCCGCCGCCGTGATTGCCGACACCGAAAAAGACCATCATCGGCTGATTTTTATTGTAATAATGGTCGTCGAGTCTTTCTTTATGAACATTTCCACCGTAACCGTCAGGGATATGGAAGGTGTTAACAACACTTCCGTCGGGGCTCTGCCAGAGATGAAGGTCATCGGACGGAAGGTTCGGCTTTTCGAGACGGTTGTCGGGTCGCTGATAGATATAATTATCAATTCCTGACTTCTTGAGAAGCTGAGGAAGCATACCGTTATGGCCGAAAGAATCAACATTATATCCGGTTTTCACATTAAAACCGAAGTTTTCTTTGAAAAATTTCTGTGAATAGAGAAAATGACGGCAGAAAGCTTCGCCCGACGGAATATTACAGTCCGGCTGGACCCACATTCCACCAACAACGGCCCAACGGCCTTCCTTGACTCTTTCTTTGATTTCTTCAAACATCTCAGGTTCGCTGAGTTTTATCCATTTATAATAGCTAGCGCAGGCGCTTGTGAATGTGTAATCAGGAAATTCATTCATTCTGTCAAGCGCAGAACGGAAAGTCGATTTAACAAGAGACAATCCCTCGGGTACGCACCACTGCCATACGGGGTCAAGATGAGCATTTGCGATAAGGTGAAATTTTTCTTTCATAATTTCAGCTCCTTTGTCAGTTTTTGAGAACTTCAATATATGCATCAAGCTGTTCTTGTGTCGGTCTGTAATCAGTTACGGAGCAGCAGGGGATGGTCGGCTTGCTGCCGTCTGTGCCGTAGAAAGGTGTTTCTCTGTCGTTTTCGTATTGCTTACGGCATTCTTCAAGGTGGAAATCAGGGATATCGTAAGGCACACCACCGTTAAGGACGGAACGGTGACCGAGGATTGCAACGGAGCTCATAGCAACTGCAGAGTAAATATCGTAAGGATGCTCAGGCTGCTTATTGTTTCTGATGCATTCGACAAACATTCTGGCTACGATGTAGTCGCCACCACCGTGACCTGAACTTTCTATGAATTCTTCGTCCTTGTCGTTCCATTCGGGGTCGTAAAGGTTGATTTCTTCCCTGCCTTCGGGAATTGCCCAAGGGCTGTAACGCAGCATAACCTTTTCATCCATACCGCGGAGGTTTTCGATCTGGCCGTTGGTTCCGCAGATTCTGTAAGCATTGTGATGTGCACCGAAGGAAGCACAGCCCGTTACCCTGAAAACGGAGCCGTCATCGTTGAATGTAGTTAAAACAGCAGCGCTGTCGCCAACGAGTCTGCCCGTTGCCTTTTCGGGGATGGGCGAGAAAACTGCCTGAGCGCTGACTTTCTTCGGGGTGGCACCCGTTGCCCACATAATGGGAGCAAGCGAGTGTGTTACATAATAGGTACGGGGGAGCAGATTGCGCCAATGCTCGGGGAAATAAACATAGCCTTTCTTGAATTCATCGTCAAGAGGGTTGACGGGGTGGTTATATTCGCCCTCAGCATAGAGGACCTTGCCGAGAGAGCCGCCATCGCAGACTCTTTTCATCTCTCGGTTAAACTTCATCTGCGGATAGTTTTCTGCAAGCATATATATTGAATTGCTTTTCTCAAACGCACGGATAAGTTCAACGCCCTCTGCCATTGTGCCGTTGCTGATGCATTCGGAAAAAACGTGGATTCCTTTTTCAAAGCATTTAATGGCGTAGGGAGTGTGCTCGTGAAAATAGTTGGCAATAACAACTGCGTCGAGACCAAGCTCAAGAAATTCATCAAAATCTTTATAAACGGGGATATCTTTTCTTATATTGTTTTCTCTGAGACCGAAAGCGACTCTTTCTTCGCTGAATTCGCAAAGAGCCACGATTTCGCAATCTTCAATCAGGCTGAGGTTTACTGCTATGTTCAAGCCTCTTCCGGCACCTAAGATGCCGATTCTGATTTTATCCATATCAACACTCCTTTATTAAGGTTGATTTTAGTTTACCAAATAGAAAGAAAATACACAATAGAAAAAACAAAAAAAGAAAAAACCGAGAGGATTTCCTCTCGGTCTCTTTTTTAATAAAGATTACTGCTCAACGGGATATACGCTGACCTTTTTACGGTCCTTACCCATACGCTCAAACTTAACTGTACCGTCAATAAGAGCGAAGAGAGAATCGTCCTTGCCTCTGCCAACGTTGTTGCCCGGATGGATGTGTGTTCCACGCTGCTTGTAAAGGATGTTGCCTGCGAGAACGAAC
>JAZORX010000184.1:0-8544 GCA_045656845.1 Acutalibacteraceae bacterium | reverse complement strand
CGCAGCGACAGTAGTAACAGGACTTGACGTAAGTGGTGTAAGATTCGTAATGGATAACAACACAACGACAACCTATTACAACTCAACTCAGGCAGACGGCAAGCTTACATACAACGGTACAGCTTGGATGAACCACAGAGGCGAGAATGTCATCATTGTTAAGATCAGAGTAAACAATGTATGGCTCAACGCAGGCGAACTCAACTACTACGCTATCTGACAATCAATCAACAAAACCTCCGAGGAAACTCGGAGGTTTTTTCTTGCCTGTTTGGATATTTTGTGAAAAATTGCTTGTACCCGTAAGGCTGTTTTATTTAAAATATATTGAAAAAACATTTCTGAAGTGTTACAATAGCCTGTATATCTTTTAATAGGGGGCAAAAACATGAAACGAATCAGACGAGCAATATCGGTTCTGCTTGTGTTGACTATTATATTCAGCATAGATATGATGTCGGCTGCGGTACCGGAGTTGCAAAGGCTTTTTTCAGTTAACGCATCTGCTGTTGACGAAGTAATCTTAAAGTATGCTCCGTCGGGTACTCGCGATTTAGCAATTGATGGCAAGGTTACGGCATCAAGCTATTATTCTTCGAGTGACGGACATTGGGAACTTGAAAGAGTCAATGACGGATCATTATATTATAACGGAGGAGAAGACGGATATAACGGTAAAGCGGGTTATACCACTTCGCCTGAAGAAGTATATTATCATCCTGAAAATATGACAGAGGAGGAGAAGGCGGCTGCTGTTGCCGAGTCGAAGACAAAACCTTGGTGGATGCTCTTTGACCTTGAAGGCTATTATGACATCAGCCGAATGACGCTGTTTACCCACGGCGCATTCCCCGATTCCTTCAATGTAGAAGTGTCTTCAGACGGAAAAACATGGACTGAGGTATCTTCAAAAAGCGGTTACGCAGGATTTAATCAGGAAGCTCTTTCGTTGGACTTTAACGCAAGGGCAAGATATGTGCGCCTTAATGTTACCCTCAGAGGTAACCTTGACGGTAACTATATACATCTCATTCAGTTCGGTGAGATTGCTGTTTTCGGTAAGGAAGTTGCAGCAACGAATAACGGACTTGATATGAATTCCTATGCTCCTGAAAACTGTGTTAACCTTGCAACGGAAGAAGAATGCAAGGTAACTGCATCTGCTTCTGTTACGATTGGCGAACAGTGGGGTCTCGGCTTTATCAATGACGGAAACCCTGCAACAGGAACGGGCTACACCAGCGATAATACAAATACATACCCCTTATATATCGACTATGAACTGGGTGGAGTTGCCGAGGTTAAGAAGCTTGTTTTCTTCCCTTACGGAGAGTTTCCGAAATCGTTTGAAATTCAGACCTCTTATGACGGCGTTAATTATACAACGGTCAAGACTGAAAACGGTTACGACAATAATCCGGGCGGTCCCGTTATTATTGATTTGCCCCAAACGACCTTTGCCTCTTATGTAAGACTTAACATAACAGAAAGAAACTACGCAAAATGGGACAACACTCAATATTATGTTCAGTTTGCGGAAATTGGTATTTATGGTATCAAAAATGCATATAATGCAACCCTCAACAAGTCTGAAATAATCAAACTTGCCCGAAACGATACATTCCAACTCAAACTTTCGGTCGATGGATTGAATTCCTTCGATCCGTATGAGCATTCTCTCATCTGGAAAACCGAAAATAGTGCAGTTGCAACGGTAAGCAATAACGGACTCGTAACTGCCACCACTGCCGGAACGACGAGAATTACGGTAACAGACGAGGCGACGGGATTCACGACAGGTGTGAACGTTGCCGTTTATGAAAACTTGCCCTTCAAGAGAGACAAGATGACGATTTCTGTTTTCTCTCCTCCGACGGGCGACCTCTTTACGGACGAACATTATAAGAGAGTAGCTGAAGCTGATGTTGATCTTCTTCTTAATACTTATAATGTATCAACGAAGGAAGACAATCTCAAAATGCTTGCTCTTGCCGAAAAATACGGAATGAACTCAATCGTATCCGATATAAGAATTGGCAACGGTAACCAGACAGCATCAAAAAAACTTATTGAAACTGTTTATCAGGACTATAAAGGTATTCCAAACCTTGAAGGCTTTTATCTTTATGACGAGCCATGGAATGCAAACCTTTACAAAAACACGGTAAACAACTTTACCGAAGTATTTCCGGGCGGTTTTGTATATCTTAACTTCTTCCCGGGATATATCTATAATTCATACGAGCAGTATGAATATACATACGATGACTGGGCATCGCTTACCAATCAGAAGGTCGACCTGATGTTTGATGTTTATCCGTTTATGTACGACGGTTCAACGGATTATCAGCGTCTTTTCGACAGTCTGAATGCCTGCCGCCGTTCAGGACTCAAATATGATGTCAACACAGCGGCCTGTGTTCAGACCTGTGGTTTCGGCTCTGCTGAAACGGGTCAATGGTCAACGCGTATGCCGACAGAGGCTGATATTCTTTATCAGAACATGGCATACCTTGCTTACGGTATCAAGCACGTTTCTTATTGGAAATACAGCTCATCTGTAGATAATGGTAATGAGATGAGAACAGACTGCGCGATCAAGCTCGATGGCACACCTACATCTACGTATTATCATATGAAAAGAGCAAACCCGATTGTTCATACGCTCGGCGAAACTCTCATTAATTGTGATGCCAAGGAAGTTTACATTACCGGCTCAAATCTTTACGGTCAGGACGCTGTACCTTCATATTTCTTTGTTAAACCCGGCAATACATCACAGAGTCTTATCTTCTCCTACATGCAGGATAAAGATACGGGTAGAAACTATCTTATGGTGGTTAACAATGACCTTACTCAGAGCATAACTGCGCCGCTTACGTTTGACAGTTCAATCACCAAAATTGAAATTCTCAATAACGATAACGGCACATGGTCAGGCGCTTCGGTCAGCGGAAATTACAATGTAAATCTTCTTCCCGGTGGAGCAGCTTTGATAGCACTTCCCGAAAGCTATCGTTACAGCGGAGCTCCTGAAGAAGAGGGTACAAATGTCCTCTATCACAAGACGGTTTACGGTGACAGCTCATTCGGCACACCCGGCACGAGATACGATATGTTACCCGGCTGGTATCTCAGTTGTCTTACAGACGGTTATGTTGAAGCAAATGCAGATCTTGGACTTAACGGTTGGTGCTCTGAGCGAAAGGACAGCCCGTTTAATACATATGTAAAAATCGACCTCGGCAAAGCAGAGCAAATCAATACAATTACGCTTTATCCTGTTGCATCGTCTACGGGGTATACAAATTATTTCCCGAAAGCTTATAAGGTCAGCGTTTCAGCCGACGGAAAAACATGGGTTCAGGTCGGTTCGGAAACAAATGCAAGCCCTTCGGGCACAAAAACATACCCCTTCAGTGAAATGTCGGTAAGGTATGTAAAGGTTGATGTTACGGGAATGAATGCAATCGACGGTAAATATGCAGCAGCGATTGCAGAAATTGAGGCATATTCTACGAGTCTTGAAAATGCCTTCTTCTATGTTCCTGAGCAGATTTACCTCAGCCCCAAGCATAATTCCTGGACGGAAACAACAAGCTCAACTTTCCAGCATTATATCCAGGATAATGTTGATGTTGCAAATTCGACTTATTCAGCAGCACCGACAAAGAGTGAAACAGGTTCGGTTTACTTCAAGTATAAAAACGGTATTTATAAGGACCTTACCGTCCGTTGGTTGGATGCCAATTTTGCGGCAACATATACCGATGGAACAACGGGAAGTATCTCAGGTTTATTTACATCGATATCGGGTGATGTAAAATCAACCACGGGTCTGAAGGGCGTTCTTGACAATACAAAGTTTGTCAGTCCGTCTCTTCCTGCAGCAACAACGGGATGCTACCTCGAATGGACTCTTCATTATCACGATGAGCTTGATAATCTGGACAAAACGTTAGTAGCGTATACTTATGTTTATAAGCCGTATGTTGTTCCTTACGGTGTCGCGTTGAGAACAAAGAATACGGCAGGTGGAGACCATTTCGGTTCGAACCTTACCTATGTTTCCGGTGTTCACTCAATTTCAGGCACAGGCAACAGATATGCAAAATATATGCCATCTTCCTCAGGAAACGGATTGCTTCCGTTTATGAGTGATGTTAACCATGCAGATGGCAGAGCAGGTAATGGTACGATGACACAGCCGTCAATTACCAATAATACGGGAAGCTATCTCTATTGGAACTCGGGCGCAAGCAGGATGTATTCTGTTTTCGCATCGACGACGGCAGGAAACGCATATTACAAGGCAAATCAGGAGAATTCAACATATAGCAATTCCGGTAGTGCGGGTTGGTTTGATAGTTCAGCGTCTTCAAGTACATTCAGCACCGCGACGTTTACCTACGATGATGCTGACCGAAATCAGGATCATCTCACCCACTTTGCAGATTCTGTGGCGCAAGGTAATGTCTATATTGATATTAGCCGATATTCAAATCTCAACCAGATTCCCAACCTCGGTGTCGGTCTTCTTGTAACGGATGACGAAGCTTCAGATGATAACAGCGGCTCCTGGTATGTTGCCGATTTTACAGGCAAAACATCAGAAGGAACGGGTACCAAGACGGGTAGTGGTGATAAAGCTACGGTTTGGGATAACAGAGGAACGGTCATTGCCGGTCAAGGTCGCTTTGACAACAGAGGTGCATACGAAACCGAAGGTATCAAGTATGCAGGTGCGTGGGTAAGCGCTCTTAATTCAAATTCAACCGCAGTCTATAAGGTTAAGACGATGTACTCAAACTATGACTCTGACTATATCCTTAACTCTGCGGTTATGACTCTTAATGCAACACAGTATGACAAGGCAAAGCTTCGTGATGCAGTTAATAACGCTAAGAAGGAATTCTCACTTTTTGGTGTTTATGATAGTGACTTCAACAGTCGTTATTATAAAAACGAGGGAGCATATTCAGCTTTCGTAACTGCGTACAAGGATGCGTATAAGGCTCTTATTACTCTTGATAAATCAATAACGAATCCCAACACTCTTGCAGATTCTCTTAATGCAGCAGTTGAAGCACTCAAGAAAGACACAGCAAGCCGTAAGACAGGTAAGGCAACGCAGTACAATGCAGGTGTTATCCGTAACGAAGACGGTTCTTACAGAATCGTTAAGATTCCCGGTTCATCAAACGTTGAGACAAATTACTATCTCAGAGATCAGGTTTCTTTCTCAGCAGATTCATATTCAGGCTATCACTTCCTTGCTATGTATAAGCTTGAAAGCGTAATGAATTTCGATGCTCTCGCTAATGAAGCGTACGATGTCGTAAAGTCTACGACTCCTCCTTCAACTGATGCCGATCACCGTCAGAATATCAGAATCAAGCAAAATAATGATAAGACGACAGTATTTGAGCAGCTCGGAACGGTTTCAACCTCAACAGCGGTTGCGACATTCGCAAGCTCATCAGAGGC
Source organism: Acutalibacteraceae bacterium (assembly GCA_045656845.1). Lineage (GTDB taxonomy): Bacteria > Bacillota > Clostridia > Oscillospirales > Acutalibacteraceae > CAG-488. Next base: position 3,057 of record JAZORX010000184.1, on the reverse strand, counting down.
GATTTATCCCTATGCTTACGATACAGATATTTCATATATCTATTTCTATGAAATCGATAACGGTGAAGTCCTCTTCGGAAACGAGTTCGACTTCGATGCCTTCCGTTGGGTAGGTGTAAACCAAAGTACAGCAAGCGTTGACCATGTACAGAATACTGTTACACTCAACACTACTGAATCTGCAACTGATGCTTACACAACAGCATACAATAATACCCAGAAGGGATATATGACTCTTATTCCGGGCAGAACATATGAATTCTCCTGTTCTGTCAAGAATAACTCTTCAAAAGAAGTAAGACCTAATATGTTCTTCTTCACTTTTGATACGGCTCCCACCTCAACGACCTCTGTCGGCTTGGGTACATCAGGCACAGACTTCACAAGTGTATCAACTACCGTTGCAGCAAACGGCACGGGCACAGTCAAGGGAACCTTAAAAGTTCCTGCAGGCAGACCGTATGCTACAATCCGTGTTGGTACATATACACCAAGTGCTTCAATCACATACTCTGATATCGTTGTAAGAGATATTACGGTATTCACAACAACTCATCAGTCAAACAATATAACAATGCCCGACCCGTTACATAAGGACGGCGCTCCGAATGCAAGCGTAACAGACTTCCCCGTACTTACCCGTCCGGGCTATCAGCTCGCAGGCTGGTCAACAGTACGCGAAGCAAACGGTAACGGCTCAGCAGCAAATATCGTAACAACCACAACAGTTCCTGAAAACGGAAACAGAACACTCTACCCCGTATGGCAGACTAATGTTATATACGATCTTGACGGAGGTACTTACAGAAAGTCAGCTGACCCGATGCAGACCAGCTATCAGGTAGAAGACAGATGGAATCTCAATGTCGGCACATCAGTTTCTGTTTCAAACAGAGTTGCTCAGGGACAGACCGGTTGGGACAGTGCAGATGTAAGCTACACTTATGTTCCGTATAAACCCGGTTACAACTTCAAGGGTTGCAAAGTAAAAGACTCTTCAATCGATCCGGAGATGAGAGGCGATATCTACTGGCCGACAGATGTTGTTAAGACAGACGCTAATGTTGAGTTTATTGCAGTCTGGGAACCGGCAACAGCAGTAACATTCAACGAGTCAAGCAATATGGCACAGGGATATGTTACATCTTCGCAGAACAATATGAAGTTTGCATTCTATCCCGGACAGGTTCACTTCTTCTCATACACAGCACCGAGAGCACAGTATGCATCAGCATACACAAGCAATAACCGAGGCTCAGACCTTGAAATGCAGGCTTTCGACGGCTCATTGAACTTCGTTATGGAAAACGATAACCACGAGTTCGATTACGGCATTACAGGTATCAATGATGCAGACCCGGTAATCACATTGAACCTCGAAGGTGGAAAGACGTACTATGCAGGTATAACAATGCACTCAATCACAGGCTATACACCTGAAGGTACAGACTTCACAATTCAGGAGCATACAGTTAAGTATACACTCCTCCCGAACGGTGGTACAATCAACGGTTCAACAGTACCCCAGACCGTAACAGGTTACTCAAATATTGATACAGTCCTTCCGACAACAGGCGAGAAGTACGGTTACGATTTCTCAGGATGGTTGTCAGAAGAAAACCCTGCAAAGAACTATGAAGCAGGCAAAAATGTCCCCGGTGCAGATAACTACACAAGACTTAACGGCTACACAGACTCACTCGTAAAAGATGTATATCTCGCAGCCCAGTGGTCACCGAAGCCATTCAGCATTGTCTATAATAAGAATATCCCCGCAAATGCAACACCGACAGATGCATCTCCGATGCCTGCAACAGGTACACTCAGATATGCAACAGACGGTGTAATCTCAGAAATCGTACCTTCAATGGCAGGTTACACATTCAAGGGATGGGCAACAACAGCTGAAAAGGTAGAAGGCGAAAAGCTCTATCAGAAGGGTGAAGCAATCCCCGCATCAACAGCAACAGCATTCTTCGATGCAAATGGCGGTAATGCGGTAAACCTCTATGCAAGATGGGCTCCGAACCTTATCATCGTAAGATTCAAGCCGGGCGCAGGTACAGGTGAAGAGTTCACACAGAACTTCTGGTACGATCAGGAGCAGGCGATCGATACACAGAACTTCGATCCCGAAAAGTATAGCGTAGGCTTCTATGAAGTAGGCACAGATATAGCAATCGAAACACTCAAGGCAGACCTTGAATTCGACGGCTGGCAGGATGTCCTCACAGGTGAACCGAACTTCACATATGCAAACGGCGCAACAATCAAAAACCCGAACGGCGTAACAGGTACAAGTGACACAGTAGGTACAGAAACAGTCCTCTACGCAAAGTGGAAGGGTGGCGTATCAACAGTCACAACACCCGTATGGGTAAGCGCAAACGATACACACGTACTTGCAGGTTGGTCAACAAACAGTGACGCAAGCACAATCGACTATGCAGTAGGTGAAGCATTTGCACCTAAGGGCGATATGAAGCTCTATGCAGTATGGTATCCTGTAGATACAGCTGAAGATGTTATCGTAGATTTCAAACAGTTCGATACTAATGTATCTGTAGTCACCGGTGTTGAGTTTACAAATTCTGATCTTACAGAGTATAAGATACTTGAGACAGAAAATGCATATCCGGTATATGATACAATAGCATACAAAGCAGCAGTGCAGAGATATGAAAATGCAAGAGAAGCTCTGAAGAAGAATGCAACAGCAGAAAACAACAGAGAATACTATGCAGCAATCAAGGAAGTCGAAGCTCTTGAAACACCGGCAACAAAGGCTCCGATTATCTCATATCTCGACCAGTTCACAATCAGCTATGCAGACGGCGTAGAAGGTAAGGTTCCTGAAGGTACTACATATAAGCTTTCAGATATGAACCTTAACCATTACACAACAGATGACCTTAATGCAGTGCTTGAGGCATATAATGATGCTGACAAGGTAGAAAATATGCTTAACCAGTCAGTTATCAACAGAAGTGTTGTAACATACGCAACTAAGTATGCAAACAAGCAGGATCTTAATACAAAGCCTGTTTACAACATGTA
>JAZORX010000183.1:0-4466 GCA_045656845.1 Acutalibacteraceae bacterium | reverse complement strand
TTTGACAAATCTACACGCATTTTTTCGTTATCTTCGGATTTGCTGTGAACACCCGATTCATCACAGCCGATGTTCGTTATGTATGAGTATCTCGGATAAACCGTAAGCAAATTCTTTTTTACAAGATGTGCACCGAATCTTACCGACCACGAAGTGCCGTTGCCTTTTGTCTGACGGTAAAGGCGGATGAATCTGTCGCTGCCGTTTGAGTTAAGGCGACGGATAAGTTTGGTGGAATTATAGAAATCTTTTATATCTTTAAGTTCCCAATCCACGCCTTCCCAGCGGTCTTTCCATGTTGCCCATGTACAGCTGCATGAACGGTAGGCGGCAAAAACGTCGTTTTTATAATTGTTTGGCAAATCAATCATAGGTGTATATCCAGCGATTGAACCGATTTTTTTATTGTTTTCATAATAACCGAGAGCGTTATTGATATATCCGAGAAAATGAGGTGAAACAACACAGTCATCTTCAACGACAATTACCTTGCCGTATTTATTAACGATTTCCGTAACACCTGCGATAACCGATGCGGCAAGTCCTTTATTTACAGAGCTTTCGGTAACGATAACGGATTTGAAATCGCCTGAATCTTTTACTGCTGCAACAGCAGTACGCACTTCGTTGACTTTTTCTTTGCCCGCTTCATTTTTTGCGCCGTCGGAGAAGATAAAAAGTTCGGATTCTTTCGCTTCTTTGCAAGCAGCAAGAGCATTATATACTTCAATAAAATGGTCTGCACGGTTATATACGAATATTATAATCGGTGCGTAACTCATATTATTTCTCCTTCAAAATGTCTGTGTATGCATCAATAAGCATCTGTGCATTTCTTTCCGCATTATGTGTTATGAGGGCTTTTTTCTTTCCTGATTCGGAAAGCGAGAGCGCAAGCTTATCATCATCAAAAACTCTTTTCAGATTCCATGCAAGAAGTTTCGGGTCATCGTTTCTGTAGAAAAGAGCTTCTTTACCGTCTTCTGCCATATCGGGAACTCCACCAACATATGCGGCAACACAGGGAGTACCCACCATCATTGCTTCGCCGAGAGTGTTGGGACTGTTTTCAACGGCAGAGCATAAAACATAGGCGTTGACTTTTGAAAGCTTTTCTGCAACCTGCTGTGCCTTGAGAGGACCTGTAAATTCGATATGGTCCTGCACTCCAAGGTCGTATATAAGTTTCTTAAGGTATGAAGCATAGCCTTTTTTTAGTATGGAACGTTTGTCGTTCTCCTGATATGGCTTATATCCTGCAACATAGACCTTGACATCGGGATATTCTTTTATGAGATATGGGAGAGCCATGACAACAAAGTGAACGCCCTTGAGAGCACTGTAGCCGTTGCCGACATATATTGAATGTCTTTCGGCTTTTTCAAGGCTCCATTTCTCTTCATAAAACGGTTTGCGGAGTATGCGGCTGCATGGATAATATTTTGCATTGGGGTTTATTGCGTAGGAATGCGCTCTGTCCCATGTTGTTCTGCCGAGAATGTAATCAGCATTTTCCAATATTTCCTTTTCGGATTTCATGCGGGGTTTATACCACATTGTTTTGCGAAGATGCATAATCCAAGCGGAGAAAATCTCTGTCAGGGATTTTGAAAACATCATGTCGTCAATCTGAAGCTGACCGCACTGATAAACATACTGTCCGTTGAGAATTCCCTGCAGGGAAACGACTGCGGGAATACCGTGTTTTTTTGCAGTTAACTGCATAGCTCTTGCGTGAAGAAATTCGGTGCCCTCAATGTTTATTATATCAGGCGTAAAATCCGAAACAATCTTATCGCATTTTTCCTCAAGTTCTGCAAGCGATGTTGAGGATGTGTAATGAAGACTGAAATATGTCACACCGTCAATTGTTTCGCAAAAGCTGAGGTTTTCTTCACATTTGCAGACTATACCGAGCTCGATATCATTGTTTTTGCTCAGTTGTTCTGCCATGGATTCAACCCATCCGCCGAGCACCTCGGAGGTTTTTCCGAGTTTTACCGAAACTGCGGCAGGTATTAAATTTACTGTCCATAAAACTTTCATGTTCTTTCAGCTCCGGTCCATTTTATAATATCTTCTAACAAAAGTGATGAAACAATCATAACCATGAGTGTAAACGAGTAATTGAATGAGTCAAGCGAGGAAACAAACATAAGTGTTACAAGAGTTGCATTCGCTGCCGATGTAATAAATTTATCATTATAGTGATGTTTATAATGGAAAGGAACATGATAAAACATCATTGAGAATGCATATCCGCCGAGCCAACCGTATTTTGCGGTGATGTCGAGAAGTGCGGAATGTCCGCCGCCGTTTCCCCGCCACAGTGAACCTATAATCGGATATTTGAGCATATCCATAAGGCTGTTTGAATAGGCGTTGATTCGGACCTGAATAGAGTCACCTGTTATACCGGAATCCGCCGTTGATACGAGGTCATTGACTTTTCTTGCGACAGCCATACCGTCAAATGTTTCGAGAATCCATTCTCTGAACGGTGTAATGTATAATATAGCAGCCATAATTCCGAGGAATGCAAGAATTGTAACTATAAATGCTGGGATAATATTTTTACCTCTGTAGAAAAGAAGAAGTATAAGGCCTATGGCACTTGCAAAGAGCGCAATGGAATATCCGGCTAGTTCAAGCAGTCTAACATAGAAATAAACCCATACTGCACCAATGGCAAAAAACAATTTATTGTTTTTGAACGCCTTGATAACCCATGCGAATATAGCCGGACAAATACAAACCTGAGGATAAATTAGGCTGTATCCGCCGACACCTTGTTTCAGAAAGTTAATGGTGGTTTCATCTTCTCTGACAAGAAGTCTTGCAATTGTGTGATCTTCAATAAGAACTTTTACCGTATTATAATTCCAGATAGTCAGAAGAATGAGAACAACCGGAACGATTCCTGCAAGTTCATCCCATTTGTCGTCATAAAAATAAGTCATCATAAAGCAAATAACTAGCATTATCAAAGCGATTTGCTTTATAAGTGCGGAAAAATCATATTTTTCAAAATAGACAACAATCATAACCGCAATCAGGAATATAATTGCGCCGACTTGCTCTTTACCTAAAGTAAGCGGAGTTTCTCTGATAAACCATATTCCTACCCATATCACAGCACATGCGAGTGCAATTATTCGGTAGATTGTGTCAACCTGCAGAGGAGGAGAAATTGTCCATATAATAAGATACAGTACGGCAATTTTTTGAATAAGACCGTACGAGAATCCGTTTTTGAGCATGTTTTTCCCCCTTCCTTTTTTATTTCAGCCAATTTTCTGTCGGCTGAATGAATGATTCATAGTGAAATGTGTTATCAAGTGATTTATTTACGGCTTTATTTTCAATCTGATAAAGCATGGCTTCGGAAATGTTTTCTGTTGTCATATCCTTTAAAAGACTGCCTCTTCCGCTTTTTTTGATATATTCTCCGACATCGCTGACATCGGTTGTTATTATAGGGACACCGCAAGTGAAACTCTCCGCGAATTTTGTCGGGAAGCCTGCGTTGTTTCGCTTGTCTGAACGGCGGATGAATATATAGCAGTCACAGCCGAGAACATATCTTATTGTTTCGGAATGTGAAAGTCTACCCATAAATGTGATTTTATTGCGGACATTTTTGGGAATATAGCAGTCGGGATAAATATTATTGAAATCATTTTCGGTTATACCGATAATGCGAAGATGAGTATTCTTTTTATTGATTTTGCAGAAGGCTTCGACAACTTTGTCGAGGCTTTCTTTTTTGCCGTCGGGTATACCTGCAAAACAAAATTCAAATATACCCTCATGATTTTCAGGGATTTGATGCCAGATATCGTCATTAATATCAACGAGAGGGGGGAGAATGAGCAGATTTTTACTGCTTTTATATTTCTTCTCCATCATCCTGCTGATGGCAATCATGCCGTCGGCAACCTTATGAGCGAAATTGCTTATGAGAATTTCGTCGAAAGCTTTGAAAATTCTTTTGGGCAATGAGCCGTCGGTATCTTTTGTCCATTCGGTGCAGTCGTAGCAGACCTCAATGTTTCTCTTTGAAAAAACTTTTTTTGCTTTCATAAGAGTGAACATCGGCACATTATAGAGGATTATTCTGCATACATCGTCATATTTTTCGACAACAGACTCAATATGCTCAACGCTTATCATGTGTTTGAGCCATTGTTTGGTTGATTTCGGATGAGCGTGCTCAAACATATTCTCATAACCCTGCTCAGGCCTTAAACCGTCAAAAGAATCTTCCGATGCACCTATAAAAACGGTTTTATATCCGAGCTTATCGAAAATTTTGCCGTTTGAAACGACTCTGTTTGCTGATGCACTTCTATCGGGCAGAGTAAATCCGCCGTAATAAATTATTGTACTCATAAATTCTGTTTGTACCACTCAATGGCGGCTTCAATTCCTCTTTCAAAACTCCAGTCGGGGTCATAGCCGAGAAG
>JAZORX010000182.1:0-2519 GCA_045656845.1 Acutalibacteraceae bacterium | reverse complement strand
GGCCGTGGCTTCCAGTATCCCATTCCTACTTATTCAATCACCCGTGATTTTGACTGGTCTGAGACAGAGAACAATAAGCTTCTCTTCGAAATGACAGCAAAATACGGTACACCTTACTTCTCAAACTACATCAACTCAGATATGGAGCCCAGCGATGTCCGTTCAATGTGCTGCCGTCTTCGTCTTGACCTTCGTGAGCTTCGTAAGAAGTCAGGTGGTTTCTTCGGTAGCGGTGAATCAACAGGTTCTGTCGGTGTTGTTACAATCAACCTTCCGAGAATTGCTTACCTTGCAAAGGATGAAGCTGATTTCTATGCTCGTCTTGACAGAATGATGGATATCTCTGCCCGTTCACTCAAGGTTAAGCGTACTGTTATCACAAAGCTTCTTGATTCAGGTCTCTATCCGTATACAAAGAGATACCTCGGTTCATTTGATAACCACTTCTCAACAATCGGTCTTGTTGGTATGAACGAAGTTGGTCTTAACGCAAAATGGCTCAAGGCTGATATGACAACTGAGAAAACTCAGCAGTTTGCAAAGGATGTTCTCAACCATATGAGAGAGAGACTTTCAGACTATCAGGTTCAGTACGGTGACCTTTACAACCTTGAAGCTACACCTGCTGAGTCAACAGCATACCGTCTTGCAAAGCACGACCTCAAGTACTTCCCCGATATCATCACAGCAGGCTGCGAGAAGGATCAGACTCCGTACTATACAAACAGCTCTCACCTTCCCGTTGGTTACACAGAAGATATCTTCACAGCTCTCGATATGCAGGACGAGCTTCATACTCTTTACACATCAGGTACTGTTTTCCATGCATTCCTTGGCGAAAAGCTTCCTGACTGGCAGTCATGTGCAAGCCTCGTAAGAAAGATTGCTGAGAATTACAGTCTTCCCTACTATTCAATCTCTCCCACATACTCAGTATGTAAGAACCATGGCTACATCGCAGGTGAATCATTCACTTGCCCTGAGTGTGGTGAAGAGGCAGAGGTTTACAGCCGTATCACAGGTTACTACCGTCCCGTTAAGAACTGGAATGACGGTAAGACTCAGGAATACAAGGACCGTAAGGTTTACGATATCGGCAGATCAAAGCTTACTAAAGTAAAGGCTGTTGAGGTTGAAGCTGATGCAGCAGTTGAAGACGATACACCCGTAGCAGAAAATCGCAACCTTCTTTTTGCAACTGCAACCTGCCCCAACTGCAAGATCGCTTGCACATTCCTTGACAAGGCAGGCTTCCCCTACGACAAGCTCCTCGCTGAGGAAAACGCAGACCTTGCAACTCAGCTTGGCGTTAAGCAGGCTCCGACACTTGTAATCATCAAGGATGGCGTTGTTGAAAAATACGCAGGTGTTTCTGATATCAAGAAATTCCTCAACGCTTAAAAAAGGGATAATATTATGTACGATATTATAATCATCGGCGGTGGCCCTGCGGGGCTTACCGCCGCCCTGTATGCTCGCAGGGCTAACAAGAGCGTTCTCGTTATTGAAAAGGCAACTTTCGGTGGACAGATCACATTCTCACCCAAAGTTGAGAATATTCCCGGTTTCATTCAGCTTACAGGCAACGAATTTGCAGACAAGCTCGTGGAGCAGGTGCTTGAGCAGGGTGCAGATGTTGAGCTTTGTGAAGCTCTTGAAATCAAGAACGGCGATATCAAAACCGTTGTAACCGATTCGGGAGAATTCGAAGGCAAGACCGTTATCATAGCAACCGGTGCAAAGCACAGAATGCTCGGTCTTCCGAATGAGCATAAATATGTCGGTGAAGGAATTTCATTCTGCGCAGTATGCGACGGTGCTTTCTATAAAGGAAAGACAGTCGGTGTTGTCGGAGGTGGAAACTCAGCTCTTCAGGAATCAATTCTTCTTTCTGATCTTGCCGAGAAGGTTTATGTTATTCAGGATCTTGACTTCCTCACAGGCGAAAAGAAACTTGCTGAGCAGGTTTACGAAAAGGACAACATCGAAGTCATCACAGGCACAAAGGTTACAGCCTTCACGGGCGAAACCGAGCTTGACGGAGTCGAGCTGACAAAGAATGCAGACGGTTCAGTTTCAAGCCTTAAGGTTGACGGTCTTTTCATAGCTATCGGTCTTATCCCTCAGAATGAGGCTTTTGCAAATGTTATCACTCTTGACGAAAGAGGATACGCAAGTGCAGATGAATCCTGCGTTACAGGAGAAAACGGAATCTTCGTTGCAGGAGACTGCCGCACAAAGAAAATCCGTCAGGTTGCAACAGCAGCCGCTGACGGTGCAGTTGCAGCTCTCGCTGCCTGCGACTATATTGATTCATTGAAATAAGCAAACAACCGTTCCGATATATGTCGGGACGGTTATTTTTATACCTTTAATGATTGACAAGTGTTTTTTAAAATGTTACACTTGCATCAACACAACATAGGGAAGTGAAAATTTATGGTTGCAAAAATTATAATCTCAATCCTTGCTCTGCTGAATGTTATTTTTATTCCTATTTACGATGTTTGGGGTGGTCT
>JAZORX010000181.1:0-2761 GCA_045656845.1 Acutalibacteraceae bacterium | reverse complement strand
CTGACAAGTACAGCATGGTATCAATGATTCTTGCTGACGGTACAATGGGTCAGATGATGGAGCCTGTTTCTCTTGATGCAGGCGAAGTTAAAGCATACGACAAGCCGTGGGCTCTTACAGGTACAAAGTGTGAGCGTGAGCACAACATCGTAAACTCACTTTACCTCAAACCCGAAGAGCTTGAAGCAAAGAACTTCGAAAGATACGAGAAATATAAGTCAATCGAAGAAAACGAAGTAATGTACGAAGAGTACCTTATGGACGACGCTGAAGTATGTGTTGTTGCATTCGGTATCACTTCACGTGTTGCAAAGAACGCTATCAATGAGGCACGTGCAAACGGTGTAAAGGTTGGTATGATCAGACCTATCACAGTATGGCCGTTCCCGAAGAAGGTTCTTGCAGAAGCAGCAGACAAGTGCAAGGCATTCATCTGTGTTGAAATGAGCATGGGTCAGATGATAGAGGACGTTGAACTTGCAATCCGTTGCAAGAAGCCGGTTTATCTCTGTAACCGTGTCGGCGGTATGATTCCGACACCTGAAGATGTACTTGCTAAAATCAATGAAGTAAACGAGAACGGAGGTGCGTTCTGATGTCAGTAGTATTTGAAAAGCCGAAGTCACTCACAGATGCAGTGCTTCACTATTGTCCGGGTTGTACACACGGTATCATTCACCGTCTTGTAGCGGAAGTTATCGACGAGCTCGGTATTGAGGGCGAAACAATCGGTGTTGCTCCCGTTGGCTGTGCTGTTATGGCATACAACTATTTTACATGCGACTTTGTACAGGCTGCACACGGACGTGCACCAGCTGTTGCAACAGGTGTTAAGAGAAGCGATCCGTCAAAGATCGTATTTACATATCAGGGTGACGGTGACCTTGCAGCTATCGGTACTGCAGAAACAGTGCACTCAGCAGCAAGAAGAGAAAATATCACTGTTATCTTCGTTAATAATGCAATTTACGGTATGACAGGCGGCCAGATGGCTCCGACAACTCTTCCGGGTCAGGTTACACAGACTTCACCTTACGGCAGAGATGTTGAAACAGTAGGTTATCCCGTAAAGGTTTGTGAGCTTCTTTCAAACGTTGACGGTGCAGCTTACCTTGAGCGTGTTGCTGTTAACAACGTAAAGAACGTAAAGAATGCAAAGAAGGCTATCAAAAAGGCTTTCCAGAACCAGCTTGAAGGCAAAGGCTTCTCTCTTATCGAGGTTGTTTCAACTTGCCCGACAAACTGGGGTATGACTCCCGAAAAGGCACTCGAATGGGTAGATGAGAAGATGCTTCCGTATTATCCTCTCGGTGTTTATAAAGATATCTATGCAGAGGAGGAAGCAAAATGAGTAAGACATGCAGATTGCTTTTTGCAGGCTTCGGCGGACAGGGTATCCTCTTCGCAGGAAAGTTCCTTGCATACAAAGGCCTTATTGAAGAAAAGCAGGTAAGCTGGCTTCCTTCATACGGTCCCGAGATGCGTGGTGGTACAGCTAACTGTTCAGTTATCATCAGCGACGAGCCGATTGGTTCTCCGATCGTTGACGCTCCCGATGTTCTCATCGCTATGAACCTTCCTTCACTTGAAAAGTATGAGAATGCTGTTGTAAGTGGTGGTAAGATCTTCGTTGACTCAACTCTTATCGATAAGAAGGTTGAGAGAGACGATGTTGATGTTTATTATATCCCTGCAACTCAGATGGCATATGATAACAATATCAAGACTCTTGCTAATATGATTATCACAGGTAAGGTTCTCAAGGAAGTTGAAGGCTTCTCTCTTGATAATGTTGATGCAGCTCTCAAGAAGGTTGTTTCTGCCCGTAAGATCGAGCTTCTCGGTGTTAACGAAACAGCTATCAAGTCAGGCTACGATTACGCTGAATAATTATGAGAGTCAGTTGTATTCAGCTTGATATGGATTTCTGCGATGTTGAAAAAAACTATCTCAGAGCAGAGGAACTGATATACAATACTGTGAAAAATGAAAAATCGGATGTAGTCCTGCTCCCGGAAACCTGGAGCACGGGCTACTATCCGAAAAATGATCTTATGTCTTTTTGTGATGTCGATGGTGATAGAATCAAAAAGACTTTTTCACTTATTGCGAAAGATCTGGGTGTAAACATCGTTGCAGGAAGCATAGTGAATGAGAAAAACTCGAAAGCATATAACACTTCTTATGTTTTTAACCGTAAAGGCGAGGTAGTCGCAGAGTATGATAAAACTCATCTTTTCACGCCGATGGATGAGGAGAAATACTTTGAATACGGCGAAAAAACGACTGTCTTTGAGCTTGACGGGCATAAATGCGCAGTTATTATCTGCTATGATATCCGTTTCCCCGAGCTTGTAAGAAAACTTGCTCTTGAGGGCGTGGAAATGCTTTTTGTCGTTTCTCAATGGCCGTATCAGCGCATTGAGCATCTTAAAACTCTTTCAGCTGCAAGGGCGATTGAAAATCAGATGTTCGTTGCCGTGTGCAATTCTTGCGGTAAGGCAGATGATGTTGTTTTTGGCGGAAATTCAAGGATAATCGACCCTTGGGGGAATGTCCTTGCCTTTGCAGGAGAAAAAGAGGAAATAGTCTCGGCAGACTGTGATTTCGGCATCATAAATCAAATCAGAAGTTCTATCAATATCTTTAACGACAGAAAACCCGATTTATATAACATATGACACCGTATGCTTCAGCGTACGGTGTTTTTGCATCTTTTTTCGCAATTCTGAATATTAATTAACTAATAATGCGAAAGGGG
>JAZORX010000180.1:0-6408 GCA_045656845.1 Acutalibacteraceae bacterium | reverse complement strand
ATACAAAGTGCGATTATCAGTGCTGTTAATAAAACAGCAATTGATTTCTTAAATGATTTTTTCATAATAATATTTCCTTTCTGTTTTATATTTGTAAAGTAATATTCTATATAAACGGATTATTCAACCATATACTCAAGTGTACCCACTTGTTTCCAGACATTACGGCGGTAGATGAGAATGCGGATTTCATTAAGCCCCTCTTTATTCATCCATGCCTTGCCTGTGAAGATTTTGTTTCCGTTTTCGTCGGTTGTTTTTGGTGCAACGGTGACAGTTGTGTTGTCAGGCATCTTGAACATCACTTTTTCTGTCTTCTCGTCAGCGACAACAGTTGCAGGTACGGGACCCAACTTGCCTGATGTTGAGGAAAGTTCCATTGAAACAATAGGATTATATGGTTCAATCGTAAATTTATATTTACCTATATCCCATTTACCGCTTACTTTGCCGCGAACTTTGATTTCGTTACCTACGCTCATATTTGAGTAAATATTCCATACTTCATAAGCCAGGTCACGGCTTAAATCATTAACAACTTCGCCATCTGCGTTGTAGCTTGTGATAGTTACATTCTTATGGTATCTGTCATAGGTTCTCGTACCACCGTCAGCTTCCATAAATTGAATCATAGATTTTCTGCCGTTGGCGGTTACAGTAAAGTCTTTGTGGGTATTTTCTTGCTGAATATATTCAACTTTTGTAATATCAGATGTGATTGATCTGTTTTCACACGCACTTGTTCTAATGGTGATTTCTTCAAAGTCCCCATCCTTGCTTGTTACTTCACAATAGTAGTATGCAGCAGGATAATCTGCAGGATTAAAGGTTTTGCTTGTTGCACCTTCAATAGCTTTACCTGTTGTGTTATTGTCGGTTGTATTGCTGTACCATTGATAAGTGCGGTTGAAACCCACAACATCTGCTTCAAGTTCGCCCATATATGACTTGTAGTATTTAGGTAAATCATTAATAACTGCGGTTTCATGTGTTATTTCAATGAACTTAGCACCGTTTTCTTTCGCCCACTGTTCGATATATGTTCCCGATGAACCGTAGAATGTATATGTACTCATTTCATAGTCTGAAAGATCTTCCGGCATACTCTTTACGGTTGAAGGTATCACCAAACTTGATCCTGAACCCGGGAAATCCGGTAATGCTGTTGCTTTTGATAACTCTAAACGAACAATTAGTCCATCATAATCATTATAATACCTAAAAGTTTTTCTAGGTATTTCCACTAATTCAGGCAAGTCAAGTACAGTACGAACTTTCAGACCATCCAAATACCCGGTTCTTCCTCTCGAACCAGCTGTAAAATTTGTCAATTTTGGCATATATAATCGATGAGCTCCAAAATTTCGAAAGCTTGCAAATCCGATTGTTGTAACCTCAGGTAAAAAAAGTTCAGTGCAATATGCATATCCGAAGCCTTCATCTTCAATTAGCTTAGCTTTAGGTAAAACTAGGGTTTCTACAGAACGAACGGTATAAAATGCCCTACAACCGATGTGTTCTAAGTTAGGAAGATTGAAAAATCGAATTGTCGATAATTCAAATGTACTCCATCCCACTTTTTCAACTGATTCGCCATCAAGAAAGATCAATTCTGTGTTATCCTTAAAAGATTGTCGATGTTTTCCGTCAGAAGATATTCCCCCTAAGAATTTGATTGTGTCAGGCAAGGTTATTCCCCAAACTTCAACATTATCAAATGAACCTTGGTATATATCGGTTACTGTTATACCATTAATCGTTTCAGGAATTATTATATCGTGCAAATCTCCGGTATATGAAGTTATTGCCCCTTCTTCGTCAATGGTAAAGTCAGACTCATCCGCAAGGATAGATGAACGAAACAGACCTGAATAAACTTTACTCGGTATACCATCCTCATTGTATGAAACAGCTTTAAAAAGTTCTTCGGTTGCATAAATTTCGACAGCATCTGTAAGTAAAATTCCGTTTTCAGGTGTAGGATATGTCAGGTCAAAAGTATAGTAGATAGCTTCATTACCAGATGAAGTAGCTTCAAGGACAATTTTTTCTTCATATTTACCGGGCTGCTTATTAACACTTATAACCGGTCTTTCCAAACCAACCGCACCAACTGCATCAACAAGGCCTTCACCGTAAAGAAGAATTCCTACATTACACTTATCATAAGGTGTTGCTGTTTCTCTTATAATGTCAAAGGCGTCTTCAACCTTTAAATCAGAATTAAAGGACAGCATCATTGCACAAACAGCAGAAACAATAGGGGCAGAAAATGAAGTTCCGTCAGCTTCTTCATAGCCTTCAAGTCCGATAGCGGGAACACTTTCTCCGGGAGCACAAATATCCACACATTTTCCTCTTGAACTCCAAGCACAAGGGTATGAATATATATTACTTGCACTAATAGTAAGCACGAAGTTCGAGGAGGCAGGAAGAGTATAATTAGGTTCGTAACTTGCATTTCCAGAGTTACCTGCACTTGCTACTATAAAAATGTTTTTCTCATAAGCAGTTTTTATCGCATCCGCAAATAGAAGTTCATCTGCAGTCCAGTTATCTGTATTGACACCAAAACCAAAACTACAATTTATTACTTGTGCGCCATCCAAAATTGCCTGTAACATGGCAACGGTAACAGTCGCCAGAGAAAAATTGCCGTCATCAGCAACCTTGTAGTTTCTGATTTTTACATTTTCAGGTGTTGCGTCAACAATTATGCTTGTAACCGAAGTTTCGTGGTTGAAGAAATCCTGCTCAGCCGCTTCAGGTGTGCCTGCACCGTAGAAATATGTTCTTTCAAGTCTTCCTTCAAAAAACTCTTGTTCTAAATCCACACCTGTTCCTATAAGAGCAACTTTAACTTCGTTTAACTGAATATTGTTATTTTCAACGTAGTTTTTTATTGCATACAGACCTGTTGATTCTGCTGCCCATGAATTCAGAGTGCGCTTGGTTGGATTTGAATCAATGTTTTGTTCTGCCGTCTTTTCAATCGGATTTTCGAGGGCAGGTACAGTTTTATCAACGCAAACTGATTCCACATCATCTGATTCGGTATATGTATCAAGTGCTTTGATTGTATCACTAGTATTTGCAAACTGAATTATGTGATAATCCTTATAACCGCTTGCAATGCCGACAGAGTTCAATTTTTCAGGTTTCTGTTTAGATTTTACAATCAATCGACAAGAAGAAAAGTCTGTTTCATCTGAATTCTCGTCATCACTAAAAGTATTGAACTCAATTTCAGGCTGATAGGAAATGAGTTCCATTGCATCGCTGACAAAACCTTGGATATTTTCTGTATTGTTCTTAGCTGAACTGCTAAAATCAAATGCAAACACAGAAAAAATCAATGTTGCAATTAATATAGTGCTTATTATTTTTTTCATAATCTTTGCTCCTTTCTAAGTTTACTTCACGAAAATCTCAATATTATTTTCAATAAAATTGTATAGTATAAAAAATAAAAAATAAAGGTCAGGTGCAAAACTATGCAAAAAAATGACAAAAAAATCAGGCGATGCATGGTACATTGCCTGATTTTAAAAATATTTCTAAAAAAACAGAGTGAAACTTTAAAATGAACTAAAGGGAAATATTATTTTTGAAAAAGAAGCGACAGATGAAATTTCTTTTCCGCCTCGTCATAAAACCACTCATATTTACCGTTGTTGGCTTTTGTGTGACGTTCGATTATTCTGTTGCCGAAGCCGTGTTCTTTCACAAGTTTTTTGGTTGATATCAGCTGTTTGTTTTTATGGGTTGGGGCAACGTCACAGCTATTGACAATGCTCAATAAATCCATCCCGTTAATATGCCGTAATGAGAAATCAATTATCTTTTCACTGCTGTTTCCTGCACTTTCAAATGCATTATCCAAAGCGTTGTTAAGTATAATTGATAATTCAACATCATTAATATATGCAAGGTTTGCGGTCTGAACCTCATAGTTGAATTTAATAGCCGATTTTTCACACAAAACGATATATTTATTTAGAATTAAATCAATGATTTTGTTTTGGGAAATTCTTATTGTATTTTTACTTTCGAGTTCAGGAGAAAGCTTTTCAATGTATTGCTTCACATCTTCAACTGTTTCAAATCCACTTAGCGTTAAGTAATGGTGCTTAGTGTCGTGAAACAACATCTGAAGCTCATCATTTTTATGTTGAAGTATCTCTAAATAAACCTGATTTATTTGGTTGCTTCTTTGTTCAGCTTCAAGCTCACTGATTTTTGTATCTTTTTCAATCAAGGCTTGATAATAGAGGAACATAAAAATACACGCAAAAACGAACAGTGCTGCGATTGCTGAAATTGATATCTGATAAGCCGGCGATAGATTTACCTCAAGGGCAATGAACAGCAATACGACACAGGTTGCGATTGTTAACAGCGGAAATATGAATAGCGGCACAAAATACTTGTTTCTATACTTTTGTGCGTTTTTCTTTTTTATTATAAAAGCTAATATCTGCGAAAGAGTGAGGTATAATGTTTTGCATATAATAGCAATAATCAAAAATACCGTAAAATTGCTCTTGTATAAATTGGTTGGTATATGTGCTACCGCAGAAAGAATGAAAATCGTAATCAATTCGGTTGAAAACATCAGGGCATCCAATAAAATACATTGAATCAATGCCGCTTTTACAGGTATCTTAAAACAAACCAAGGAGAATATTAAATTTATCAGAAAGGATAATGTTAAGTTGTATATTTCATTATTAAAAATATTAAAAAGGAAAGATGCCGGAATGAAAAGACATAAGCCTATTAAAACTAAAACAAAATTTGATTTGACCTTTTTAGTATAATTCTTTGAAAAGAAGGCTAAAGCCGTAAGCATTTCCACGGTATAAACACAGATACTACATATTGTTTGTGCCATTATTTACCCTCCAAAAACTTCATAAATTGTCTATAGAAATCGGACTGTTTATTTCTTGCAACGGGTATAGTATGACGATTATCAAGAACTATAGACTCTCTTTGATAAGTAGTAACAAAATTCAAGTTAACAATATAACTTTTGTGTGGAACAATAAATATTGTTCCGCTCAAATTATCTTTCCAAAAACTTATATGTTCGGAAGCGTGATAGATTTTGTCAACGGTAACAACCTTGGTTTTTCTGTTTTCAATTTCAATATAGATGATGTCTTTGGCTGAAATTTTTTCGATTGTTTTTCCGTCTTTCAGATAAAAGCTGATGTTTGAATTATCAATACGGTCAATGGCATCCTTTAGCCCTCTGTAAAACCTTTGAGAATCTATGGGCTTTTCGAAAAAACGAACCGCATTAAGGTTCAAGGCATCGTCAAGATACTTTCTGTGTGCCGTGATATATATAAGAATAATATGTGGATTGGTTGTTCTTAAATATTCACCTAATTTAATGCCGTTAGTGCCTTCCATTTCAACATCTAAAACTGCAATATCGAATTTAAGATTGCTTAACATCAATTCTTCGGCAGAATTAAATGTGTATTGCTCCAACTCAACACCAACATCTTTTGAGAAAAAGCTTATATGGGTCTGCACATCGTTTATGCAGTTCTGTTCATCGTCACAAATTGCTATTTTCATCATATTGATTCTCCTATGAACGAGTACAATTATACATCTTAATTATATCAAAAGGTAAATGCTATATCAATCAAAATGCAAAATTGTGTCATGAAAACGACAGAATATGTATACTTTAATCTCCGACATCGGATTTAACCCTGATGTCGGGGATTTTCTTTTTATTAAAAATATTTTCGTCTAACATATTATAACTGAAGACACAGGCTATAGGAATTTCTCACACAGGGACAGATTCTTGTTGCTTGTGAGTGGATGAGCAATACGGATATGCATTAAGTATTGTTCGTCCGCTGAGGTGCCGTGAGATGCGAATTGTTTTAAAATTCGCAGGCAGGCATCTCCTTCCAAACCAAAACGATGTTTTAAAACACTTTACAGTTTTGGTTTGGGGACAGAGTTGAAAAAACTATTTTAAAATTTCAACTCTGTCCCGGAACGGTTGCTTTTTGAAAGAAAAGAACCGGTCCATGCTAACGGTTATTCAGTTATTTAACGGAATAACCAGTTAGCAGGACGAAGAAGCGAAAATCACTTCGGTGTTGTGGTTTGCATCGACCTCAACAGACGGATTTAAAATAAATCTGTCGCTCTTTGAACGAGCCCTTGAACAGTTTAACTCCGAAAGGTGGACGGTTTGAAAGTCCGTGCAGTGCGAAACTTTCAAAAATCTTGTAAGGAAGAAAAAAGACGGATTAATAACAGTTTTTCATTTTCATCTAACATAGTATTTGTGAACATTTAAAACAAGGAGGTGAAAACCTATGAAAAAGAAAAAACACCACAAGAAAAGCATAACCCGAAAATTACGAGATG
>JAZORX010000179.1:0-31419 GCA_045656845.1 Acutalibacteraceae bacterium | reverse complement strand
GTCCTTACCTCAGCGTTCTTACAGAAGGTACACTTGCTCCGGCATTTGATTATGTTCTTCCGGCTCTCTTCGGCTCACTTGCTGCAGGCTATATCCTCAAGCATTGGAAGATTATGATCACACCTCTTATTGCCGGTGTTGCTTTCCTTTATTTCGTAGACCCGACAATGGGTGCAGGTACACTTATGTTCATCACAATCGTGGTAGCAGTTATAACTGTTCTTGTGCTTAATAAGTTCAATAAACTTTAATTTCAAAAAACACTTGATATTTTTGGAATAATGTGATATCATATTACTGTAAACTTTAGAATGTATTGACAAAGGAGTGGGGCAACCCGCTCTTTTGTGTTGTTTAGGAGGTAGATTATGGCTTCAAAAGGTAAGGGCGGTAATACCGTCAACACCGTATGGGAAATCGCTGAGCCGATTGCTCATTCTCTCGGTCTTGAAATCTGGGACGTCCGCTTTGAAAAGGAAGGTGCAGATTGGTTCCTTCGTATTTTCATTGATAAAGAAGGTGGAGTTTCAATTGATGACTGTGTGGATATGAGCCACGCGATTGACAAACCGCTTGACGAGGCTGATCCGATTGAACAGAGCTATTGTCTTGAGGTTTCTTCACCGGGTCTTGAGCGTGACCTTAAGCGTGATGCTCATTTTGAAAAGAGCCTCGGTGAGAAAATTATGGTAAAGCTTATCCGTCCCGTTGACGGACAGAGAGAATTCAAGGGTACACTTGAAAGCTATGATAACGGAAACTTTGAGCTTCTGCTAGAGGACGGCACAAAGCTCATGATTAATAAAAAAGAAACATCTTATGTTAAACTTGATGATTTCGGAGGAGTAGAATAATGGTAAACAAGGAACTTTTTATGGCACTCAAGATGCTTGAAAAAGAAAAAGGAATCCCTATGGAAACACTTTGCGAAGGCATTCAGAGAGCTCTTGTAACAGCAGTTAAGCGCGATTATAACAATAAGGATATCGTTTTCTGCGAGCTTGATCCCGAAGAGGAAACAATGCGCGTTTTCGTAAGAAAGAACGTTGTTTCTGAGATTGTTGATCCCGATGAGGATATGACACTTGAGCAGGCTCAGAAGTATAAGGCAACAGCTCTTGTCGGCGATATCATTGAAATCGAGCTTGAAACAAAGGAAGTAAGCCGTATCGCAGCTGATAAGGGTAAACACGTTATCCGTCAGGGTATCAGAGAGGCTGAACACGGTAAGCTCCGTGAGGAATTCCAGAGCCACAATCAGGAAATCGTTACAGCAAAGGTTTCCCGTGTTGATCCCGAAACAGGCGACGCAGTTGTTGAAATCGGCAAGGCTCAGGAAACTCTCTTCAGGAGTGAGCAGATTCCGGGTGAAACACTCGTTCCGGGTGCTCTTATCAAGGTTTACATTGCAAGCGTATCAGATGCTAAGGAAATGGGCAGACGTGGCCCCAGAGCAACTATTTCAAGAACTCATCCCGGCCTTGTAAAGAGATTGTTTGAATCAGAAGTACCTGAAATTTATGACGGTACTGTTGAAATCAAGTCAGTTTCCCGTGAAGCAGGCTCAAGAACAAAGATTGCTGTTTACAGTGCAGACGAAAATGTAGATGCAGTAGGTGCTTGTATCGGACCCCGTGGAGCTCGTGTTGGAAAGATCGTTGATATGCTTTACGGTGAGAAGATCGATATTGTTAAGTACAGCGAAAATCCTGCAGAGTTCGTTGCTGCAGCTCTTGCTCCGGCAGATGTTGTATCAGTAACAGTAGATGAGAATGGTGAAAAGGCTTGCCGAGTAATCGTACCTGATCTTCAGCTTTCTCTTGCAATCGGCAATAAGGGCCAGAATGCACGCCTTGCTGCAAAGCTTACAGGCTGGAAAATCGATATCAAACCCGAAAGCGGTAAAATCGAACCTTCTATTATCCTTTAATAAGGAGGTAGAAAAATGCAGAAGAAAAAGATACCTCTTCGCAAATGTACGGGCTGCGGTGAAATGAAACCGAAGAAAGAGCTTGTCCGCGTTGTAAAAACTCCCGATGATCAGGTGCTTATTGACCTTACGGGAAGAGTCAACGGCAGAGGAGCTTATATCTGCCCGGATGCGCAGTGTCTTAAAATTGCAAGAAAGTCCAGGAGAATCGAAAAATCATTCGAAATGTCGATTCCCGATGAGATTTACGATAAGATGGAAGAGGAGCTGAAAAATCATGAATGATTCAGCACTCAGCCTTCTGGGTCTTTGCAGAAAAGCAGGAAAACTCAGCCTTGGTCACGATGCCTGTAAGGCTGCGCTGAACGCAGGGAGTGCAAGTCTTTGCATAATCTGCAGCGATGCTTCGCAGAGACTGAACGACGAAATATCTTCACTTGCGAAAAACGCAGGTGTAAAAATCTTCGATGTCAGCTATTCAATGCTTGATATCAAAGCTGCGACAAACTTCAAAGCAGCTGTTTTTACGGTTGATGACGAAGGTTTTTCGAAAACACTTATCAAGAAATTTAACGATAACAAATCCGGAAAGGAGCGAGGTTTATGATAAATAAATACCGAGTTCACGAGGTCGCTAAGGATTTTGATGTGCCGAGCAAAAGTGTGCTTGAGATTGTAACCAAGTATTTTGACGGTCAGAAGAAGTCCATGACAGCTCTTGAGGAAACAGAGCTTGATGTGATTTTTGAAGTTTTCACAAAAGAAAACAGCGTTGAAAGCTTCGATGCTTATTTTGCAACTGCAAATGAGCCTAAGAAGGAAGAAAAAGCTGAAGAACCCAGGAAAGAGGAGCAGGCAGAGAAGAAAGCAGAAGCAGCTCCTGCAGAAAAGGGCAAGAATAAGGAAAATAAGGAGAAGAAAGCTGAGCCTGCAAAGAAGGAGAAGGCTCCTGAAAAAGTGCAGCAGCCTCAGAATGCTCCCAAGAAGAAAGAAAAGGATCCCAATGCCAAGCCGCAGAGCAGAACAAAGGGCGAGGCAAGAACGGTTGATACAAGAGCAAACAACGTTGACCTTGAAAAGTACAACGAGCGTTATGAAAATATTGCTCCCGCAAACCGTGGCGTTCAGAATGATAAGACAGTAAATAAGCAGAAGCTTAAGCAGAAGTCTCAGCAGTACCGCAAGCAGGGTATGCGTTCTTCAAGAAGAGAGACTGAAGCAGAAAGACTCAAGAGAATTGCAGCTGAAAGAGCAAAGAAGCCTCAGCTTAAGATTCAGGTGCCCGATGAGATTACTGTCGGCGCTCTTGCAGAGCTTCTTCATATGACAGCAGCAGAAGTTATCAAAAAGCTCTTTATGCTCGGTCAGATGGCAAGCGTAAATGAGGTTATTGACTACGATACAGCTGAAATTGTTGCAACAGAGCTTGGTGCTAAGGTTGAAAGAGAAGTTGTTGTTACAATTGAAGACAGAATTATTGACGACAGTGAAGATACAGATGAAGATCTTGTTCTTCGTGATCCCGTTGTCTGTGTAATGGGTCACGTTGACCACGGTAAAACATCTCTTCTTGATGCTATCAGAAACACATCCGTTACATCTACTGAGGCAGGCGGTATCACTCAGCATATCGGTGCTTACAGAGTTGACCTTAACGGTCAGAAGATTACATTCCTTGATACCCCGGGTCACGCAGCTTTCACATCAATGCGTGCAAGAGGCGCTCAGGCAACGGATATAGCAGTTCTCGTTGTTGCTGCTGATGACGGTATCATGCCGCAGACAATCGAAGCTATCAACCACGCAAAGGCTGCAGGTGTTCAGATTATTGTTGCTATCAACAAGATGGATAAGCCGTACGTAAATCCGGATAAGATCATGCAGCAGCTCACTGAGCACAGCCTTGTTCCCGAAGAGTGGGGTGGTGATGTTATCTGCGTTCCTGTATCAGCTAAGACTCATATGGGTATTGACACTCTTCTTGAAAATATCCTTCTTGTTGCAGAAATGCAGGAGCTCAAGTCTAATCCGAACAGAGCCGCAAAGGGTATTGTTATTGAAGCACGTCTCGACAAGGGCCGTGGTCCTATCGCAACTCTCCTTGTTCAGAAGGGTACTCTTAACTCAGGCGATATTATTGTTGCAGGTACAGCTGTCGGCCGTGTCCGTGTTATGACAGATGACAAGGGCAGAAAGGTTAAAACAGCCGGTCCGTCAGTTCCCGTTGAGATTATGGGTCTTGCAGAAGTTCCTCAGGCAGGCGACATCTTCGACGCAGTAAGTGACGAGCGTCTTGCAAGAGAGCTTGTTGAGCAGAGAAAGAGCGAGGCTAAGGAAGAGCAGTTCAAGTCAATGCAGAAGGTTACTCTTGACAATCTCTTCGACTCTCTTAAGGAAGGCGAGATGAAGGATCTTAATGTCATCGTTAAGGCTGACGTTCAGGGTTCTGCAGAGGCTGTTAAGCAGAGCCTCGAAAAGCTTTCAAATGAAGAGGTACGCGTTCGTGTAATTCATAACGGTGTCGGCGCTCCGAGTGAGTCAGACGTTATGCTTGCTAATGCATCAAACGCTATCATCGTCGGCTTCAACGTACGTCCGGACCCCGTTGCAGTTCAGTTTGCAGAGCGTGACGGTGTTGAAATGAGAATGTACCGTATTATTTACGACTGTATCGAGGAAATTCAGGCAGCTATCAAGGGTATGCTTGCTCCGAAGTTCCGTGAGGTTGAGCAGGGACGCTGTGAGGTAAGAAATGTTATCAGCATTTCTTCTGTAGGTAAGATCGCAGGATGCTATGTTCTTGACGGTAAGATCACAAGAAACTCAAAAATACGTGTTGTCCGTGACGGTATTGTTCTTGCTGATGATGAAATTTCATCACTCCGTCGATTCAAGGATGACGTTAAGGAAGTCGCTTCTAACTATGAGTGTGGTATCGGTCTTAACAGATTCTCAGATATCAAGGAAGGCGACATTTTCGAAGCATATATCATCGAAGAATACAGAGACTAATAAGAGGTATTTATGGCGGGATATAGAATTGACAGAGTGTCTGAGGATATCAAGCGCGAGATAATTGCGATTGTCCGCGAGTTGAAGGATCCGAGGGTGCTGGATAAAATGCTGACCGTTGTCCGTGTTGAGGTAAGCTCAGATGCATCCTATGCAAAGGTTTATATCAGCGCGCTTGAGGGTCTTGATACGGCAAAAGAAGCCGTGAAAGGTCTTAAGAATGCAACGGGATATGTACGCCGTGAGGTTGGAAAGCGTCTGCATTTAAGAAAGACTCCCGAACTTGTGTTCATTGCAGACGATTCCATCGAACACGGTATGAATATAGTTAAAATTATGGATGACCTGAGGACTGAGGAAGAATGATTATTGATCTGAAAACAGCTGTAGAGTTCCTTGAAAATAATGACGATTTTCTTATCCTTACTCATGCGCACCCCGATGGGGATACTCTCGGATGCGGCTTTGCTCTCTGCGAAGCGTTGAGGGGATGCGGCAAGAACGCAATCGTCCGTTGCAGCGATGCGATTCCTGCAAAGTATTCTTATATGGGTAGTGCTTGCGAAGAAGATATCGTATATGAAAATATTGTCGCAGTTGATCTTGCGGATGCTAAGCTTCTCGGCAAAGAGTTCGAAGAGCGTTTCGGCAGCAGAGTGAAGCTTTGCATAGACCACCACGGCTCAAACAGACTCTATGCTGAAAAGACGCTTCTTGATTCATCTGCTGCAGCTGCCTGTGAAATCATACTTGAAGTTATAAAGGAGCTCGGCGCAGAGGTAACGAAAAATATAGCTGACTGTATTTTTACGGGACTTTCAACCGATACAGGCTGTTTCAGATATTCAAATGTAACTCCCAGAACACTGCGTATGGCAGCAGAGATGATCGAGTCAGGAGCTGACCATAGCAGAATCAACGTCATTATGTTTGAAACCAAAACCAAAACTTATGTTGCACTTGAGAGACTTGCGCTTGAATCTATGCAGATGTATCTTGATGATAAATGTGCGTTTATCACAATTACTCAGGATATGTACCGTAAGAGCGGTTCAGACGAGAGCGAGGTTGACGCAATCGCATCAATTCCGAGGCAGATTGAAGGAGTCAGGGTAGGCGTAACAATGCGTGAAAAGACTGACGGTACATTCAAAGTTTCTATGAGAACTCACGAGGGTGTTGATGCTTCGGCAATCTGTGCAATGCTCGGCGGCGGTGGTCATCCGAGAGCCGCAGGTTGTACGGTCAAGGGTGATGCAGAGGAAGCGAGAAAAGCTGTTCTTTCTGCAATCGGAAAATATATACAGTAATAATTTGCATCTTAAAAGTTTTTTGCAAACCATTGACAATATATTTTTCAAATGATATAATAAGCCAAATTTTAAAAGTAAACCGTTGATGCGGAGATAACGGCGATGATGCCTTTACAGAGAGCCTGTACTGCTGAAAATCAGGTAAGAAACAAGTCGTCAAATGGACCGCGGAGGGTGCAGTCAAATGCGTTACGCAAAGTATTCTGCAACGTCAGCCATACGTTAGTTGGCAGGGATATGTCAGTATCCTGAAAGTGCACGGCAAACCGTGAATCAAGGTGGCACCGCGGATAAGTTTTATTCGTCCTTGGCAGATCAGAATTCTGTCAAGGGCGTTTTGTTTTTGGCAGAGAATCAGGAGGAAAAATTATGAAGCTTAACGGAATCGATTTTGACACTTATTTTAATAATTATCCCGATAAAGACGGATATTTCGGAAAGTATGGCGGAGTTTATGTTGATGATAAGCTCAAGGTAGCTATGGCTGAAACAACCGAGGCTTACTATTCAATCTGCCAGTCAAGAAAGTTTATTGCAGAGCTTCGCAGAATCCGCAAGGAGTTCCAGGGCAGACCGACTCCCGTAACGCATCTCGAGCGTCTCTCAGATGCGCTTGGCGGAAAGGTGCAGCTTTATGCGAAGAGAGAGGATCTTAACCATTCGGGTGCTCATAAGCTCAACCATTGTATGGGTGAGGCTCTCCTTGCAAAATATATGGGTAAGAAAAAGGTTATCGCTGAAACAGGTGCAGGTCAGCACGGTGTTGCACTCGCAACTGCAGCAGCATATTTCGGCCTTGAATGTGATATCTATATGGGCTCAGTTGATATCAGAAAGCAGGCTCCGAATGTTGCAAGAATGAAGATTCTGGGTGCAAATGTTGTTGAGGTTACTCATGGACTTCAGACTCTTAAAGAGGCTGTTGACGCAGCTTTTGATGCATACAGTAAGGAATATAACGATGCTATTTACTGCATCGGTTCTGTTCTCGGACCTCATCCGTTCCCGATGATGGTGCGTGATTTCCAGAGCGTTGTAGGTATTGAAGCAAGAGAACAGTTTATTGAAATGACAGGAAATCTTCCGAACGCAATCGTAGCTTGTGGGGGTGGCGGCAGCAATGCAGCAGGTCTTTTTGCAGTCTTCCTCAATGACCCCGTTGATATTTACGGCATTGAGCCTCTCGGCAGAGGTGAAAAGCTTGGTGATCACGCAGCAAGCCTTAAGTATGGCACAGAGGGCATTATGCACGGCTTTAACAGCATTATGCTCAAGGATGAAAACGGCGAGCCTGCTCCCGTTTATTCGGTTGCAAGTGGTCTTGACTATCCGTCTTCAGGTCCTGAACACGCATTCCTTCAGGAGATCGGAAGAGTTAAGTATGATGTTATCAACGACGAAGAAACAATTGATGCTTTCTTCAAGCTTTCCCGTCTTGAGGGTATCATTCCTGCGATTGAAAGCTCACACGCTGTTGCATACGGTATGAAACTCGCAGAGCGTATGGAGCACGGCTCAGTTCTTATCAACCTCTCAGGCAGAGGCGACAAGGATATGGACTATATCATTGAAAATTACGGTATCAGATAATTTTAAAACAGCTCCGTAGCGATACGGAGTTGTTTTTTCTTGCAGTGCTGTGTTATAATCAGATCAGAAATTTTACGGGAGGTGAGACAATGCCGGAAATTACCCTTGCAAATGAAAAACTTTATGCAAAAAAAGGTGAAAAGCTTTCCGATGTTCTTATGAAAAACGGTAAGTATGTTGAGCATCCCTGCGCAGGAAAAGGTACATGTGGTAAATGTACCGTACTCGTTAACGGCAAAACTCAGCTTTCATGCCAATATATAATAACAGATGATATCGAGGTTTCTCTTCCGTCAAAAAATGAAATATCTTCTCAGACAGGAGCAAAAACAGACGGAAAATACACAGAAAATATGTGTTTTGCTCTTGATATAGGTACTACAACTCTGGCATTAGCCCTCATTTCTCTTGATGAAAAAACAATTGCCGGAACACTTACCTGTACAAACCCTCAGAAGATGTATGGCGCTGATGTGATATCAAGGATTGAATACTGTCGTAACAATTCTGTTTTGCCGTTGCAGAAAGCTCTTGCTGATGAAGTGAACTCTATGGTTTCAGCTTTTGGAGTTAATGAAAAGTTACCTCTTTTTGTCGCAGGCAATACAACGATGCTTCATATCCTTTTTGGGATTGATCCCTCCTCAATAGGTGTTGCACCTTACACGCCTGTATTCACTCAAAGTAAAAAAGAAAAAGGTGAAAAGCTTGGCTTGAACGGCATCAGTATGGTAACTTCACTCCCGTGCATTTCAGCTTTTGCAGGTGCAGATATTGTCGCAGGTCTGAATTTTACGGATTTTCCTGCAGAAAATAAATATAATCTTCTTATTGACCTCGGCACAAATGCTGAAATTGCTTTGTTTTCAGAGAGTGGCGTAGTCTGCACTTCGGCTGCAGCGGGTCCGTGTTTTGAAGGTGCGAACATATCCTGCGGTATGAATGCGGCAAAGGGTGCCATCTGTGCATATTCCGGGAATGGTTATAAAACCGTAGGAAATGTAATGCCAAAAGGCATCTGCGGAACGGGACTTATAGATATTATTGCAGAGCTTCTTTATAATGAAATCGATGAAACAGGCTTTATGGAATGTGAAAGTTTTGAAATTGCAGACGGTGTATCGCTTTCTCAGGGTGATGTCAGACAATTTCAGCTTGCGAAATCAGCCGTTTTTTCAGCAGTCGAAACATTGCTGAAGTCAAAAAAAATAACACATAACGATATTGAAAAAGTGTTTATTTCGGGTGGCTTTTCTTCAGAAATCAACATAGCTAATGCTGTAAAGACAGGTGTTATTTCAGAGGAATTCAAAGATAAATGCGTTACGATTAATAACAGCTCTTTGCTCGGCACGGTAAAATATATCTGCGGTGAAAATAAAATTGATTCGTTTATAAACTGTTCAGAGTATATCGATTTGTCATCGGCTGCAGATTTTTCAGATCTGTTTATTCAGAATATGATGTTTTAAAATTAATTTCCAAAACGACTCCTTGTGGGGTCGTTTTGTATTTTATCCGTTTGTTTGCAGATAATAAAACTGAAAGCGAGATGAAAAAATGGAAATTTCAAATAAAAACTATGGTGAAATGGTAAAAAAAGCTTCGCCACCGTCACCTGTGGCGAAAAATTGTGTATGGGCTTTTGCTGTCGGTGGAGCAATATGCTGTTTAGGTGAGGTGCTTTTTAAACTGTATGGTATGTTCGGTATGGATACTTTGGAAACGCGTACAATGGTTTCAGTAACGCTGATTGTTATTGCAGCAATTCTTACGGGTATCGGCATCTTTGACAAGATAGCAAAATATGCAGGTGCAGGGACGGTTGTACCTATAACGGGATTTGCAAATTCTGTTGTTGCGCCTGCTCTTGAGCATAAGAGCGAAGGCTTCGTGATGGGAACAGGTGCAAACATTTTCAGAGTATCGGGTCCTGTCATAGCTTACGGAATTTTTACTTCAACTGTTTTCGGAGCTGTTTATTATGTTGTTCAGAGGTTTGTTCTATGAGAAAAGGCAGATATGTTTTTGAGTTTGAAAACAGACCGTCAGTTATTGAGTGGGCAGCTGTTGCAGGTAAAAAAGAGGGGGAAGGTCCTTTCGGAAAGCTCTTTGATATGGTAATTGACGATGCTTCTGACGGCAGAGATACCTGGGAGCAGGCAGAAAGTGAATTTCAGAAAAAATCTATAGGGATTCTCCTTGATAAAGCGGGTATTAAGGATGAAGAAGCTGATGTTATCTTTGCAGGTGATCTCCTTAATCAGTGCAGCAGCTCAGGCTTCGGAATAAGAGGCTATAATATTCCTTTTGTCGGGATTTACGGTGCTTGTTCTACATCCGTCCTTGCGATGATAAACGCTGCAATCGCTGTGAATTCAGGGCTTTTCAGAAGAGCGATTTCTTCAACATCATCACATTTCTGCTCAGCAGAAAAACAGTTCAGACTTCCTCTTGAGTACGGTGGACAACGATCACCTACGGCACAGTGGACGGTAACGGGCTCAGCGTCAGCTCTTATCGGAGCACGGTCGGTAAAATGTCCTGTTATCGAGAGCGCAATAATAGGAAGAATTGTCGATAAAGGTATAACAGATTCATCCAATATGGGTGCAGCGATGGCGCCTGCAGCTGCACAGACCATAGCTGATTTTCTTGAAGATACAGGCACAACTCCTGAGGATTATGACATTATTCTTACGGGTGACCTCGGAAAGGTGGGTTCTGAGCTTCTTTATGAGCTTCTTGAAAAAGAATTTTCTCTTAATATAAGGGAGGTTCACAACGATGCAGGAATGATGATATATAATATTGAAGAGCAGGATGTCCATTCGGGCGGCAGTGGTTGTGCCTGTTGTGGTGTTGTTCTTTGCTCAAAAATTCTGGGCGATCTGAAAAACGGAAAAATAAAAAAGGCTCTGGTGGTAGCAACAGGAGCCCTGCTTTCGTCAGTTTCTCCTCTTCAGGGAGAAAGCATACCTTCCGTCGCTCACGGAATATTGTTGACTAACGGGGAGGGGTAATGATGAAAAATAACACAGTAATGACTGCCAGAACTTTTTTCAGAATGGCTGAAGCTGACAGAAAACTGCTTGTGGTGACAAACGCCTTGAGCACTGTTTTTACAGCTTCACTGGTTATCAAGCTTCTTATCTGTGCAGTTTGTCTGATAAGTTCCAAAAAATAAGGCCGATATATATAGTCTGTAGCATTGTATATTCCGATTTTTAATAATTCTATATTTTAAAAGCTTCTCATGTTCGTTTTGCTGAATATGAGAAGTCTTTATTTATGGTGATATTATGTGGAAATAAGCAACGGTTTTGTAAAATTTAATGGTTGAATATTATACTGTAAAGTGATATAATTAACTGAATTTGTGATCAGAGGGTTTGTATGAAGGTAACGATTGACGAAAAAGTTAATAATACTGTTTCGGATACCCTGAACAATGAAAAAACATTGGATAATAAGGTGAATTTGTCGGGAAAGTGCATTGAAGAGCAGCATTTTCACGGTAAACCCTTTGACCATATGGTGGAGCATAGTGACGAATACTACGAACAGTACATTCAGAGCTTCAGGATCAATAAAGACAGAAGGCTGTTTTATCGTTTTGTAAAAAGGCTCTTTGATATTGCAGCGTCGCTTTTGATGCTTATTGTTTTGATCCCGATAATGTTGGCTGTTGCCATAGCTGTGAAATGTGACAGCAAGGGAAGCGTTATTTTTAAACAGCAGCGAATGGGTAAAAATAAAAAAAGCTTTTATTGTTATAAATTCAGAACAATGAAGACTGATGCACCGAGAAACTGTGCAACATCTCAGTTAAAAAACAGTGAGCAGTACCTGACACGAACAGGGCGCTTCCTGAGAAAAAGTTCTTTGGATGAATTGCCTCAGCTGTGGTGCATTTTAGTTGGTGATATGTCTTTTATCGGTTACAGACCTCTTGTTCTGACCGAAGAAAAATGCAATGCAATGAGGGACCGTTTAAATGTATTTTCGGTCAGACCGGGTATTTCAGGCTACGCTCAGGTTCTTGGAAGAGACGATGTTTACTACAAGAATAAGGCTATACTTGATGCTGAGTATGTTAAAAAAGCCTCGTTGCTTCTGGATTTGAAACTGATATTCAGGACGATTGTTGTTGTTTTCAAAAAAGAAGGAATAAAATAACAAGGGACAAAAGGAGTTTCCTCGTGAAAGAATTGGAAAAACAAGGTTATGCAAAAACAAAAGAGCTTACCGAGCCAAACTATGGGTTGGTTTCTATTGTTATGCCTAATTATAACTGCAGCAAATACCTGGAAGACTCTGTTCGTAGTGTAATAGCTCAGACATATGAAAACTGGGAGCTGCTTTTTGTTGACGATTGCTCTTCGGATGACTCGTTAGAATTGGTCAGATCTTTTAATGACGAACGAATCAGAGTTTTTCAGAATGAGAAAAACAGTGGCGCAGCAGTCAGCAGAAATTATGCACTGAGGATGGCTAAGGGAAGGTGGATTGCTTTCCTTGACAGTGATGATATATGGCATGAGGACAAGCTTGCTGCACAGTTAAGCTTTATGCTTTCAAATAATTGCCATTTTTCGTACACTACATATTCTCAGATAGATGAATTCAGTAAACCACTGAACATTGAAGTAACAGGACCCAAAAAGGTAACCAAACGAAAGATGTTCAGATACGATTATGTTGGCTGTCTGACGGTTATGTACGACCGTGAGCATGTAGGATTGATTCAGGTCGAACCTTCGCTTAAGAGCCGCAACGATTATGCTATCTGGCTTAATGTTTGCAGGCACTGCGATTGTTTGCTGCTGGATAAGAATCTGGCGAAGTACCGTATCAGAAAAAATTCATTGTCACACGGTGATCTTAAACGCAAACTGCACAGCCAGTTCCGCCTTTTCAGGTATGGAGAAAAGATGGGCTTTGTCAGGGCTCTCTGGCATACATTTGTCAATATGTTTTTCGGTGTTCTTAAAAAAATCTTTTTCGTAAAACACGTTAAAGAAAATTTGAGTGAAGAAACCAAACATATTGATAAGGTTGGTGCTTATACGAAATAAAAAATCAACGGCCTCATAATGAGGTCGTTTTTGTTTGATAATGGAAATTTGGTTTTTTTTAATTCAGCTAAAAGCTTTAAAATATACTTTAAAACGACATATGTTTAATTAAAATACTCTTTTGCGTTATTATTTTTGGTATATTCGTATTGTTTTTTTTCGTGATCTGTGATAAAATTTATAATGTATATTTGTGTAAGTATGCAAATTTTGAGGTTTTTTAGATTAACAGGGCAGGTGGACTCGTGTACGATATTCATTGTCACATAATTCCGAATATTGATGACGGATCCGGTAGCCTTAACGATTCCGTTGAAATGGCAGCACTCGCTGCAAAAGCGGGAACGAAAGCTGTGATAGCAACACCTCATTGTAATATTCCGGACCTTGTTGATAATTACTGGTCGGAGTCTTTTGATAAGAAAATCCTGCAGCTCAATGAAGAACTCAGCAATCGTAAAATTCCGGTAGTTATCTATCCCGGACAGGAGATTTTTTATCACGGAGATGTCTTGGCTCTTCTGAAAAGAGGCAGACTTGTCACACTTAATAATTCAGAATATGTTTTAATTGAGTTTGATTTTGATACCGGAGAAGCTGAGGTGTTTTCGGCAGTTCAGGCTCTGGTTTCACAGGGATACAAACCAATAATTGCTCATCCTGAACGTTACGGGTTTGCGTATGAAAACCCGGATTCGATCGGAATGTTAAAATCTTTGGGTGCCTTTATTCAGGTGAATGGAGACAGTATTATAGGCAGGCTAGGTTCAAAACCTATGAAAGTTTCCCGTTATATGCTGGAAAAACAGCTTGTCGATATTGTTGCAAGTGATGCTCACAGTCAATATATGCGTACTCCTGATTTGTCAGAAGTTCATGAGTTTGTTTGCAGCTGTTTTTCGTATGATTATGCAGATTTGATTTTTAACAACAATCCTTTGTGTGTTTTGAATAATAAGGAAATACGGTGATGATTTATGGTTAAATTGCTCAGAAGAATAACTTTGGCAATGTTCGTTGTAATGCTGATTGCGTTTGTTGTGTTTTCTGTTATTGACAGAATTAAGACGGATACAACACAGCCGATAATTTCAATCGAAACAAAGTCTGACAAAAACGCAGATGATGCGGCAAACCCAGGCGTTTCGGTTGAAGATGATGTGTTGGAAATCAGCGTTAAAGATAAGGAAGAAGCACTCCTTCAGGGTGTCACGGCTTATGACGCAAAGGATGGAGATATTACAGAAAAAGTTTGCGTTGAGTCAGTGTCTAAGTTTATAGAGCCGGGCTTGTTTACGGTTACTTATGCTGTTATGGATTCTGATAAGCATGTTACAAAAGCGACAAGAATGGTGCGTTATACAGACTATACCACCCCTGAATTCTATATGAAGAGAGCTCTTGTTTACAGTGTTGACGAAGCGCTTGATGTCAGAGCAGCCGTAGGTGCAAGAGACTGTATCGACGGTGATATCAGCGACAGAGTAGCGATTGTTGCTACAGACTATATAAGAAGCACCGTAGGTGTCTTTACTGTTTCTTTGCAGGTTTCAAACAGCATGGGTGATTCAATTTACCTTGATGTAACAGTTCATGTTGAGGGTAATGAAACAATGGCACCTGAAATTCAGCTCAAAAACAGTCTTATTTATGTCAAGAAGGGTGAGACACCGAAGTTTGAAGACTATCTCGGAGATGTAACGGTTAACGGTGTATTGATGAAACCCGAAGATATAGAACTTATGATTTCAACTAATTACGATGCTGATAACCCGGGAACATATAATGTCCATTATTATATTTCAACAGATGAGGGTTATGAAGGTCATTCAATCCTGACGGTTGTTGTAGAGGAGTGATGAAGAATGAAAAACAGAAAAATGTCTATGACAATCAACTTTGAATGGAACAGTCTTATAAGGGATGTTTTGAAAAGTTTATGGGCAATTATTCTTGTTGCGCTTATCACTCTTATGGGTATTCAGGTTGTTGAGAAGAGTATCTATACTCCTACATATACAAGCAGTGCGGTGCTGGTTGTTCGTTCCCGTTACGGAACATCCGGTTCGTTCAGCAGCCTTACTGCGTCTGCAGAAATGGCAAATATTTTCACAGAGGTTTTCAAGCAGAATTCACTTAAGGTATTGGCTGCTGAAAATCTTGGATGGGATTCTTTTGACGGAACTGTTGAGACCAGTATAACAGAGTCAACCAACCTTCTCAATGTGTCAGTTAAGGCAAAAGATCCCGAAACAGCATTCAGACTGATCACTTCAATTCTTGAGGTTTATCCGGAAGTTACCGATGCTGTTTTTACCGATTCAATTATAGATGTTGTTTCAGAGCCCAAAATGCCTACAACACCGTCAAACTCAAGATTGATGATTTACCGTAATGAGATCATCTTCCTTGCGATGGTTGCCGAGGCAGGTCTGGTTGTATTGCTTTCGCTGTTCAGAGGAACGGTAAAAGAGGAAAAAGGCTTTTCAGATAAGGTTGATTCCAAACTTATCGGTATTGTTTCTCACGAAGCTCCGCATCTTTCAAAGAAGGAACGTTTTAAACATAAAAAGAGAGCTTTGCTGATCAACGATGCTTATTCCAGCTTAAGATTTACCGAAGATTATCAGAAACTGTGTACAAAGTTTGAATATCTTCACAAGAACAATTCAAAGAAGAGCTTTGTAATTTCGAGCGTTGCTGAGAACGAGGGTAAGTCCACCGTTGCAACGAATATAGCCTTAGGTTTGTCAGAACGTGGCTACAGCGTTGTCCTTCTGGATCTTGATGTGCGCAAACCCTCAATATATAAGATAATGGATTTCCATAACAGCATGGAATCGGATTTCTCAGATGTTCTGGCAGAGAAAATTGATATTTCCGACTTTAAATTTTTCCGATACAGGAAGAGCAATCTTACAATAGCTTTCAATAAAAGGTCTCATGAAGGATCGGATGTGCTTATTAATAAGAAGGTCGTTGAAAACATTCTCAAAGAGTTGGAGAAAAAGGCAGACTTTATTATTATAGACACTTCTCCGGTTTCTGTTTCTGCCGATTCTGTTATAATCTCTGAAATTGCAGATGCTACCGTGCTTGTTGTTAGAACAGACAGTGTTCCTGTTGAAGACATTAATGAAGCGATACTTAATATAAACGAATCAGGCGGTAAGCTTGAAGGCTGTGTCCTCAACAATGTGTATAAACCATTTACACTGTTTGGTCAGATGGGTAGTGACGAAAGAGGTTATTACGGACACAGCAATTATTATGCTTACTCAAAAACAGGTAAGTCGGTCTCGGATAAATCAACAAAGAGCGGGGATGAAAGATTCTCTGCAGACTCGCTTGAAAGCTTAAACCGTAATGAACAGGGTTGATAGATTATGAATAAAACAAATGATTATAAAAAGAATCGTGACAGTGGCGAATCTTCTGTAGAAATCAGAATATTGTTCAGCGATATCTGGAGAGGTATTCTCAAATTCGGTTGGATTCCTGTTATTCTTGCTGTTCTTTTAAGCGGAATTCAGTTTTACAGAAGTTATGTCAGATTTGTTCCGGAATATAAAGTAACTGCAACATTTACTGTTCATACTGAGAATAAAGTTCTCTCAGGTGACAACGGTATCGCTGCTTATTCGTATTATTACGACAAAGAAACTGCAGACCAGTTAGCTACGGTATTTCCTCATATCATAGGAAATAAAATTGTGCAGATGCAGGTCTGTAATGAGCTTGGTGTAAGCAGTATGCCTGCAAAGGTAAGTGCAACCTGTGTTTTCGGAACCAATATGGTTACTCTTACGGCTACGGGCAGAGATCCTCAGATGACATATGATACTCTTATGTCTGTTATCAAAAATTATCCGTCTGTTGCAGACTACATAATTGGTCGCACAAAATTGGTTATGATCAACGATCCCATTGTTCCGGAATCTCCGTCCAATAGCGGAGCGTGGAGAAAATCTGTTATCAGGGCAGGTTTGATCGGTGTTGTTTTAGGTATAACATGGATCATAGCATATGCAGTTATACGAAAAACCATACGCACAAAAGATGATATCAGAAATGTTCTTAATCAGCATTGTGTCGGTGTATTGCCGCAAGTGGTGTTTAAAAAATACCGAAGAGAAATTGATACGAACATTCTGCTTACCAATCCTCTTGTCGGAAGTGAATTTCTTGAGTCGCTCAGATTGCTCAGAGGCTCTGTGCAGAGTCTTATTGAAGAGAATAAGAACATTGTGATGATCACCAGTACAGCGCCTTCAGAAGGTAAAACTGTCGTGGCAACAAACTTGTCTTCCATTTTTGTAAAAGACGGAAAAAAGGTGCTTCTGGTTGACGCTGACCTCAGAGATTCAGGCGTTCGTAAGCTTCTTGGTGAAGACCGTATTGCAAGAGAAAAGATTGAAGACAATAAGCTGTATCGCATTGAAACTATAGAATCACTTGGGTTCGATCTGCTTACCTTCAAGTCAAAAGTAGGCTCAATGCAGAAGCTTATACGCAACGCAGAAATAAAGAGAAAATTTGATGCCATCAGAGATGAATATGATGTAGTTTTTGTTGATACACCACCTTGCGGAATAATTTCTGATGCTTCTGTGATTTCGCAGTTGGCAGACTCGATTATTTATGTAATAAGAGAAGATGCTGTTATTCAGAAAACAATACGATCAGGAATAAGCTCTATGCTGGAAACCGAAGCAAAATTCCTTGGATGTATCCTCAACGGTGCTGCAAGTGGTCTGGGTGGCTATGGCGGTTACTACCGTTATAACGGTTACTATAAGAGCTATCGTTACAACGGTTATGGTTACGGAAATTCGTATATGTATGGCTACAAAAGAAAAAAGAAAAAACAAAAATAACAGATAATAATTATCACAGAAAGTAACAGGAGGTGATACCATGAAAAAACCACGCGAATATTTATCTTTGTTCCGTTCTTTGGCCAAAGAATGGAGATGGTTATTAAGGTTTGTTTCAGGTTATCGCTTTCATATATGCCTGTATGTTTTTATAGGCGTTCTGAGTACTGTTATGGGTATCGGAGCTACCGTGGCATCAAAATATCTTATCGACTCTGTTATTACTCATAATACACAGACGATTGTTGCCAGCGCTGCTTTGGCTGTGAGTTTAGCTTTGTTGCAGATTATTGTTAACACAATAACTTCACGCGTGGCTTCTGTTGTAGGAACGAGGATAAGTAACGAGATACGCCTGAATGTTTATGAACACATCGTTTCATCCTATTGGGAGGATATAAGCGCGTATCATTCAGGTGAGCTGTTAAACCGCATAGAAGGTGATGTTTCAGCTATTTCAGGTAGTATAATATCCTTTATTCCGAGCATATTTACCAGGGTTACACAGTTTATAGGTTGCCTTGCCGTGGTATTGTATTATGATCCCGTAATGGCTTTGTTTGCTTTTTTGAGTGCACCTTTCTTTGCTCTGACATCCAATATCTCAGCAAAAATGATGCGTAAATACAACAAAGAAAGCCGTGAAATGAACGGTAAGATACTTTCTTTCTATTCTGAATCAATTCAGAATATTCAGACAATAAAAGCATTCGGGATCACAGGACAGTATGCAGAGCAGTTGAAAGGCTATTTGTATACATACAGAAAAATGCGTCTTGATCACGGAAAGTTTTCTTTGGTGATGACGACTTGCCTTTCGGTCATCGGTTTGGTAGTTGCATATCTTTGCTATGGTTGGGGTGTATGGAGACTGTGGCAGGGTGCGATTACTTTCGGCACAATGACCCTGTTTCTTCAGATATCAGGAAGTTTGTCCACATCATTTTCATCTATAGTTTCATTGCTTCCGACCTCGATTTCAATTGCGACTGCGGCAGGCAGAATTATGGAAATAACCGACCTTGATCTTGAAGATGAAGTTGACAGCGATATAGCTGACGGAATGTCAGTTTCGGCTAAAGAAAAAGGAGTTTATTTAAACTGCAGTGAACTGACTTACAGATACAAAAACGGTGAGGTGCCTGTAGTTAAAGATATTTCTTTCCATGTTAATCCGGGAGAAACAATTGCCCTGATAGGACCTTCCGGCGAAGGAAAAACCACCATTCTTCGTTTGATTCTCGGTCTTATAAAGCCGCAACAGGGTGCAATGAAAATGGCAACAGAAGATGGCAGGGAGCTGAGCGTTTCAACAAGTACAAGACGTTTCTGCTCGTATGTCCCTCAGGAAAATGCCGTTTTTTCCGGGACAATTGCTGATAACCTGCGCATAGTTTGTAACGATGCCTCTGATGAAGAGCTTGTTGATGTTCTTAAAACGGCAGATGCATGGGATTTTGTCAAAAAACTCCCTGATGGGATTAACACAACGATCAACGAAAAGGGTGTTAACTTCTCTGAAGGACAGATTCAGAGAATTTCTATTGCAAGGGCATTGCTTAAAAATGCACCTGTGCTCGTTATGGATGAAGCTACAAGTGCTCTTGATGCAAACACTGAAGCTAGAGTTCTTGCTAATATTATGAAGTCCTATCCGAATCGCACCTGCGTCATCACTACACACAGACCGAGTATGCTTCAGTACTGTGACAGAGTTTATCAGATTAATGAAGACGGAAGTCTGATTCTGACAGAAAATAAGCGTGGTTGACATATAAAGATTGCACTATGTTTTTTGAACATTGTGCAATCTTTTTTTGCTTTTATAAAGCATTATTTTCATGAATTTCTGTTGTGTTTTTGCTTGAATATTTATCTGTAAGTGTTGATTTAAGTATGTGTTTGTGCTATAATTTACACAGAAAATTGGGCTTTTATGTCTTTTGGTGGTGAGTGCGATTGTACAAGCTTAAATCAGGCTTTTTGATAAGGGAAATAGGTGGTCAGATTATGGCCGTTCCGGTCGGAAAACAAACATCAGAAATCCACGGAATGATTGCTCTGAGCGAGAGTGGAAAGCTTTTGTGGAAGGCTCTTGAAAAAGGAGCAGAGATTGAAGAGCTTGCAGATATTCTCACCTCTGAATATGAGGTCGGAAGAGATGTTGCATTGAACGATGCTCAGCTTT
The DNA here is from genome assembly GCA_045656845.1 of Acutalibacteraceae bacterium. Taxonomy (GTDB): domain Bacteria; phylum Bacillota; class Clostridia; order Oscillospirales; family Acutalibacteraceae; genus CAG-488. The sequence goes on along the minus strand of JAZORX010000179.1, from coordinate 11,431 downwards.
TTGTTGATTCTTTGAAAAGTCAGGGAGCTTTGCAATTATGATAGGTTGCGAAAATTTTGGTGACAGTTTTTTGGCAAAACTCAATTTGTGGGCAGTAGAGCACTGCGTTCCTTTCAGTACTACCTTTGAATTAACACCGTTTTGTAATTTCAAGTGTGTTATGTGCTATGTAAGGCTTGATAAAGAACGTGCTGAGAAGCAAGGGGAAATGCTCAATGCATCTCAATGGATTGAAATTGCCGGACAGCTGAGAGATATGGGAGCACTGAAAATCACATTAACAGGTGGAGAAGTTTTTACTCATCCTGATTTCTGGGAGATTTACAGTGAGCTTAATCAGATGGGATTCTTGATTACGATTTTGTCAAACGGATCTCTTATAAATGAGGATACTATGGAAAATTTCCGTCGTTTCGGTATGCCTCATTCCGTAAAACTTACTGCATACGGAGCTAGTGATGAAACATATAGTAGAGTATGTGGGGTAACGGACGGTTTTTCAAAATTGTCCACAGCCATTGATTTGTTGAAAGAGAACGGAGTGCCTGTTTCTATGACGGGTACCATAGTCAAAGAGAACGCAGATGATCTGGTGGCGATGTACCACTTTGCTGCTGAAAAGAAGGTTCTTTTCCAACACTCAATTGCGGTTATGAAATCTACAAGAAATTCGATTAATTCAGCAGAAACATCCAGATTGGGTTTCGTGGATTATTCCCATGAATTCACTTTGGATGAGCTTGAAAAAATAAAATACGCTATTCCCGAAGAGCCATTTTATATGTGTGCGAGTTACCGTAAGTCATTGTTTATAACATGGAACGGAAACTTTCAGTTGTGTTCTTTTATGACGGAGCCACATATACGATATTCGGGTGATGCTGCGGCGGACTTCAGAAATTTGTACTCATTGTTGGAGCAGATTAAAAGTCCGGAGGAATGTTCAGTCTGCGAATGGAAAGAATTTTGTCAGAGATGTCCTGCAGTTCTTTGTGCAGAGAGCGGACATCCTGAAAAAATAGATTCAGATTTTTGTCAGACAGCAAAACAATTAAAATTGTTATACGATACAAAGAAAGGGATGGAATTATGAAAAAAGAATATGTAGTTCCAAAAAGTAAACTTATAGCACTCAATCTGAATGAAAGCATTGCTATTTCGGGCGGTGTTGACGAAATCGGTGGTATGTCGGTTATCAGATTCCATTCGTCACAGGATGGATGCAGAAGACTGTACACCGAAAGGCTTCCGGTTAGTGAAGAGCTTTGGACAGGTGGCAACTTCGGTGATTATTATAACGACTTCCTCGGAAAAGTTGAACAGAACGGTGTTTTGGGCTTTGAAGCGTATTTCTATTGCTTCGGCCGTTCACAGAGTTAATGATCAGGTTAGCTGATTTGCCGGTTGAGTGGCAAGAGGATCGTCAGGGATTTGTAAGAGGCTTTATAACAGATTCATGTGAAACGCCTGAAATAAAAATCAGTTTTAATGATGATTTTTCAGAGTGTCACTCTGTTCAGTATGCAGACTGTGCCTCGGATCATTTCCTCAGAGGTTCTTTCGGTGATATTCTTCTGGCTGATGGCGATTGGAGCAATGCTACATCCTTCTGCCTCCCGAAGTCAGATAAGGATTATGCTCTTGTACTTGCAGCGCTTTGTTCCCGATTCTCGTATTTCAACACTTTGCTTGTTCATTCGTCGTTTATTATTTATCAGGGCAAGGGTATACTTTTTACGGGAAGATCAGGTATAGGTAAGACTACTCAGGCTGAGCTGTGGAATAGGTATAAGGGTGCTGAAATTGTAAACGGGGATAAGGCTTTTGTCCGTAAGGTTGACGGTAAGTTTTTTGTTTACGGATTACCGTGGAAGGGCTCTTCTGATTATTGCCTTAATAAGAGCGCGGAGTTGGCAGGAATTGTTGTTCTTGATCAGTCAGCTGAAAATCGTATCAGCACTCTCAAAAATCCTGTCGAACGGATTTTGCCACATGCGTTCTTTCCGCATTGGGATAAGGCTTGTCTTGAAAAAGCGCTGGACACATTCGACAGTCTTATTGAGAAAGTTCCTGCCTGGTTACTTGAATGCAGGCCTGATGAAGAAGCTGTAATAGTGGCGTGCGATGAAATATTTGGGTGAGTTATGGATAAGTTGAATTGTTCTGTGTCTGAAATATCAGAGATTGTTGATGAGCTTATAGAAGAGGATGCTGTTCTGCCGTTTTATGTTTCCGGTAGTAGTATGAATCCGTTTCTTATCAGCAGACGGGATATAGTTTATCTTAAAAAACCTCAACCTGATGAATTTAAAAAAGGTCGGATTTTTCTTTTTCGCAGGAAAGACGGTACTTTGGTTTTGCATAGAGCAAAGAATGTTTCAGAAGAATTTGTTTTTGAGATGCTCGGAGATGCACAGTGCCAGTCTGAAAAAACAGGTAAAGATCAGATCGTTGCGATAGTCAGCGAAATAGAACGAAAAGGCAAAAGAAGAAGTGTTAATTCGTTTTATTGGAAATCAATTGATGCAATATGGCGGTCACTTATCCCTTTCAGACCGATTATAATGCGGATCTGGTTTAAAATAAGACGGATAAAAAGAAAAAAATAAGCGGAGTTTAGGATATGGAGCAGGTAGCTGAGTTTATGACACAGCTTTTAAGAAGCGAAATCGCAGAAGAAAAGCTTTGTTGTGAAAATAAAATCACATTAACCGATAAGTTCCTTATAGATTTGCTTGTGTTGGCACGAAAGCATCAGGTTGCCCATATCGTAGCTTCAGCTTTGTTAAATAACGGTTATCTTGAAAATTCACCGCAGCAAAGCGAGTTTTTCAATGAGATTTACACGGCAGTATATGCTCAGGAAAAGATGAACGAGGTTTTCAAGGAAGTGTGCTCAGCTTTCGAAACGGCTGAAATACCTTACATCCCTCTTAAGGGTGCTGTCGTCAGGAAATTATATCCTCAGCCATGGATGCGAACAAGCTGCGATATTGATATTCTCGTTAAAGAAAACGATGTTAACAGAGCCGAAAAAGCAATTATGTCTTTGGATGGCTATAAAAAAACAGGTGAAAGCAAGCACGATGTGATTTATAAATCAGAAAACGGAATCGTTCTTGAACTTCACTATAAATTACTCGGGAACAAGAAATCTCCGTTATATATCAAGGAGCTTTCAAAGGTGTGGGAAACGGCAAAACCTGATCCTGAGAATAAATACCGTTTCGATCTCAGTGATGATATTTTTTATTATTATCACATTATGCATATGGCAAAGCATTTCAGAATAGGCGGTTGCGGAATGCGTCCGTTTATCGATCTTTGGTTGATTGAAAAAACAAACCGAGATTTTTCTGAAGCAAAGAGAATGTTGAAAAAAGGAAATATTGGTGTTTTTGCAGATAATGCAGTAAAACTCAGCAAGGTCTGGTTTTCGAATGAAGAGCACAGTGCACTTACGGTGAAAATGCAGGATTTTATTATTGAAGCAGGATCATTCGGATCCCATAAAACAAGGCTTATTTCAAATTCTCAGCGTTCGGGTGGAAAGCTTAAATTTATCTTTTCAAGGATTTTTGTCCCATATAGGTATCTTAAGAGAGATTATCCGATTCTTGAAAAGTTCCCGATTTTAACTCCATGGTGCGAAATTTGCCGATTGTTTTCGTTTTTATTCGGAAAAAAGAAAAAGTTTAAAGACAAATATATCGAAAACTTAAATAACGAAGCAGAAGCTTCTGCGGATAGTATGGGAAACCTGTTCCGCGATTTGGGTTTAAAGTGAAATATTAATGATTAGGGATGATTATTGTGGAAAAGTTCAGCAAAAAAATATGGTTGGCAACTCCGACTATGCACGGTGAAGAGCTTAAATATATGACTGAAGCTTATGAGACTAATTGGATGTCAACTGTCGGTGCAAACATCAATGAGGTTGAGCGCATCGCTGCAGAAAAGGCTGAGAAAAAATATGCAGTCGGCCTTTCTTCGTGCACAGCAGCTCTCCATCTCACTGTGAAGGCAGCAGGTGAAAAGCTTTACGGCAGACCGGATATCAGCCATGGTGCTCTTGAAAATAAAAAAGTATTCTGTTCTGATATGACTTTTGCTGCGACTCTTAATCCTGTGGTTTATGAGGGTGGTATTCCTGTTTTTATAGACACAGAGGAAGATTCATGGAATATGGATCCTGATGCTCTTGAAAAGGCGTTTGAGCTTTATCCTGATGTAAAGCTTGTTGTTTATGCTGAGCTTTACGGTTTTCCGGGAAGAATCGATAAAATCAAGCAGATATGTGAAAAGCACGGTGCACTTCTTATTGAGGATGCAGCTGAAGCGATGGGTGCAACGGTTGTCGGTAAGCAGTGTGGTTCTTTCGGTGATTATTCCGCAATCAGCTATAACGGTAATAAGATCATAACAGGTTCAGCAGGTGGCTGTCTTCTTACGGACGACAAAGAAGTTGCTGACAAGGCAAGTAAATGGTCAACTCAGGCAAGAGAAGATGCTCCTTGGTATCAGCATGAAGAGGTTGGTTATAACTACCGTATGAGTAATGTCGTAGCAGGTGTAATCCGTGGTCAGTACAAGTATCTTGAAGAGCATATTGAACGCAAAAAAGCTGTTTATGAGAGATACCGTGACGGTTTCAGGGATCTTCCGGTTAAAATGAACCCCATTGCTGATGAAACTGAACCGAATTATTGGCTTTCAGCAATGATAATTGACAAAGAATATATGTGTCCGCAGGTAAGAGACGATTCAAAGGCGCTTTATGTCAAAGAGCAAGGTAAAACCTGTCCGACGGAAATTCTCGAAAAGCTGGCAAGTTGTAATGCTGAAGGCAGACCGATATGGAAGCCGATGCATATGCAGCCGATGTACCGTATGCACGAGTTTGTGACGAGAAGCGGTTCGTCGAGAGCTAAAACAAACGCATATATCAAAGGCGGAGTTTTTGATGTAAGCATGGATATCTTCGAAAGAGGCTTATGCTTGCCTAGTGATATTAAAATGACAGTAGAGGAACAAAACGCAATTGTTGAAATTGTCAGAAGCTGTTTTGATTGAGGTAATTAAAGGTATGTACGGAAAGTTTTTCAAAAGAGCTATAGATTTCCTTCTTTCTTTTGTTGCTTTGTTGGTTTTGTCACCGTTGTTGGTGATTCTGATTATTGCCGGTGCAATTATAATGGGTGGTAATCCGTTTTTTACACAGCCAAGGCCGGGAAAGAATGAAAAGATTTTCAAATTAATAAAGTTTCGTTCAATGACTGACAAGAAGGATGCTGACGGAAATTTATTGCCCGACAGCGTGCGTCTTACCGGATACGGCAAGTTTCTTCGTGCAACATCATTGGATGAGTTGCCTGAGCTCATAAACATTATTAAGGGTGATATGTCACTTGTCGGCCCGAGACCTCAACTCGTTCGCGATATGGTGTTTATGACTCCTGAGCAAAGACTGCGTCACAGTGTTATGCCCGGATTGACGGGTTGGGCGCAGGTAAACGGAAGAAACAATATCAGCTGGGAAAAGAAATTTCAGTATGATATTGAATACATAGAAAACGGTGTTACGCTTTTTAATGATATAAAGATTATTTTTATGACAGTCGGTAAGGCTTTTGCAAGAGCTGACACCGTCCGTGAAGGAACTGTAAGTGACCTTGATTTTGGTGATTACCTGCTTGAAAAAGGTGAAGTGACAAAAGAAGAATATGATCTTCACCAGAAAGAGGCACAGCAACTTTTGGAGGTATGAGGAATGCAGGAAACTAAATTCTCTGTATCTATGTGTGTTTATGGCAGAGATAACCCTGAATGGTTTAATACTGCAGTCAACAGCATTCTTAATCAGACCAAAAAGCCTGATGAGGTTGTTCTTGTAGTCGACGGACCCGTTCCAGAGGCACTTGATATTATAATCAGGCACTTTGAAGGTAACCCGATTTTTAAAGTTATCAGATTACCCGAAAACAAAGGACATGGAGAAGCTCGTCGGGTAGGTCTGAATAATTGCACTTATGAATTAGTAGCGCTTATGGATGCTGATGATATCAGTGCAGAGGACAGATTTGAAAAACAGTTAGCAGTTTTCGAGAAAAATCCTGAACTTTCAATAGTCGGCGGAAATATAACTGAGTTTGTCGGAAAACCTGAAAATATTGTCGGGGCTCGCGTTGTTAAGCAGACTGACAGTGATATAAAGGATGATATGAAAAAACGTTGTCCGATGAATCAGGTGTCCGTTATGTTCAGAAAAAGTCATGTTGACAAAGTCGGCGGATATATTGATTGGTTTTGTGAAGAAGATACATATCTGTGGCTCAGACTGTTTCTGGATGGTGCAAAGTTTGCAAACCTGCCGGATTATCTTGTCAATGTACGTGTCGGCAAAGAAATGTATCAGAGACGTGGTGGAAAGAAGTACTTTATAAGCGAGGCAAAGCTTCAGAAGTATATGTTAGATAATAAGATCATAAACTTCCCTACATTCATGGTCAATGTGGGCGAAAGATTGATTGTTCAGATTTTGTTACCTAATAAGCTCCGTAGTTGGGTATTTAAAAAATTTGCGAGAAAGACTGTTTGACTTATGAGTGAGAAAAAATACAAAATCGGTTATACGACAGGTGTTTACGATATGTTTCATATCGGACATCTCAATATTATAAAAAGAGCAAAGGAACAGTGTGAATATCTTATTGTAGGTGTAACTACAGATGAGCTTTGCGAAAGCCGAAAGAATAAAAAACCGATTATCTGCGAGAAAGATCGTGTAGAAATAGTTGAATCTATCAGATATGTTGATAAAGTTGTTTTGCAGTCAGATATGGATAAACTGTCTGCTGTAAAGAAGTATAATGTTGATGCTGTGTTTGTAGGTTCGGATTGGCGTGGGACTCCGTCATGGTACAGATATGAAAAGGAGTTCGCAACCGAAGGCTGTGCTGTTGTTTATCTTAGCCATACAGACGGTATTTCATCAACGATTTTGCGTGAAAGGCTCAATAAAGAATGATTTTTGTTTATAAAAAGTGGGACGATTTTTGCAAAAAGCTTCACGATAATGATCTACATAGTGTTCCTGCGTGCGAAATCCGGGCAGAGCTTAATAATTATATAGTCCTTAAACACGATGTTGAAACAAATGTTGAGAGAGCTTATAAAATAGCTGAGATTGAGAGCAGTTACGGACATCGTGGTTCTTATTATGTTCAGGCGTATCTTCTGGAAGAAGGTGCCAATGTTGAATTGCTCAAAAAAATGCAGCAGATGGGCCACGAAATTTCGTATCACTACGATGTTCTGGATAGCTCAAAAGGAAATTTTGCTCAGGCAATTGCAGAGTTTGATAAGAATTTAAAAATCTTTGAGTCAAACGGATTTAAAATTGTGGCGGTCTGTCAGCACGGTAATCCTATAATCGAACGGAACGGATATCATTCAAACAGAGATTTCTTCAGAGATATTAAAGTCAGACAGTTATATCCTGAAATTTCCGACATTATGGTTAATTTCAAAGAAAATATACCGACCGATTATCTGTATTTTTCTGACGCAGGCCGAAGATTTAAACTTATTTTTGACCCGATTAATAATGATATAGTAAACAGCGATGATAAGAATATTCCGTATAACGATCTGAATGCTTTATACGATGTTCTGGATAATGAAAAAGGCAATATCATAAGCATACATCCGCACCGTTGGACGAAGTCAGCATCAGTATATATTATTAAAACTTTTATTTTTAAAGTGTTAAAGTTTGTCGCGAAAATTTTGGTCAGAATCCCGATATTGAATAAGTTGATGAGCAGGTATTACTACCTTGCAAAAAAAGCATAGTTCAGAAAAGAAGTGAAAAGTGATGAGTCAGCAATCCGTGCGAGAGGTACAAGAGAAAATTCTTGAAACAATGAAGTTTATAGATAAGCTGTGCCGTGAGCATGGGATTGTTTATTATATAATGGGTGGTACAGCATTAGGTGCTGTGCGTCATGGCGGATTCATACCGTGGGACGATGATCTTGATATATTTATGACTCCCGATCAGTATGAAAAATTCAGGAAAGTTTTCAATGAATGTAAAAGTAAATCGTTTGTTTTGCAGGAATGGCGAACAGATTCCAAATATCTGGAGTATGCCAAAATACGAATGAACGGAACGACTTTTATTGAAGAGTGCTTCAAAGATCGTAAGAGTATGCATCACGGCATATATGTTGATATAATGATACTTCATAAAGTTCCGGAGAGCTCACTTGTTCAGAAACTTGTGTATTTAGAATCGAAATTTGTTACCTTGTACGGTTTGTCACAGCGCAACTGGAAACCAAAATCAAAGTCACAGGAAATGGTTCTGAAAGCGTTGAGGTTTATGCCGTGTAAGCTTATGGCACGGATTGCATACAGCCATATATATGCTTATGATAACAGAAAAGACAGATTCAAATATTGTTACTGGATAACGCCTGCCAAGTTCAGAAACGGCTTGTTTGATAAGTCGTTCTTTGAATCTCCTGTTGATGTACCATTTGAGGATACGATGCTCCTTGGTTCTGAGAAGATTAAGGAATATCTTGAATATCGTTATGGTGACTATATGAAGCTGCCGAGTGAGGAGCAGCGAAAAGCTGCTGTTCATGCGTATGTTTTTGATACTGAGAAAAATTATACCGAGTATTTGGGGAATGTTTAATGTCAAGGTTTGAAATTTTGTGCGTTACGATGCACCAAAAGGATTTTTCTAAAATTGAGCAGATGAATATTCATTCCGATGTTATTTTTGCAAACCAGGCAGACAGAACTGCATTTGAAGAAAAAGAGTTCGATGGTCATCTTGCGCGAATGATAACAACAGACACCAGAGGGGTAGGGATCAATCGTAATCTTGCGTTGACTTATGCAAAAGGTGATATTTGTCTTTTTGCAGATGATGATGTAGTGTACGATGATGATATGGAAAATCGCGTTCTTGCTGAGTTTGATGCACATCCGGATGCGGATATTATTATTTTTCATCTGGATACAGACTCAGAAAGAAAGCAGATTAAATATAGCGAAACAAAAAAGTGTGGACGGTTTTGCCGTATGCCTTGGGGCGGTGTACGAATTGCAGTAAGGCTTGCTTCAATTCGTAAAGCCAATGTATGGTTCACAACTCTTTTCGGCGGAGGTTGTGTTTTTCCGTCGGGTGAAGACAGCTTGTGGTTGACCGATGCTAAAAAACAGGGCTTGACTTTCTATGTTTCAAAAGAGACCATCGGCAAAGTATCGTTTGATGAGTCAACCTGGTTTACCGGTTTTGATGAAAAACTGTATTACGGTAAAGGAGCTTTTTATCAGGCCGCACATCCGAAAACCAAGTACCTCTGGATGGGTTATTTTGCCTTCAGAACTAAAGCTTTATCTGAACTTTCAACTAAAACAAAGTTCACTTGGATGAAAAATGGAGTTGACGGATATAATAAGATGATTCCATATCATTTGTATAACATAAATTGTGATTGATTCGAATGAGGTAAATATGAAAGTTGATATCCTTTTTCTCGGAAGACTTTTTCCGAGAGAAAAAGAGGCTGAGATAAAGTCTAAAATGAAGACAGGTATGCAGGATGCAGCAAATGCATTGCAGTGGAATATTATTGATGGACTCGAAGAGAATGATTGTGGAAAAATCAGAATTCTTAATTATCTTCCTGTTGATAGTTATCCTAACGGATATGTTGATAGAAATATCGAAGAGTTTAGTTTTAAACATACAGATAAATATGAGTGCGATGATATTAATGTAGGTTGTACAAATTTATCTGTAGTCAAACAGTTTACGAATATTGTACCTTTTAAACGCAAAATTAAAAAATGGGCGTCTGAGCAAACTGCATCAAAAAAAGTTTTAGTTATGTATACTGCTTCTAAAATGTTTTTAGCTCTTGCAAAATACGCAAAACATTGCAATCCTGAAATAGAGACATGTTGCATAATTGCTGATATTCCTGAATTTGCTTCAGCAACAGATTTACATGGAATTAAGAAATTTTACAATATCTATAATAAATCGAAGTGTGATAAACTATATAAATTTGTCGATAAGTTTGTTTTATTAACGGATCAGATGGCGGAACGTTTATCAATTTCTGTTCCGTATATTGTAATGGAAGGTATTGCTCCGAAGCAGGATGTTGCGACCAACTCTGAATTATCAGATAAGTATAAAAATGAGAGATATATTCTTTACACAGGTACTTTAAATTATAAGTTCGGAATAGGAGAATTGCTGGATGCATTTGCGCAAATACCTGATAAAGACATTAAACTTATAATTTGTGGTTTTGGACAAGCAGAAAGTCGTATACGCGAGGATATGAAGTCTGATCCTCGTATAGTGTCATTAGGAAGAGTAGACCGAGCAGCAGCCATTGCGCTTCAACGTGGGGCAACGGTTCTTGTGAACCCGAGGCAGAATAATGAAGAATTTACAAAGTACAGTTTCCCGTCAAAAACAATGGAGTATCTGGCCACAGGTGTGCCGGTTGTAGCATATAAATTGGATGGTATACCTGATGAATATGACGAGTATATAAACTATGTTAAAGATAATTCTATAGAGGCTTTCAGAGATAAGCTTATTGAAGTTTGCATAGATAAAGAAGGTTTGGCTGCTGAAAAAGCTGATTCAGCAAAAAAGTTTGTTTTAGAGAATAAAAACTATAAAGCACAAACTAAAAAAATATTGGATTTTATTATTGAATAGAAATTAAAGCACAAATCATAAAAGGAGCGATAATATGGGCGTTTCATTAAAATTTAATATGCCATCTATAACGCCTAAGTTTATGTTCCGGATTTTAGTTCTGGTATTCTGGTCACAGCATACAATATTGAAATATGCAACAGAATTCCTTGAAAGATTACCATTTTTTAGTCGATTTTCAGGTTACATAGTTCCGTTTTTGTTTATTTCTTTGTTCTTGTTATCGTGGCCGTATATTATCAGACAAGTGCGGATTCCGGATATATTGTTCGTATTATCGATCGTTTTAGTTGTTGTTATGACGCTACTGATATATCCTGACAGTTCATCGTATATAAATGTTGAATTATGGAGGATTTTTGGTCTTGCTGTTCCTTTATACTTTGTTGGTGTTATATATGACCATGAAGAAACTAAGCGAGATTTGTTTTGGGCGTCCTTGATTGGCGTTATCACGATGTTTGTGTATCAGTTGTACAAGTTAGGAACCGGACGAGCATTGGAAACCGATAATATGAGTGCATCATATGATATACTACCGAGTATAATGTATCTAATTTATTGGGCGATTACTAATAAGGGAATAAAAAATTGGTTTGTTGCTCTTTCTGCATCTGCGGTTTCTTTTGTTTTCGGAACTCGTGGCCCAATTTTTGCAATAATAATATT
>JAZORX010000178.1:0-5820 GCA_045656845.1 Acutalibacteraceae bacterium | reverse complement strand
AGCATATGCCAGTAATCAAGGCCTGCTCTTTTTAATTTTCTATCGTCAATTTTAAAGCCCATCGGCTCAATGATGTGAAGTCTTGTACCCGTTGCAGCGCAGGTGCGTGCGATGTTTCCCGTGTTCTGAGGAATCTCGGGCTCAACAAGAACGATATTGAGAGTTGCCATTATTTCACCACTTTTATAAGTTTATCTATCTGGGTCTCAAACTGAAGCCCGAAACCTCTCTGCTCATCTGCCAGTGCTGTTTTTTCAACACAGTCGCAGGTAAAGGACATCGCAATCTGCACGGCATCCGTAAATTCCTTACCGTTCATAATCGCAGAAACGAGCGACGAAGCGAAAACATCGCCTGCGCCCGGGAAACGACCCTCAGCCTTCGGGGTGAAAAACATATTTGCTTTTCTTGTATGGCTGTCATAAACGGCACAGCCTATCTGCCCGTCGGGGCTTTCGATTCCCGTTATAACAATACGACCCGTGCCGAGGTTGCGAAGGCTTATGAGAAGCTCCTTTATATGCTCCTGAGTGTACGGTGCCTGAGTGCATTCAACGCCTGCGAGCATTTCAGCCTCCGTAACATTAGGTGTGATGACATCTGCCATAGCGCAGAGAAAACGCATCTCTGAAATGAAGCTTTCGTCAATCTGACTGTAGAAATTGCCGTTGTCGCCCATAACGGGGTCAACGATGCAGAGAGTGTCGCTTTTTTTGAAATCAATGAGAAATCTTTTAACGATTTCTGCCTGCTCTCTTGTTGCAAGATAGCCGGTGTAAATAGCGTCGAAACGCATACCAATTTTCTGCCAATGGTCAGCGAAAAGCTGCATTTTATCTGTCAGGTCAGCACAGACGAAACCGTCAAATTCCGATTGGGTGGAAAAAATCCCCGTCGGCAAAGGTACAGCCTGAAAACCACAGGCAGAAATAATCGGAAGAGCAGCGGTCAGCGAACATCTTCCGACGCAGGACATATCGTTAATCAATGCAATTTTTTTCTGCTTTTCCAAAATTATCATCTCCGAATTCATCTAACGGCTATTATATCAATATTACTTGAAAAAAGCAACAAAGAATATTGTTCTCTCTTTCGCAAAGAATAATTTTGAGGAGGGATTTTTAATGAAAACAACGACTTCAAATGTTATGAAGGGTATCGGCGTCGGAATGCTTGTCGGCGGTGCAACGGCACTCATCGGAGGTTCAATGAAAAACTCAAAAAAGATGAACTATAAAAAGATGGCAAACAAAGCAATGAAGACGGCAAATAACATTATGGATACTTTTATGTAAAACGAAAAAGACCGGGGATTTCTCCTCGGTCTTTGAAATATTATTTGTCTCTGTTGTTTCTGAGAATTTTGAGAGTTGTTGTCTTGGGGAATTCGGTGTCACGGGTCTTGACCTTAGCAACCTGCTTGTAGCCGGGAAGCTTCTTGTTGATCTCGTTAACATCACCCTTGATTCTGTCCTTAGCGTCGGGAACCTCGAGCGTGTCGAGGAAGAATTCAGCTGTGATGAAACCGTCCTCGTCGTAAACGACAACTTCCTTAACATATTCGATAGTTGAAAGCTTGTCTTCAATCTCTTCGGGAGAAACATTCTTGCCGTTGCTCAGAACGATAAGGTTCTTCTTTCTTCCACGGAAGAAGAGGAAGCCGTCCTCGTCGATGTAGCCATAGTCGCCTGTCTTGAACCATTCACCGTCGAATGCTGCAGCTGTTGCTTCAGGATCTTTGTAGTATCCCTTCATAACATTTTTGCCACGAACATAAATTTCGCCAACACCGTCTTCGTCAGGCTCGTTGATCTTGATTTCGTTACACTCAAGGGGGGTACCGCAGCTGCCGAACTTGAAGTGGTCGGGGTTGTTAGCTGTGATAGCAGGTGAACACTCTGTGATACCGTAGCCGTTAACGATATGAATACCCATATCGTACATACCACGCTCGTATTTTTCATCAAGATAAGCACCGCCACAGATGATGAGAGCAAGCTCACCACCGAGGTTATCGATGATTGTGCTGAAAATCTTTCTTCTCTTATCAATGCCGAGCTTCATAAGGAAGTTACTGATTTTAAGACCCTTCTTAAGAACCTCGTCTCTGCCTGTCTTCTTAGCTGTGAACCAGATTTTCTTATAAATTGTTTCAACAGCAAGTGGAACACCTGCGAAGTTGTGCGGATGATAATCTGCAAGGTCTTTCTGGATATCCTTGATGCTTCTGCAGATGAAGCCCCACTCTGAAAGCAGACAGCCTGTGAAGAGAGCACTTACCCATGAATATGTATGGTGAAGGGGAAGGAAGCCGATTGCATGGCCGCTCGGAGCGGTTTTAACACCTGCGAGAGCGTCAGCTGCAACGCTGCCCTGAGTGAGCATAACGCCCTTGCTCTTTCCTGTTGTACCTGATGTATAAACGATGAAAGCAACATCATCGGGATTAACCTCTTCGTCGAGGTAACTCTTGCCTGTTTCCTTTGCGTATGCGTGGCCCTCTTCGATAATGTCATAGTAATCTTCAAGCTTGATGTACTCTGTGAGTACAACGCCTTCTGTCTTCTTCATCATTTCGATTGAAGACTTGAAATCCTTTGAATAGATGATAGCGTCGCAGTCACTTCTTACGATAACGTCCGTCAGGTCTTCATCGGGAAGCTTCGGGTCCATGGGGATAACAGTCATGTTACCTGTGATAACAGCGAAGTAACAAGCAACCCAGTAGTAGCAGTTTTCACTGAGGATTGCAACCTTCTTGCCTGCAAGACCTTTTTTGTAAAGGTATTCGCCGATACCTCTGAATTCATAGTTAACCTCGTTGAAGGTTTTGCTTTCAACTTCGTCTTTGAAGTTATAAAATTTATACTGCAGCTTGTCTCCACCTGCCTGAGCACCGTAGAGAACAATTTCTTTTGTTGTTTTAAAATCGGGGAGTACGGGGCATTTTCTGCCTGCAACATTTGCCTTCATTGGTTTCATAAAGATACCTCTCCAAAAATTTATTCTTAAGGAGTATATCATATTGCGTTAGAAAACGCAACAATTATAGTACAAAATCATCAGTTTGACGAAATATCGCTGTTATAAAGCAAAAGATAAAAAACAAAAACCGCCTTATGTGTTGCATAAGGCGGCGATGGTTTTATGATATTAAAGGAGTTTTGCTGCAGCCTTGTCAAGCATAATGATAACATCATCGTGCTGATTAAGGATTGAGCAGGGGATTCTCGGTGTAACTTCGCCTGAATGAAGAGCCTTGACTGCGTCAGCCTTTGCTTCACCTGTAGCGATGAGAAGGATCTTCTTTGAGCGCATAATTGAGCCGATACCCATTGTCATTGCATATCTCGGCATCGGTGTATCGCCGAAATACTTCTGGTTGGAGTCGATTGTGCTCTGCGTAAGAGTAACCTTGAAAGCTTCGTCTGTGAATTCATCGGCAGGCTCATTGAAAGCGATGTGGCCGTTTGTGCCGATGCCGAGAAGCTGAAGGTCGATTCCACCTGCAGCCTTGATAGCCTCAGCATATCTCTTGCTTTCTGCATCGCAGTCAGGTGCGTTGCCGTCAAGGAAGTTAACCTTGCTCTCGTCGATGTCAACCTTTGAGAAAAGGTTTTCGTGCATAAATGTGTAGTAGCTGTTTTTATCGTTCTTGTCAAGGTCGCAGTACTCGTCAAGGTTAAATGTTGTTATATCCTTGAAGCTGATTTCACCGTTTTCATACATCTTGATAAGATTCTCGTATGTAGGAACGGGAGTTGCACCTGTTGCAAGACCGAGGACAGCATTCGGCTTTGCATTGATAAGCTCTTTGTAAAGTTCAGCAGCAGCAACTGCGATTTCTTCTGCATTTTCAAAAATTCTGGTTTCCATTTTTAAAAGTCCTCCGTATTATAAAATGATTTCTTTCTGCTCGTCAGATGATCTGTAAATAGCATCAAGAAGCTTTGATGTAAGGATTGCTTTGTCTATATTTGCCTGATTCGGTTCTCTTGTTTCAACAGATTCAACAAATGCTTTGATTTCAGCAAAGTAGTCGAAGCCTGTTGTAGCAAAGTCAGTCTTGATTTCTGTAAGCATACCGTTGAGTGTTGAGTACATAGTGAACTTGCCGCCATAGTAGAGACGAACACCTGCTTTTGTACCCATAAAGTCAACAAATGTTTCTGACTGGCCGATGTTCTGCGCCCATGCACCGTTGAATGTGATGTTTGCGCCTGTTGTACGGATGAAGCCTGAAACGAAATCGTCAACATCGTATGTGCCGTTTTCTTTATCTGAAGAATCTTCTGCCCACATACCTGTGTAAACATAGTTTTTCATATCCTTGCCAAGCTTGCAGTAAGCTTCGCCTGAGCAGGTGAGAGGAGTCGGGTCGCCGAGGCAGTAGAGTGTAAGGTCAAGGTAATGAACACCCCAGTCGATGAGAACACCGCCACCTGATTTAGCCTTCTGTGTGAAGTCGCCACCGAGGCCGGGAATTGAACGGTGAGCACGGAAGCTTACATAAACCTGATAAACCTCGCCGAGTTCGCCATCGGCAATGAGCTTTCTCACATGGTTAACATTGTCGCAGAAACGGTTAACAACACCGATCTGAAGCATTCTGCCTGTTTCCTTAGCAACCTTCTGCATTTCGAGAGCTTCTTCAACGGTTCTTGCAGCAGGCTTCTCGCAGAGAACATCCTTGCCGTCACGCATAAAGTCGATTGAAATAGGAGCGTGGAAATCGTTGTGTGTGCAGACAGAAACTATATCAATATCGTCCTTGCCGAGAAGCTCTTTATAATTATATACAGCAGTACCGCAACCGTACTTTTCAACGGCTCTGTCTGCTCTCTCGGGGATAATGTCGCAGAAATATCTTACTTCAACATTATCGAGTTTAAGATAATTCGGAATGTGTGAACCTGAAATGTTACCGCAACCGATGATTGCAACGCCTAATTTTTTACTCATAAAATATCACCTCAGAACATTGATAAAATCATTTTACCAACTTTTGCAGGAAAAGTAAACACAGATACGGGAAAAAATGTAAAATATCCTTGTTTTGTCAAAAAAACAGGTTGCACCTATCGGCACAACCTGTTGAAAAAGTTTTATTTGGAATTAATACATTCCGCCTGCCTGGCCTGCCATAGCAGCTGCTGCAGCTGCGTCTGCTGCCGGGTCGGGTTTGTCAGCAACGAGTGATTCTGTTGTGAGAACCATTGAAGCAACGCTTGACGCGTTCTGAAGAGCTGAACGTGTAACCTTTGTCGGGTCGAGGATACCTGCTTCAAACATATCAACAAACTCGCCTGTTGCGAAGTTGTAGCCACAGCCTGCCTTGTCGCTTGTCATGATTGTGTTGACGATAACTGAGCCCTCAAGACCTGCGTTTGCAGCGATCTGACGAGCAGGCTCTTCAAGTGCCTTGAGAACGATCTTGATACCTGTCTTCTCGTCTGCATCTTCAGTTGCGTCAAGAAGAGCTTTAACAGCAGGAATTGCGTTAAGAAGAGCAACACCACCACCTGCAACAGTACCTTCTTCAACAGCTGCCTTTGTAGCTGCAAGAGCGTCCTCGATGCGGAGCTTCTTTTCCTTCATTTCTGTCTCAGTTGCAGCACCAACGCGGATAACAGCAACACCGCCTGCAAGCTTTGCAAGTCTTTCCTGAAGCTTTTCACGGTCGAAATCAGATGTTGTTGTTTCAATCTGAGTCTTGATCTGTGCAACTCTGTTTGCGATTTCTGTCTTGTCGCCTGCACCGTCAACGATGATTGTGTTTTCCTTAGAAATCTTAACCTGACGAGCCTGACCGAGCATATC
>JAZORX010000177.1:0-3647 GCA_045656845.1 Acutalibacteraceae bacterium | reverse complement strand
GAGAAGTTCATCAGGTAGCTCTATCTTGGAGTAATCAATAATTTCGCATTTCTCCATAGGCTCACCTTACCTTTCATCATGATTGTGCTGACGAATTAAATATTTGTAGTAATGTTCACAAGCTTTCATCACAAAATCTTTCGTTTGTTGTTCATAGCCTTTAGGGATAAATTTACAAATATCTTTCATCGGCACTTTAAACATTTCTCGCTGATTCGCCTTCTCCTCACTCATAATTTCAGCAATGATTTCGGGGGTAAGACCCTCTGCTTGGCTTATCTTTTTAAATCTGCAAGCCTGCGAGAGCGACGGGGTGCAATCGTTTTGTTCAATTTGCTCTAAAAGGTCTTGCTGTTCCTGTTCGTTGAGAAAGGAAAGCTCGACGGCGGGAGTGAATGAAATGCGACCATCATCCACATATTGCAGAATTTCGGGGATGAGATTAGTAAGGCGGATATAGCGCTGAACTTGTCTGCCGCTATCAGTATCCGAAATATCATCTCTTGACTTGTGGCCAACTTGTCCACAGGCCTGTCCCTTATGATTTAAGGCATCCGCTTTTAGCTTATAAGCAAAGGCTTTTTCGCTTGGTAGAATATGCTCTCGGTGGAGGTTACTATCCACAAGCACAATCGCCGCACCATCACGGTCAAGGGGAACAATTAAGGCAGGGACTTCTGTAATCCCTGCCTTTCTGCTTGCCATAACCCGTCTGTGCCCGGATATGATCTCATATTCATCTGTGGTGTTTTCAAGCGGTCGAACAATAACGGGAGAAACAATTCCGTGTTCCTTAATGCTTTCAGCAAGGGATTCCATTTCCTCGTTGTCTTGAACTTTGTAGGGGTGGTTTTCAAATGCGTGTAATTTATCAATTGCAATAATTTTCTTGGTACTTTTCATTATCTTTCATATCCTTTCGATTTTGTTTTATTACGTGCTTCCATTTCCATTTCAATGTCGTGTTCGGTTTTAAGCAAATCCCAAACCTTCGGAAAACGCTCCAAGGCGGAGTCTGCCATTTTAAGTTGTTCTCGCAAGGGGTTGATTTTCTTTGTAATCTCCCTTGCGGCGTGTAATTTTTCTTGGCGTTCTTGCGGTGTCTTAGGACGGCGGTTACTGTTGCGAATTTTAGACCTTTCGGCTTCAAGTGCGGCAATTTCAGTTTCCTTTTCACGGCAGTAAATTGTGAGTTCTCCGACTGTGTGGATATTGTTGTTTTTAAGGAAAAAGTATT
Organism: Acutalibacteraceae bacterium; assembly: GCA_045656845.1. Taxonomy (GTDB): domain Bacteria; phylum Bacillota; class Clostridia; order Oscillospirales; family Acutalibacteraceae; genus CAG-488. The sequence goes on along the minus strand of JAZORX010000177.1, from coordinate 2,410 downwards.
CCTTTTCAAGTTGCTTTTCAAAGGTTAAGGCTTCTCGCAGTAATGGTGAGTGTGCCTGACCGCCATCGCCCCAAGCATCAATGTCCCTTGTGAGTTTTAGGAGTTGCAGAATAATATAAAATACGGTATCTACCAAAATAGTGGCTGTGTCGTGAGAGTGGTTAATATTAAATTCGAGTTCTCGTTCTAACTGTAACAAAGGGCTTTTTCGTATTTTGTAAATAGCGGCATAATTCACGGTTTGGAGATTGTGTTCCATTCTTCTTTCGATAGCCTCTATGGTGTAGTTCGCACCAAGTGAATCAAGGCGAACAGGACGTTTCCATCCCACCGCCTTAACAGAAATGTGTTTGTAATCATCGTTCCTTACGATTTCATATCCGTAGCCTTTTAGGTTTTGTTTAAAATAAGTCCACGATGTTGAGTTCTTAATAATTGAGTCAATGTCTTTGCGAAGCACAGCTCTATGGGTCATACCACCGTTTTTCTTTATCCAATATTCTTTTTTATTGCTATAAAACTTGTTGCCTTGAATAACCGATTTATTTCTTTCGGCGCAAATGGCATCAGAAATCTTGCGAAGCTCAAGACGATCCCCGATACCATTCCTAAACTTTTTACCCGTCTTAAAGGAAACGCTGTTTAACACAAAATGGTTGTGGATTTTATCGGTGTTAAGGTGGGTAGTAACCACCACTTGATATTGAGCTCCCCACATACGCCGTGCGGTTTCTTTGCCTATGCTGTGTGCTTCTTCGGGAGTAACCTCACCGGGAGCAAAACTCTGAAACCCGTGATAAGCAATATTCTTGCCACGTTCACCAAAACGGCGCTTAACGGCAATCATTTCGTTATAGGCGTTATGCTTGGAGCAGTTAATTCCCGAAACATACATCGTTTGGTCGGTTTTATCATCATTTTCCACGTAACGAATCGCCGCATACAAATCCTCATCAAGATATTCCTTTGCGGTGGTTTTATCAGGATTGTTAGCGTAGTCGATTACTTCCTTTAATCGTCCTTTGACGGGCCAAAAGCCTGTGGTTGCCATCGGCGGGTGTCCTCCTTTCTCGGTAAGATAATTTCTTTTGTTATTTCTTTGAGTAAAGTCATCGCCGCTTTATTTACTTCCGCAGAAAATGTAGATTCAATTAAAGCATCTACCTTTTCGCAGAAATGAAAAAGAGCATCGGGAGGAACCGTGTGCGGTTCGTATCCTAATGCTCTTTGACGGAGATATTCATTTGTTGTAAGTCCGCATTGTTTAGCAAGGTCGTTTATACGCTCTTTTTCCTTTTGAGTAATGCGGGCAAAAATGCGTGTTTCTTGTCTTTTCATTCAATCATCCTTTCAAATGGGGTATTAGGGGTTCGCCCCTAAAGTTTCCGCCCTGATTACTTGGGGCGGAGCTGACATTTGGGCGCCCAAATGTCCTGCTTGTTACGGTGTAAGACACACGCTATTTAAGCGTATGCCCTACATTCTCCGTGACTTGCACCGTATACATATAACAGAAACAATCTATTGAGCCATTTTGGCACAATATAGGTGGCGAAAATGTTTATTTGAGCCATAATTCGCCCTTTTGGCTCATCCGAACATATCCAAATCTTCAAGGATGTTTCGCTTGTTTTCTTCCTCTTGTTCTTCGGTAAGTTCGGTTGTAACGGTTACTGCGGTAGGCGGGGTTGATACCACCGCCACCGCTTGAACCTCCTCACGAAATATCTGTCGTATATTTTCGAGTAAATCACTGTCGGATGTTTCATTATTCATATAAGCTATAACGGCATCCATAATAAACTTGTTGCGGGACTTTTTCAAAGTTTTAAGATGCTCGGCGGCTTTACGCTCGGCAAGAACATCCTCGTGGAATCTTACGTTGATTCGGTAATCACTCATACCGTCACACCCGATTTAAGCTGAATCTCTGCCATATACTCATAGCCTTTTGCGGCAGCAGAAATATCGTCTACGAACTTTACTCGGTCTGCGTTGAGCTTATAAAAGTTCTTCACAAGGCAACCGCCACCGCCGGTGACGTACAGCATCATAGTGCCTTCGTCATAACCGTGCTCACGCAGACGGCGGAAAATGTTTCTCACATAATCCATAGCGATACTGCGGATAATCTTTTGATCGGCGGGAGCAATATTTGCAGAACCCGTGATAAGCACTTCTTCGATGATAGCATCGTTAATCTCACGCTGAGTTTTCTGCATAAACATCTCCCTGACAGCGAGGGTACATTGATAGGTCCCAAATTTCTCGGTATATATCTTGCCGGCTTGCGGTCTGCCGTTAATCATATACAGTACGTTCATCGTGCCATTTCCAATATCCGCAACTAAATTCACGCCGTTCATAGTAGAAGCAAAACTCGCAATACCGGCATACCCCTGCGGATAGA
>JAZORX010000176.1:0-14127 GCA_045656845.1 Acutalibacteraceae bacterium | reverse complement strand
TAATAGCTTTACTTCCAAACCTGACAAGAAAAAATGCTTTGAGCGTTTCTCTTGAAGTTTGTAAAACTCTGGAAGCACTTAATGCAGATTACATAGTCAGAGAAGATGAAAAAGAGTATTTTAAGGATACCACTGCCCGGTTTTTAGCATATGATGATATGATTGCTGAATGTGATGTTATAATTGCTGTAGGTGGTGATGGTACATTCATTCATGCAGCTAAAGCCGGTAAACCTATTCTTGGTATCAATGCCGGCCGAATAGCTTTTATGGCCGGACTTGAACCTACAGAGCTCGATATGCTCAAAAACCTGATTGACGGTAATTATGAAAATGACAGACGAATGATGCTTAAAGCGGATGTATGCAATGCTGATGGCAAAGTTTTAAAAACCTGTTACTGTGTTAATGATGTAGTTGTAGCAAGGGGTATGCAGATTAAAATGGAGGATATCTCGGTTGAACATAATGGAAAACTTCTTAACTGTTATACTGCAGACGGCATTATTATCTCAACACCCACCGGATCAACTGCATATAGTCTTTCGGCAGGCGGACCGGTCGTTGATCCGCAGATTGAGAGTGTGTTATTGACGCCGATATGTACCCATTCTCTTTTTTCCAGGGCACTGATTTTTAAACCCGATTCTGTTTTTAAACTTTATTCTCCGGTTTCTGCTGAGCTTGGTCTTTCTTGTGACGGTGAGGATACTGTGGTTGTTCCTCAGGGACACTATGTGCTTGTACAAAAAGCAGATGTTTACGGTGAATTTATAAGAATCAAAAATGAAACATTCCTTGAAATATTAAACAGTAAGCTTGAACAGCGAAGACTGTAAGGAGAGGTAGTATGAAAAAGAAAAGACACAGCATGATACTTAAACTTATCAGCAGATATGATATAGGTACACAGGAAGAACTTATGGAAAAACTCCGTGAGAACGGTTTTGATGCCACTCAGGCAACGGTTTCGCGAGATATCAAAGAGCTTCGACTTGTCAAGCAGATGGATAAAAAGGGTTCATACAAATATGTTGAAGGAAAAAGTGAAACGGACGAATACCTTTCAAAGTTCAATGCGATTTTTTCACATTCTGTAATTTCATGCGATTATGCTATTAATACTGTTGTGATTAAATGCTATACCGGTATGGCTCAGGCTGCTTGTGCGACATTTGATAATATGCAGTGGGAAGGGCTTGTCGGTACTATTGCAGGCGATGATACTATTTTCGCTCTCTGCAGAACTGAACAGCTTGCCAAGGAACTGAAAAATTCTATTGACAGATTGGTAAAATAATTTGCGGATGTGGTAATATGCTTACGAGTTTAAAAATTGAAAATGTTGCCATAATTGAAAGTGCTGCGATAGAGTTCGGTTGCGGTCTGAATGTTCTTACGGGTGAAACAGGTGCCGGTAAATCAATAATCATTGATTCTATCAATGCAATTCTCGGTGAAAGAACTTCAAGGGATATAATCAGAACCGGGACAGACAGTGCAAAGGTTTATGCTGTGTTTGAAGAAATATCTGATTCTGCTAAAATAATTCTTGAAGAAAACGGCATTGATTGTGAAGATGATGTTCTTATTGTTAACAGAACGATTAACCGTGACGGCAGAAATGTTTGCAGGATAAACGGTACGCCGGTTACTGTAAATATGCTTAAGGCTGTTACCGGAGAGCTTCTTGATATTCACGGACAGCACGATAATCAGGCTTTGCTTAATCCTGACAAGCATTGTGATTTTATTGATGCTTTTGCTGATTGTGATGAACTTGTTGAAAGCTATAGAAAGTCATACTTTGAGCTTTGTGATGTTCGCAGAAAGCTTGCGTCGTTCAGAACGGATGAAAGTGAAAAAGAACGCAGAATAGATCTTCTTAAATATCAGATTGATGAGATCGAAATGGCTGATATCACTGTAGGTGAACGAGAAGAATTAACTGAAAGAAAAAATTTTATAAATAACTCTCAGAAAATTCTGAATGCAGTCAATTCGGCTTATAGCATTTTAAAATCTGATAACGGTGGTTATGACTGTATATCTGAAGCTGTTTATGAGGTAGAAAAAGCGGAACCTTATTTTTCGGCATTAACTCCTGTTCTTGAGCAGCTTAATAATATTAAATATGAGATTGATGATGTTGCAGAAACGCTCAGAGATAAGCTTTCTGAGCTTGATGTTAACGAATATGAGCTTGACGAAATAGAGTCAAGGTTAGATTTGCTTTACAGACTTTCAAGAAAATATGGTGAAACTGAAGAAGATATAATTTCTTATCTCGAAAGTGCGAGGGAAGAGCTTGACAATATCACTTTTTCTGATGAAAAAATCCGATTGTTGACTCTCAGAGCTGAAGAGCTTACTTTGGAGACTTCAGTTCTTGCCGAGAAGTTAACAAATGTCAGAATTGAAACCGGCAAAAAACTCAGTAGTTTGATTTCAGAGGAACTTGAGTTTCTTGATATGCCAAATGTTTCTTTTGTCGTGTCCAGAAACGAAACCGCTCTTAATGAAAACGGTGCTGATGAAATTGAGTTTCTCATTTCTGCAAATGCCGGTGAGCTTCCGAAACCTCTTGCAAAAATTGCATCCGGTGGCGAGCTTTCACGAATAATGCTCGCAATTAAAAATGTACTTGCTGATGCAGATAATATCGGCACGATGATTTTTGATGAAATTGATACAGGTGTCAGTGGTAGGGCTGCACAGAAAATAGCCTTGAAATTACACCAGGTGTCAGAAGGCAGACAGGTTATATGTGTTACACATCTTGCTCAGATTGCTGCACAGGGTGATGTTCACTTGTTTATCAGCAAGTCAGTAAGAGACGGTAAAACCTACACTCAGGTTAAATCTTTGTTGAATGAAAACAGAGTGGAAGAGATTGCAAGAATCATGGGTGGAATCGAGATTACTGATCTTCAGCTTCAGAGTGCACGGGAAATGCTCGAGAAAGCAGGCAACTTTTAACATTATTTGTATATTGTAAAGTCTGAAAATATGTGCTATAATAATGTGAAAATATATATATTGGAGAAAAATTAATGAAAAAGAACGATACAAACAAAAGAATTTTGGCTTTGCTGTCAGTACTTATTTTATTGTTTTCAATTGCGATGACAGGCTGTTCGAAGATGGAGAAACCTGAAGAGCTTAATGCAAAAAAAGACGATAAGATAAATATTAATGTTGATCCTAACGGTGGCTATACGCAGAATTCTCAGATTGTTGTCGGCCCTGATGGACAGTCATATCTTGTAGATGGTATGGGCAACTCGGTTCTTTATAATCCTTCTTCGGTTTATTTTGATCCGACTGCAACCACGCCTACATCTGCAACTAATCCGACTCAGCCTCCGATGACGTTACCGTCTTCTACAACCACAACAACCACTACGACGACTAGCTCAAGCACTACAACATCTGTTTACAATGCTTTGGCAATTCAGCGTAAATTCGGTTTTAACAAGGCATATGATAATTTTGCCGGTCTTGCTAACTTCTATCTCGATACAATCCGTGTCTACTTTACATACGACAACAAAGACTGGCTTATTGAGTTCTGGAAGGGCGAGTATGCAATGGCTTCGGTCGGTTGTGAAATAGGTTTCTATTATAACGATAAACCTTCTTCTCCGACTAATGCGCCTCTTGATGCAAGTGTTGGTGAAAAGAAACATTTTAAATCCGTTGACGATAAGGATGCTATGTATTGCTCGATGGAATTGTGGCAGTATAAAAAATCAACTGATGCTGAGCCGGTTAAAAGAATTGATTTTGGTCGCAGGCGTTGTTGGTGGGCAGCTGCTTTTGAAAATGCTGTTCTTGAAAAACACAGTGACAGAACAACTCTTGTTATGAGAGGAACAATAGAATTCCCGACTACTGAGATGATGGAACTTTTCCTTAACGGTCTTGAAGAAAGAGGCTTCAAAGAGAGAAGCACATCGACTTATAAGAATTATGAGTGCTATTCAGTAAGCGGTAAGAAAGTAACTGTCAACTGGCGTTATTACGATGAAGATAGATTCCAGAAAGGCCAATAAAAGCTTATTTAGTGTATTATTTGCAAAAAATGCACATATATTTTGTGATTTTTGCTTGACATATATCTTTTGGTGAGATATAATGTTGTTGCTAGGTATGAATTTTTAGAAAGGAAGATAATCAATGAAAAAGTTTTTAGCAATTCTTCTTTCAGTAGTTCTCTGTGCAACTGTTGCTTATTCAGTTTGTGCTGAGGAAGCAGCTCTTACAGAAGATGTAGTAGTTGTTACTGAAGACGAAGCAAGTCCGATTGAAGATCTTGCTGGCGAGCTCGCTAACGATGAGTTTGCACAGGAAAAGGCAGAAGAAATCGTTGAGGCTATCACAACAGGTTCAACAAGCGACGATATCGTTTCTTTGCTTGGTGCTCTTGAGCAGTATGTTAACGGCGCTGGTTTCGAAGTTTCTGATCTTCAGGATACAGGTGCAATCCGTGATGTAATCGACTCTTTCCTTGAGGATGCTGGTGTTAACTCAGAAGAGCTTAACAATGCTATTTCTGAAAGCACAATTGCAAATGCTGTTCTTGGCATTTACTATTCAGCTCCTGAAGTTCCTGTTGAGCCCGATCCGATCCCGGATACAGGTTTCAGAGGTTAATTTTCGTAAAGTTAAAGGTGATGGTTTTCCATCACCTTTTTTCTTTTTACTAAATTTAATTATTTTGTAACAAATTGATTTTTACTTTATGATAGAATATTAGTCGTTTGATTTTATAGTTGGCAAATTATTATTATTAATTTCACTGTTTGCACGATTAATCAGATATGTCACAAATTTTTTGTTTTTAATAATTGCGATGTTCCAGCCGTCTTTTACACACTTTCCTTTTTCTTCAGCTGTGTAGAGCATACTTTTTATTACCTTTTGTTCCTGTTTTAATAAAATTATTCCTATATTTATAATTAATTCTGAATTTTCTTGATTATTTATATCAAAACTTGAAAGTGTACATTGAATTATTTCGTTTTCTTTGTTAGAATACAATGAGAGAAGTGAGCCGTTATCTGTAATATGATGATATACAGCGTTTTCTCTTTTTTCTATAATAAAATCTTTTGTTGTAAATGTGTACCCATATTCTGTATTCAGTGTTTTAATCAGCTCATTGATATCTTTAGCTGATTCTGTTTTGCAGGACGATAGAACAATCAGAAGCAAGGGAACTATTGCAACAGATATTATTTTATTCATATATATCACCAACCAGTATTTAATATATCTATATTCATATATTATATTTTTAGCACGAAAGAGGTTATGTTATGAAAAAGAAAAAGTTGAGCAAGAAAATGAAACGAATTATTGTTTCTATTGTTCTTGTGTTGGCGATTGCAGCGGGCGTGTGTTATGTTGCTTTTAAGCCTGAAGAGAAGCTTGAAGTCGAAACTGTCAAAGCTTCAAAGCAAACGATCAGTGAAACTCTTGACACATCGGGCACAATATCTGCAGCTTCACAGGACTTGTTTTCTTTACCGAACGGTGTAAAGGTTACGAAGCTCAATGTTAAAGAAGGCGATATAGTAGAAGCAGGCGATATAATCGCTACTTTTGATTTATCTTCTCTTGATGAGGCACTTAATGAGAAAAAGAAAGCTTACGATAAAGCTGAATCTGCATATAAGACCGCTCAGGATACAGCTAAGTCTGCTAAAACTAAGATCGCAGAGGTTAAGGAGCAGATAAAAGAACTTGAAACTGAGATCGCCAGGTTGACTGAAAAAACACAGAATGCTGGCGCGGATTCTTCTGTACAGAATAATCCTGCTGTTCCTGACGAGATAGTTGAAAGATTTATTGGTATAGCTAAGCTTTTTGGTGTTGATTATACTGAAGAAGAGGCTCGCAAAATCTTATCCGGATTTATGAATTCCGGAAGCTCAGACAACGATCTGTTATCTTTGCTTGATAATCTTGGTGTAATTGCAGGTTCAAACGGGTCCTTTGATTTGTCTGCATTTAACGGTATGACTCAGTCTTCTGAGCTTATGTCAGCTGAAATGAGTCTTATTCAGCTTAAGGCTCAGCTTGCAACTCTTGAACTTCAGTCTGATGAAACTTATGTTTCAACCTTCAAGACAATAGCTGACAAGGCAGAAGAATCTTATCTTACAGCACAAGCACAGATTGAAGCTATGAAAAAAGGCTGGATTGCTTCTGAAAAGGGAATAGTAACCGAAGTGAATATTACTCCGGAAGGAACAATCAAAGCTGGTCAGTCTTCATCTCAGATTGATATAACAAGCATTCTTTCTGCTGCAACTTCAGGAATGGACATTACTTCTTTGCTTTCTTCTTTTATGGGACAGGGACAGGTTGCAATTAAGATCATGTATTATCCTCTTGTTGCTGATATTTCTTTGAGCAAGTATGATGTTCTTGAAGTTGATATTGACCAGGATGTAATCATTAAACCTGCAAGTGGCAATGAACTTGATGGTAAAGTGTCTTATATAAGCGCAGTTGCTACTTCTTCAAACGGTCTTAATATCGGCTCTATAATGGGTGGAACAACTTCTTCAAGTGTTATTCCTGCTCAGATTACATTAGATAATGTTGATGAATCTGTAATTGTCGGCGTTGATGTTCAGATTTCTATTATTACTGATACTGTAGAAAATGCACTTGTTGTTCCTGTAGAGGTAATTTGTATTGATGGCGAGGATATTTTTGTATATGTTCTTGAAGACGGAAAAGCTGTAAAGAAAAATGTTGAATTGGGTATATCGAGTGATACTCATTATCAGATACTTTCCGGTGTTTCTGAAGAAGATATTCTCATTAAAAATACATTTGGTCTTGAAGAGGGAGCAAGTGTCGAAGCTAAATAAGCGGAGGTCAGTATTGTGGATATTAGAGAAAACATACGAATAGCTGTTTTCAGTATCAAAACCAATATGATGCGATCTTTGCTTACAATGCTCGGAATAATTATCGGTGTCGCTTCGGTTATTGCTATTATAACTGTTGGTGATGCAGGTAGAGATTACATTGTTGGCATGATTGAAGATATGGGTTCTAATGCGATTCAGATTATGGTCAATACCACTAAAGCTGAACCGTCACATTATCTCTCTGAAGCTGATGTTAATGCTATCAGAAACCTTGATAATGTCAGATACTGTTCTCCATATGAGTATTCGTTCGGTCAGATTGATACTAAAGATTATAACAGTTTCACTTTTACAATAGCAGGAAACGAAGATGTATTCCGTATAAATAATATTTCAACAAAATATGGCCGTGCCTGGACTAAGACCGAGTATGAGCAGGGGAAACTGGTTTGCGTTATCAGCACCCTTACAGCTAAAGATGCGTTCGGTAGGGAAAATTGCGTTGGCGAGACAATAAATTATACTGTTAATGAAAAAACTGTTCCGTTAAAGATTATCGGCATTGTTGATATGGCTGATATGATGCAGCTTTCTGAAGAACAGGCAAGCTCAATGGATATGTCGCAGATGATGGGCGGAATGAGTATGGCAATGATTGGTATACCGTCCAGCCTGAATTCTCAGCTTAACAACAAAGTGGATCAGTATTCACAGATTTTCTTTATAACTGAGGATGGTGCAGATTTACAGAATGTTGGTGAGTCTGCCCTTAATATCATTAAAACAAGGCATGGTAGTTTTGATGATTCGGTTTATACACTCAGTATAATGGCAACATATATTGATTTACTCGACTCTGTTATTAATATTTTTACAACTTTTATTGCAGCTGTTAGTGCGATTTCGCTTATTGTTGGCGGTATTGGTGTTATGAACATTATGTTGGTTTCTGTAACGGAGCGAACAAGAGAAATAGGTATACGAAAAGCACTGGGCGCAAAGACATCTACAATTATGTTCCAGTTCTTAACAGAATCGGTGATACTATGCTTGATTGGTGGTCTGATAGGATTGATTCTGGGTGTTTCGGGAGCCTTTGCTGTTGCGACTTATCTGAATATTCCTATAAGTGTTAAATTTTCAACAATTGCAATTGCGGTCGGTTTCTCAAGTGCAATAGGTATTTTCTTCGGAATTTATCCTGCTAAGAGAGCAGCTCAGCTGACACCGATTGAAGCATTGAGAAGAGATTAAAGAATAAACCCTCGGCTTAAAGCCGAGGGTTATAATTTTTATCAGGTTTAATTAAGTTTTAAAATTATTATTAATAGTAATAATTTGTGAGATCACCGTAGTATTCGTTTAAATCACCGGCATAATCTTCGAGCATATCATCAGCAAATGTATACGGATTATAATCCGGCATATAGAACTTCCACTCGCCATTTTCTTTGAGCATTATCAATGTGATTGTGTTAGTCTTTTCACGCTTATCGCCGTTATACTTAACTTCAATTCTAACTGATCTGCCTTCTTTAACTCCTGAAGAGTCAATCTTAAGCTGCTTGTCAAGAATATCCTTATAGTCAGCAAGCTGTGATTTTGTTAATTCTCTGCTATCTTTGACTTCATACTTCACTTTGAAATCAGCACCGCAATATTCTTCAACATGCTTGAAGTGCATTTCCATTGCTTTTCTGTGAGACTCAACAGCTGATTCTTTGTTATCCTGAGTTGCAATGACGCTTGCATAAGAGATGAGTGTTTCAATATCCTGATCTTCATATGCACCCATAAACTTTTTGATTGCGCCCTTGTAGCCTGTAAAGCTAAGAATAATTGCTAAAACAATCGCAATAACTGCAACACCTGCAACTGCAGGAACTGCAATCTTGAAAGCCTTGCTTTTAACAACTGTCTTTGCTATTGAAGCAACACCTGCACCGTTGATTTTTCCTGATAAGCCGTTTGAGCCACCGGGCAACGGAGCGCCACAATTTCCACAAACTGCTGCGGCATCGTCATGAGCTGTGCCGCAATTTCCACAAAATTTTGCCATAATTAATCTCCTTCCAAATATTTAATGGACAAATTCATTATAACAAACTTTTATTCAGTTGTCTACATATTTTTGGCTTTTGTAACTTTTTTTAACATTTTTCAAAATACCGGCTTTTATTCAACAGTAACGCTTTTCGCCAGATTTTTGGGCTTATCTATTTCGCATCCTTTTTTTAATGCAGTGTAGTAAGCAATCAGCTGTAAAGGTATGATTTCAACAAGTGGCGTAAACAGATCTTCAGTAGAGGGAATATTAATGTCACTGTCATCTGAATCTGAAATGATGATTGTTTTAGCACCTCTTGCTGCAACTTCTTTTATATTGCTTATATTTTTGAATCTGAGCCTTTCTGAGCTGTTAAGCGCTACGATCAGGCTCTTGTCATCAATCAGAGAAATCGTCCCGTGTTTAAGCTCTCCTGAAGCGTAAGCTTCACATGGAATGTAACTGATTTCTTTAAGCTTTAATGAAGCTTCAAGCGCTGTGCAATAATCGAAATTACGACCTATAAAACAAATATAGTTTGCATTGAGTATTTTGTCAGCATATGATTTCATCTCTTCCTGTTTTCTTAAAACTGTTTCTATTTTCTCGGGTATATTCTTCAGTTCATCAATATACCTTGAGGCTGTCTTTTTATCTAATTCTCCGGTTAATACAGAAAGATAAATTATGAGAGAATATATAACCACCAACTGAGCCGAGTAAGCTTTTGTAGTAGCAACTGCAACTTCCTTGCCGGCTTTTGTCATAATTACGCAGTTACTTTCAGATGCAATTGTACTGTTTTCGACATTAACTATTGAGATGATTTTAGCGTTTTTTTCTTTTGCAATTCTTAATGCTGCAAGTGTGTCAGCGGTTTCTCCACTCTGACTTATAATGACTACTAAGGTATTATTATCAATATGAGGATACTTATATCTGTATTCCGATGCGATTTCTGCCGTGCTTTTTCTTTTGAAAAGTTCTTCACAGGCATATGCACCAACCATACCGGCATGATATGCTGAACCACAGGCGACAAATTGAACATTATTAATTTGTTTCAGTTCGTTTGCTGACCAGTGCAGACCTTTCAGACGGATTTTTTTACCGTCAAGGATTTCGCTGAGTGTGCTTCTGATGGCGGTAGGCTGTTCCATTATTTCTTTCATCATATAGTGCTTATATACGCCAAGATCTGAATTTTTTTCTGATTTCTTTATCTTAATTTCAGTTTTTCTTATTCTGCAACCGTCTGTATCAAAGACTTTCAGACCTTCTTTTTCCAGAAATCCGATTTCGTTATCATTTAATCTAAAAATCCGTTCACTGTCTTTTGAGAGGGCGGAAATGTCGCTGGCTAGGACGGAAAAATTATGACCCGTTCCGACAAAAAGGGGACTGGAAAATTTTGCACAAACGATGGTGTCAGGATAGTCACGGCACAGTATCCCCAGTGCATAGCTGCCCTTCAGGCGTGATAGGGTTGATTTTACTGCATTTTTCAAATCTCCGTGATAATTATCTTCCAATAAGTGTGCAATCACTTCAGTGTCAGTTTCGGAAAGGAAGATATATCCGTTTTCCAAAAGTTCTGTTTTAAGCTCAGCAGCATTTTCTATAATGCCGTTGTGAACAACAGAAAAAATGCCTTTTTGGCTGATATGTGGATGTGCATTGATTTCATTTGCGCAGCCGTGAGTAGCCCAACGGTTGTGACCGATTCCTATATGCGATTTTAATTCTATAGTTTTTTGCCTTAAACCTGCAGGGCTTCCGACACATTTTATTATTTTGAAATCATCACCTTCATTTATTGCAATTCCTGCAGAATCGTAACCTCTGTATTCAAGATTTTCAAGTCCTTCTATTATTATATCAACTGCGTTTTCTTCACCTATATATCCCATAATTCCGCACATAAATAGACCACCTTTGTATTTATAAATCTATTTTATGCGCTTGAAAAATTTTTATCCAAAGAAAAAGGACCGTTTAAGCGGTCCTTTAGTTTTATCTGATTTGGTATACAAAATCAGATCCGATTGCATAATTTGCGATAATGGTATAATCATATTCTGTTGTTGTATAGTCCGCATCGACATCTGAAGCATATTTTTGCTGATCGGTAAATAAATCAGGATAATTTAAAATGCACGAGACCAGAACAGCATCCTGTCCGTCTGCAACGGCATCACCATTTATATCGCCAAAAATGATAATGTTGTAAGTTTTGAAAAGATCACCATATATATCGTACACATTCAGCACTGATCCTGTGCCGTTTCCGTTTTCACTTGGCAGGAATTCAAGCGTTCCCGTACCTTCAGTAATTGTCACATAAGAGGTGATATCAGTATAACCTTCATCAAGTCCGTAAATATAACCGAGAGATCTGTCATAAGTGACATTAGTGCTTAGGTTAAAGTTAACATCAGGCTCAGTTTTTCCGTACAACAAAAGGTTATCAGCAGTTAAAAAATTGAATCTGTATGTAGTATTAGTGACTTTTTCGGAATTTGATTTGACTTTTTCAGTAGGTGAGTTTCTTATTGCATCATATAGTTCTGAGACAGTAGCATTCGGATATTCAGACAAATAGAGAGCTGCACAGGCAGCAACTAAAGGTGAGGCTTGAGAAGTGCCACTCATATAAATAGCCTTTCCTGTTTCTATAGCGCAACTGAGAATTTGGAATCCCGGAGCAGCAACATCATAATACTTACCAGAAGGGTCGTAATTTGAAAAAGATGCCAATTGAGACGGGTCTGTTTTGTCGCTTGCCATAACACCGATAACATTTTCGTATGCAGCGGGTATTGCTTGTGCGACAGTGGTTGACGCACCGTCATTTCCAGCAGCAGCAATTATGGCAATTCCTTCGTTATATGCATCATTTATACAGTTTTCCAGCTGAGCTGACTGACCACCCAACAAACCTAAGGAAAGATTGATTATATCAGCACCGTTAATTCTTGCATAATTAATTGCATCCAAAAGGTCATCAAGGCTGAAGTTAGGCACAGTAGTTTCATTAATATAGTGAGCTGCGTTAATAAGCATAAGCTTGGCATTATAAGCAGCGCCGATCATGTTGGAATTATTTGCCTGAGCACCTATGATTCCGGCAACATGGGTACCATGGGCTGTGTTATTAAAAGCTGTTCCGTCCTTCTTGTAGATTGGAGAAATATCTGCTGAATTTTTATATGTATTCCAACCGTGGTTACCATTTGAATCGGTCCAGAGATTGGTTGGGAAATCTGTTGCGTCAAGTTTGTAACCATTATCAATTACTGCAACGACAACGCCTTCACCGGTTGCTTCGAATGTCTGCCATGCTCCGGGTATTTTCATTTTATCGAAATACCATTTCATATGTTCTGCGTAAAGTGAGCTGGACTGTATTTCAGTCGGCATGGTGAAGCCCATTGTATGGAAAATAAGATTCGGTTCGGCGTGTTCAACACCGGGAAGTTTTTCAAGTTCCTTGCATTTTTCAAGAACATCACCTTCGACTTCAATAACATATGTTCTTTCCTCGGAAGCTTCATTGTATGTGTTCAGAGCCTCAGCAGAGTTGATTTCTTCTTTTTCAAAATTGATGAGAGTATAGTCATCTGATCCATAAGTTACAAATGTTGATGAAGAGTCAATTAATTCATCAGAGGTAGTTATAACTATTTCTCCCGGTTCATATTCAGCGATATATGGTTCACTTTCTACAATTTCAAGTTCTTCAGCTGAAACGCAGAAAGGAAGACTTGTTATTATCATAACGCAACAAAGCAAAATGTTAAAAATATTTTTAATTTTCATATTAACACTTCCTTGGGTAAAATAATATCGGGTGATGGTTTTGAAAAAATTAATTTCAGTATTATTAATTACAGCGTTTTTGTTTTCTTTTACATCGTGCTTCAAAAATAAGAAAATGATGGTGACGGATAAGTCCTCTGATAATGCAGCTGCAACGACCAAAAAGGAAAAGCATAATACCTATACAGGTCGAAAACCTCTTGAAAAGGTCAGGTTCAAAGTTACAGATAATAATGGAGGTTTTTCAACAAATCTTATTGAACATTCTTATGGAGTGGCAAAAGAGGGGAAACCTCATAATATTGCTATTTCGTCGCAGAAATTTTTTGAAAATAAAGGATTCAGCGCGGTTACTTTTGACAGTAAAATAAACGATTGCATATATTTAACATTTGATTGTGGTTACGAGAATGGAAACACATCAAGGATTCTGGATGTACTCAAGCAAAAAAACATCAAAGCTGCCTTTTTCTGTACTCTTGATAATATTAAAGCAGAGCCTGAACTGATTGCAAGGATGATAAATGAAGGCCATATTGTAGGCAATCATTCAGCAACACATCCATCGTTTGATAAGCTCAGCAGGGCTGAAATGGTAAAGGAGCTGGAAGAGTGTGAAAACTATCTTCGAGAGTATTTTGGTTATTCTTCAAAGTATTTCCGTTTTCCTATGGGAAATTACTCCGAATCGGCACTTGATCTTATCAGCTCATTGAAAATAACCAGTGTTTTCTGGTCATTGGCTTATGCTGATTGGAACACTGAAAATCAGAAAGGTGCTGAATATGCATTTGAAAAGGTAACTCAGCGATTACATCCGGGCGCTGTTATACTTCTTCACTCTGTTTCAAAAGACAACGCTGATGCTCTTGGAAGAATAATTGACTATGCTTTAGACAAAGGCTATAAATTTTCAACTCTCGATAAAATTAATCTCATATACAGTAATTATAACACATAAATATCTTATATACAATCTCAAATATTTCGAAACTTAATTTTAAAGTGTATTGATATTTAATCAGTTAAATGTTATAATTCAGGAAAGATTAAAAAGGAGAGATCGAAAATGGCTTCACAGCTTTCAGCACCTGTTAAAGGTGAAAAAATTGCAATTATGACTACCAATAAAGGTGTCATTAAATTTAAATTATTTGAAAAGGAATGTCCGAAAACAGTTGAGAATTTTACAACACATGCTGAAAACGGATATTATGAGGGTATAATTTTTCATCGTGTTATCAAAGATTTTATGATTCAGGGTGGTGACCCTACAGGCACCGGCAGAGGCGGTGAAAGCATCTGGGGCAAAAGCTTCAAAGACGAATTTGATATTAATCTTCATAATCTTCGCGGTGCACTTTCAATGGC
>JAZORX010000175.1:0-5536 GCA_045656845.1 Acutalibacteraceae bacterium | reverse complement strand
TGATATAAAGAAACATTTGAATATTGCCGAAGGCTTTCAATATTCAGTTAACATTGAATATGACCTCGGCAATGAAGAAAAAATAAAAGGATTTATTCCTACAACAGCTACATTTGACATTATAGAAGATATAATGCTTAGCACGCATGTGTCTTCAACCGATAGAGCAAGAATACTCATCGGTGCATACGGCAAGGGAAAATCACACTTTGTGTTGGTTGTTCTCTCTCTTTTGATGTCCAAAAATACTGCTGCGTTTGAAGGTTTACTCTCAAAAATTAAAGAATACAATCCCAAACTCCATCAATTTATTACAGACTACCTGAATAGTGATAAAAAATTGCTCCCCATTATTATTCAGGGCGGTAACAGCAGCTTAAGTCAGTCTTTCTTATCTGCAATGCAGAGAACACTTGAAATGGCAGATTTGGCGGATTTAATGCCGGATACACACTTTACTGCTGCTATTGAAATGATCAAGAATTGGGAAGAAAACTATCCTGCTACATTTGAAAACTTAAAGAACGAAATCAATGAACCCGTTTCAGAGTTTATTGATAAATTGACAAAATACGACACGAAGGCATACAAACTTTTTGAGAAGCTCTATCCGGGACTCACATCCGGCGGTGCATTTAATCCGTTTGTAGGTCTTAATGTCGTTGATTTATATGAAGATGTAACTAAGAAGCTGAAAACAAAAGGGTACTCAGGAATATATGTAATATACGATGAATTCAGCAAATTCCTTGAAGCAGATATCACAAAGATTAACTCTGTTGATATCAGACTCCTTCAGGACTTCGCAGAGAAATGTAACAGAAGTGCAGACACACAGATGCACATTATGCTTATCTCACACAAGGATATTTCTAATTACATAGACAAGCTTCCGAAGCAGAAGGTTGACGGATGGAGAGGTGTATCCGAAAGATTTAAGCATGTAGAACTTAAGAACAACTTCTCGCAGATATATGAGATTATTGCAACCGTTATCGGTCAGGATGAGAAGTTTTTCAAAAATTATTTTGCAGATAATAAGCAGATTTTTGATGACTGCTTAAACACATATAAGAGTCAGACATTGTTCAGCGAATTAGATGAGGGAAGACTTGAAACGGTTATTTATAAATGTTATCCGATGCAACCAACGTCAACATTTATCTTGCCAAGACTTTCTGAAAAGGTAGCACAGAACGAAAGAACCTTGTTCACATTCTTATCATCGCAGAACAAGAATACTTTGTATGATTTTATCAGTACAACAAAGGCAGACTTCCCGGTATTAACACCTGATCACATTTATGATTACTTTGAACAGGTATTCAAGAAGGAAGTCTATACAAGTCCTATATACGCCATCTGGAAGATGACGAACAATATCATCAGCAAACTTGAAACAGAAAAGTATGAGAAACTTGGCGCAAAGATAATTAAGACAATCGCACTGATCTATATTACTGACCAGTTCGAAAAACTTGCTCCAACTCCAGAAGCAATAACAGATATATTTGCAAGCAGCGGATATGATACTGCACATGTAACAAGAGTGCTTTCAGAGCTGAAAGAAAAGCAGTATGTAATTTATCAGTTCAAGAGCAATAATTATTTAAGATTAACAGATAAATTCTCGTCAAAGATTGAGCAGGAAATTGAAGCATACATAGAAAAGTTCAGAGCGACAATTACACCTAAGAAGGTTCTTAATGACTTCAATACTTGCGATTACCTGTACCCAACAGCATACAACGATGATAATGAAATCGTTAGATACTTTAACTTTAACTTTATTACTGATGAAGAATTTTTCAAAGTTGATAATTGGGAAGTTAAAATCAGCGATGAAGACGGTGTAGGCGTTGTATACGGAATAATACTTTCAAGTGAAGAAAACCGTTCTGCAGTTGTAAAAAGACTTGCTGAAATAAACCACAACAGAGTTGTATTCGTTGTTCCAAACATTGCAGTAGATCTCACAGAAGACTGCTTAGAATACAATGCGGTAAGCATATTAAAAACAGAGAACAAGGATGATGAAGTTCTGCTTGAAGAATTAGAACTCAGAATAGAGGATAATGAAAATATCCTTTCAAACTTTGTTTCTATGTACCTCATGCCTGAAAACAGAGGTGCAGAATGGTTTTACCAAGGCAACAGACAAAGAGTGTTCCGTAAGACTCAGATATCTGAATTGTTAAGCGGAATCTGTAATGAATTATATACACAGACACCTGTAATCAAGAACGAGATGATCAACAAGGATACTGTTACAAGAACAATCATCAATGCGATGAACAAAGTCGTAGATGCACTTCTGATGACAGAGCTTAAGCCGAACCTTGGATTGACAGGTGCAGGTCCTGAAATATCAATAATGAGAAGTGTACTTATTAACACTGGCATACTTAAGGATATTGATACAATGCCGAAGCTCGTTATAACAGGCGGAAGCGAAGACTTGTATCAGAATGTATTGACTGTTATTGGTGAATTCTTCCGCAATGCAAACAACTCCTCGTTTGCAGAACTGTATGATGAGTTGGTAAATCCTGAAAAGCATATCGGTCTTAAAAAGGGTGTAATACCGATGTTCGTTGCTGCGGCTCTTAATCCGATTAAGCAGTACATAGTTATATGCAAAAATGGAGCAGAGATGGAACTCAGCGCAACACTTCTTACAGCAATTAACGAAAAGCCGGAAGATTATGTTGTATTCATAGAGAATTGGGATAAGAAGAAAGAAGAGTACATCGTAAGACTTGAAAACATATTTGAAGACCATATTATTGCAGGCGAGAAAGAAGCAAATAACTTCACTTATGTTGCAAGAGCAATGCAAAGATGGCTTGCTTCACTTCCGAAGTATGCAAAAGAGATTACAGGTATATACAAAGGCGGCAGACTTGACAGAGAAAAGATAAAGTTTATAAATGCCTTGAAGAGACCTGAAATCAATGCCAGAGAATTCCTCTTTGACGATATTGCAAACATCTATGGACTTAAAGAATTTACCCCTAGTGTTGCAGATAATATTGAAAAGACTAAAGAAGTATTTGACACAGCAATAGATAAACTGATGGCAGGGCTTGCAGAGGATGTAAGAGAATGCTTTGGCAAAGGTCAGTCAAGTAAAGCGACCATCATATCAATTATGCTTGATTGGTACGAAACATTAAAAGATTCAACCAAGAGTTATTTGTATAACAATGGTGAGGATAAGCTCCTCGGTTTAATAGCAAATGCAACTAATGATGAAAAGGCGTTCATAACAAGACTTGCAAAAGGTATTGTAGGACTTAGACTTGAAGATTGGAATGATAAATCAATCGAACAGTTTAATGGAGGTCTCAAATCATTTAAGGATGCGGTTGAGTCACAGGATCAGAAAGAAGAAACAAATGCAACAAATTCATACACTTTAACATTCCAAGATGATGAAGGAAATGCAGTTTCAAAATCTTTCGAAAAATGCGAATACAGCAGCAGAGCAAAACTTCTGCTTAATGAAATTACGGATGCAGTAGACTCTATGGGACAGTCAATCAGTGAAAATGAAAAGAGACAGGTTCTCATGGAAGTGCTTGAAAAATTGTGTAAATAGGAGCTGATCACATGAAAGAACAGAAACATAATGTACCATCACATAATAATTCTGAGCAGAATAACATTTCTGTTGATATTACAGCTGTTAGTGAATTAAAGATTAATGGACAATTTGGAGTTGTTAAGAAAGAAGGACGGCTTGTATTAGAGGTTTCTCCCGAACAATACAGAGAATTTGCTAGAAGCCTTAGAAGGAAAGGGCTTCTTATAAAGCCTATCTCAAAAGGAAAAGTAAAGGTAGTAACAGGAAAGCAAAGTGAATATAATGCATTAAGAAAAGCCGTGCACAAAAGATATGGGATTCATTCATATAAACCGGCAAGGATGACACGTGTTGTTAGGAAAAAGGGTGGAATCGTATTTCCTAAACCTAGTGGTGATACGAATGAAGAAGGAAAAAAGGGAGAAGGAAACGGTAACAAGTAAGGAGGATATATTGTGTAATTTACTATAAATAATGTTATAGAGCTGATTCGTTATTTTGCACCTGGACTAATATTTTTATATATTTTTCGATATGTGACAAATAAAGATGATAAACTGCAAATGGATGGAAATAACTTTGTGGTAATAGTCTTAATCAGCTATATTGCAATAAACATATTTGTTTCTATAGTTTCTATGTGTGGTGTAACATCATATTCTATCGATTCTGAATCGCTTTCTTTTTGGGATGCAATTTTAATCGGAATAATATGTCTTCTTGCGATAGGAAGCGGACTGATTAGAAACTGCTCGTGGATTGAAAAGAATATTTTAGCAAAATTTTTGCACAGAACTTATAATGACAATGTATGGGAGTCATTAAAAGATATTGAAAAGGGTAACTATGTTACTTTATTCAAGAAAAACGAAGAAAGTGTATATGGTATGATCCATAGAATTTTTGTTGAAGAAAAAGAAACATTTTTTGTTCTTTCACAATATGTTATTTATGATGATGATAATGACATAAAAGAGGATTTCTCGCAAACCAATAGGAAATTAATTGTTGTTCCGTTGTCGGAATTAAACTCAGTGGAAATAATATATGATAAAAACAGTACGAAAATAGAAAAACTAGCATCTTTTGTTCCAAGGGAGAAAAATAAATAAAGTTTACAAAGCAAGGTGAGATAAGATATGGTATATTTTGATAATGCCGCAACTACATATCCAAAGCCGGATGAGGTTTACACATTCATGGATAAGTTTTACCGTGAATGCGGAGTTAATGTAGGCAGAGGCCAACATGATATGGCAAATAAGGCATCAAAACTTTATAGCGAAACAAAGCAGCTTATAAAAGAACTGCTTAATTACAATAACAAAGAAGTGGTATTCACTTCATCAGCAACAGAGAGCTTGAATATTGTTCTGCAGGGAATCAGATGGGATGATAATTACACCGTGTATGTTTCCCCATTTGAACACAACTCTGTGATGAGGGTAATATATCACTTGCAGAACATTTACAAAATCCATATCAAACAACTCACCGTTAATAAGGAAACGCTGACATACGATTTAGAAAAAATCAAGTATGATTTTCAGGATGCGAAACCAAATGTTGTAGTAATGAGCCATGCAAGCAATGTGTGCGGACTTATTGCTCCGATAAAAGAAATATGTGACCTTGCTAAAGAACACGAAGCTATAACTGTCGTTGACATGGCCCAAACAGCAGGTCTGGTACCTACAGACTTATCTCAAATAAAGGCAGACTATGTGGTGTTTGCAGGACATAAAACCTTATATGGAAGCTTTGGTGTGGGCGGACTCATACTTGATTCGAAGTCAAAACTTGAACCTCTGATGTATGGCGGTTCAGGAATCGACTCATTAAGCCACACAATGCCTGAAACAGTGCCTGAAAGATATGAATCGGGCAGTCGTAACATCCAAGCCGTAGCAGGGCTGAATGCAGCCTTAAAATGGATTTTGGAACAGGGTA
>JAZORX010000174.1:0-9146 GCA_045656845.1 Acutalibacteraceae bacterium | reverse complement strand
GCAAGCGTTGCAGAAAAAATCGTTCCTGTTATGATCGTTCTTTTTATTGCAGGCAGCCTTGTTATTGTCGGTGTGAATTATCAGCAGATTATTCCGGCATTCAGAACTATTTTTGTCAATGCTTTCAGACCGGAGGCTTTTGTCGGCGGTACTCTCGGTGCTGCGATCAGTGCAGCGGTTACGCAGGGATTCAAACGAGGTGTTTTCTCAAACGAAGCAGGTCTCGGTTCTTCAGTTATGGTACATTCAAACTCAAATGTAAAAGAACCGGTAAAGCAGGGTATGTGGGGCATTTTCGAGGTTTTTGCAGATACAATGGTCGTCTGCACAATGACAGCACTTGTCGTACTTACTTCAGGTGTATTTGATGCAAAAACAGGTGCGCTTGCAGAAGGTCTTTCTGATGCAACTCTGGTCGCAGGTGCGTTCAACTCAGTCTTTTCATGGGGAGATATCGGTGAGAAATTCGTTGCAGTTGCAATGTTTCTCTTTGCTTTCACCACTGTTCTCGGATGGTCTCATTACGGTTCAAAGGCATGGGAATATCTTTTTGGCGCTAAAACAACCGTTATTTTCAAGATAATCCATGTTGTAACCGTTATTTTCGGTGCGGTAATGACTTCGTCTCTTGCGTGGGATATTTCTGACACATTCAACGGTCTTATGATGATTCCGAACCTTATCGGAGTTGTTGTACTGTTCCCGCTTGTTATGAAAATTACCAAAAACTATGTAGACCGAAAGGTTAAGGGTAAAAACGAAAAACCCGTTCTTTCTTATGATCCTGCGATTCAGGCGGAAGCAGAGAAAGACCTTTCTGATGAATAAATATTATCCATTTGTGACAATGACCACTCCGTCTCAGGGGTGGTCATTAATACTTTGTACTGTTATTTGTTGAAGTTTCGCTTGTTCTGTGTTATACTGACTGAGTAAAAATAAAATGAAATTTTCGGCATAACCCGGGAGGAGATTCACTGATGCAGAATAATGAAGTGCTTCGCAGCAAAAAACTTTTTCTTTTCGATATGGACGGTACATTGTATCTTGGAAACCAACTTTTTGATTTCACATTGGAGCTGTTGGATACTCTTAAAAATACGGGCAGAAGATATCTTTTTATGACAAATAATTCTTCCAAAAGTGTGGATGATTATGTTAAAAAGCTGGCTTCACTCGGCATATCGGCCTGCAGAGAAGATTTTATGACATCTTCTCAGGCTACGGCTTATTATCTTCATAAGAATCACGAGGGTCAGAAACTTTATGTCTGCGGCACTCAGTCTCTCAAGGACGAACTGAGCCGGGAAGGTTTTACTGTTACAACAGATGTAAATGAAACCGAATGTATTGTAATGGGCTTTGATACTGAGCTTACTTTTCAGAAGCTTCACGATGTCAGTTTTATGCTTCTGACACGCCCTGAATTGCCGTATATTGCTACAAATCCGGACTATGTATGCCCGACGGAGTTTGGTTCTGTACCCGATTGTGGAAGCGTATGCGATATGATTTATAATGCGACGAAGAAGCGTCCTGTTGTTATCGGCAAGCCGTCCCCGTTGATGCCTCAGCTTGCTATGGATGCACTCGAAATTTCTGAAGATGAAGCTTGCGTGGTAGGTGACCGTATCTATACGGATGTCAAATCAGGTCTTAATGCCGGTATAACATCCATCCTTGTTCTCAGCGGCGAAACAACGCAGGAAATTCTTGATGAGAGTGAAGATAAGCCTCACATTGTTATGCAGAGTGCAAGAGAAATTCTTGCTGCATTGAAAGAGTAATATAATGATCCTTGAAATATAAAAGGAGGAAAATATATGAGCACTAAACAGAAAAAACTCCAGAATCCTCTGTGGCAGACCACGAAAACTGAGAGGAAAAGCTATTATACTTATTTCTTCGGTCAGAATATGATCTATAATATGATAGCAGGATACCTCACCACGTTTCTTCTTATTGTAGGTATCGATCCCGTAAAATCGGCGGCAGTTATGCTGGCTGTAAAGGTGTGGGATGCTGTCAATGATGCAATCTTTGGTGTGATTTTTGATAAGATAAAATTCAGGAGTGATAAGAAATATATTCCGTGGCTTAAAATTGCCTGTGCTGCTACTCCGATAGCGACCGTTGCTATCTTCGTTATTCCGAATGCAGCAAACGAAACGATAAAGCTTATCTGGTTTGCAATAGCATACATTATCTGGGATACTGCATATACAATCTGCGATGTACCGGCTTTCGGTATAATCACTGCAATGACAAGCAATATCGAGGAAAGAAACACAATTCTTTCCCTCAAGGGTATTACGGGTGGTGTCGGCTCTGCGCTTACAACTGTTCTCGTTACTTTGCTTGTCAGTGAATTTATCGGTCTTAACTACGGCATTGTTTCGATTATCGTTGCAGTTGTGGCTATGGCGACGATGTTCCCGATATGTAAACACTGTCAGGAGAGAAATAAAACTGTTGATGAGGAGCAGTTCACCGTAAGAAAAATGCTCAGGTATGTCGTCAGCAATAAGTATCTTCTCATATATTATGTAGGCTATATCTTTTATTCAGGTGCTCAGACATACAATTCCCTGCATATGATTATGGCTTATTATATATACAACAATTCACTCGCATCTCTCATTACGGGTACGGTTGCTGCCTTACCGCAGCTGTTTATGGCGCTTCTGGTTCCGAAGATTATCAGGAAGATGGATAAGACAAAGCTTTTCAGACTCAGCGTTGTTGCAACGATTCTTCTGTCCTTCCTCATCCTTCCGACGAAAAACAATTTTATTCTATTTGTTATTACTTATATGCTCCGTGCTATCCCTCTTGGAATTATCGGTGTGCTTTCATTTACTTTTACTCCCGACTGTGCAGAGTACGGTCAGTACACTACGGGCACTGAGGCGAAGGGTATCACTTTTGCAATCCAGACTTTTGCAGTCAAGCTTGCAGCAGCGATTTCAGGCTCGATGGGTCTTGCACTTCTGGGCTGGTTCGGATTTAAAACAAAATTTGAAATTGATGGTATTGTGCAGGAAGTCAGCAGCTTTGCAGACCTTGAAAAAATCAATGCTATCGCTCAGCAGACAAGTAAAGCTCTTGATGGACTCTGGTTCACATACAATATCGTACCTATCATCGGTATTGTTATTGCCCTGATTATATGGAGCTTCTATAAGCTCAACGACAAGGATGTTCAGATAATGGCAGATTGCAATGTCGGAGAAATCAGCAAGGAAGAAGCTGAAAAACGCCTTTCAAGAAAATATTGATTTAAAAGGAGAGATTGTATGAAAAAGTATGATGTTGCCGCTTTTATATGGCCTGCATATACAGGTGACGAGCCAAGAACCCGTATTTTCTGGCCTGACGGCATAGGTGAATGGCAAAGCGTCAGAGATATGACGAACAAAGGCTATAAAGGCTGCCGCTGGCCTCGTATACCGTTGTGGGGATACGAAAATGAAGCCGACAGTAAGGTTATGGAAAAGCAGATAGAATGTGCAGTTTCTCACGGAGTCAATGTTTTTATCTATGACTGGTATTGGTACGATAACAGGCCGTTTCTTGAAAATTGCCTCAACGACGGTTTCCTGAAGGCTGAAAATAATAATAAGATGAAATTTTACCTTATGTGGGCAAACCATGATGCAAATCACCTCTGGGATAAGCGTAATTCAGATAATGATCTTTCAACGGTTATCTGGAGTGGTGTTGTTACTCCGCAGATCTTTTCGGAAATCTGCGACAGGACGATAGAAAAGTATTTCAAGCAAGAGAATTATTATTGCATCGACGGCTGTCCCGTATATATGATTTTTGATATCGATAATTTTATCCGTTCATTCGGCTCGAGTGATAAATGCAAAAAAGCACTTAATGAGTTTCGAAGAAAGACGGTAGAGGCAGGTTTCAAAGGGCTTCATTTTCAGGTTGTTCATTGGCGCTACCGTACTTTTAACTGGCTTAGCGACGAGGATTCTCAGAAGGGAGTCACTTCTTCTCAGATGTACGATTTCCTCGGTGTCGATTCGGTAACAAGCTACAATTGGGGTTGCTCTGCTGACCTTGACGGTGATTTCAACGATGTAACAGAAAATTATGTAACGGCAATTGAAAAAGAGTCGGAAAATCTCAATATCCCGTTTTATCCTAACATTTCTGTCGGTTGGGATAATAATTTAAGATTTTATAACTTCATTCCGGGCGTAATAGAAAACAATACTCCCGAAAACTTCAAAGCTGCCTGTGAAAAGATAAAAGCTTTTGCAGACTCATCTATGGAAAATAATGTTATGAAAGCTCCGTTGATAACTGTAAACAGCTGGAATGAATGGACCGAAACAAGCTATCTTGAGCCTGATGATCTTTACGGCTACGGATATCTTGAAGCGATCAGAGATGTTTTTTCTGATAAAAAGTTATAAGGCACGATTTGTCTGAAATTGCTTGAAAAGAAATATAAAACATGATATAATAACGAAACAGTTAACCGTTGATGTTCAGTCTGATCGTTCAACGGTTAATTATTTAGCGTAATTTTTAAAAGAGGGGAATTTTATTATGTTTGAGATTATCTGGATGCTTCTGAGGAAAACTGTGCTGATGGTTGTTTCAGCTGTTATGTGTATCACTCCGCTTTCTCCGCCGGTAGCAGTTGAGCCTGAAGTTATGAATCAGAATACGGGAAATTATTTCCTTCCCGATTACGGCAACACTCTTGTTTCGTCACATAGAAGCGGAAAGGGTGCGGCTCCTGAAAATACACTTATGGCTGTTCAGTCAAACCTTGTTTATGCTGAAGGGGATTCGGCAATAATTGAGATGGATGTTCAGCTTACAAAAGATGGCGTTATAGTTCTTTATCACGATCTTTTCCTTGATGAAAAAAGCGACAGTGCAGAATATTTCGGTGTGGAAAATGTTCCTGTTTTTGCAAAGACATATGAAGAGCTCCGTGGGCTTAATATGGGTGAAAACTTCAAGTCGGGCGATAGTTATCCTTACAGAGGTCTCAGAGGAGAAGATATTCCCGATGATATAAAAATAACGGCTCTTGAAGATGTTTTTGAATGTGTTGAATCGCAGTATCCGGGCAAGTACAGATACATAATCGAGGTTAAATATCCTCATCCGTGGGCACCGACTATCATTGACGGAATATATGAGATGATGTGTGAATACGACCTGAAAGACAGAGTTATTATAGGAACATTCTGGCCTGATGTTTCTGAGTATATCGATGCAAACTATGCAGGTGAGATCAACAGATCTGCAAATCCGTTTGAAATCGTTGATTTTTATGGTTGTTATACCAGGAATGAAGATATCAATAAAGAAGATATAAAATTTATGTCTCTTCAGCTTCCATATTATTGGGACGACGGCAATCTCCTTGTTGCAAATTTCGGTAAGGCAGAATTTATCGATTATGCACATAAGTACGGAATTTCCGTTCAGTATTGGACGGTAAATAATGCTGATGATGCTAAGGCCCTTGCAGCAGCAGGAGCAGACCTTATTATGACAGATTATCCCGAAAGAATCCGTGAAGCGCTTTACGGTGAATAATTATAAAACAACTCCTCGCAGATCTGATTCTGCGGGGAGTTTTATTGACAAAAAACCTTCTTTGTGCAATACTTAAACCTAAGGATATCGGTATCCGAACCCTGTATGCCTGAAATTTAAACCTTTCGGCACATCGAACTGTTTTTTATCTTGAAATACTGTCGTATTGCAAGAAGCGTTTCTGCAGCAGGAGCGGAAATTTATCTTCCAAAACCATACTGTGTTCGAATGCCGATACCCTATCCCGGCAAAGGAATGATATGATGAATAATGCTATGAATTATTTTGATGTTTATTATAAAGAAGGGGAAATGCCTACCTTCTGTTACCGTAGCGGAAATATGGTATATGAAGAGATGCTTCTTGATGGCGTTCTTGTTTCAAATGGCTGGAACGGTGCAGGTTATCCTCTTGATCTTCTGGCATGTATGCCGACTCGCCTTGAACATAACAGATATTCCGAGCCATCAGCTTTTAATATCGAGCTTGATGGTCAGAGCGTTGATTTTGACCTTCGTTTTGTCGATTTTAAAACGGAGAAGAATGAGGATAACATCAAGGCAATTCTCACCCTTGAAAGCGAAATAAAACCTGTAGTTATCAGAGTTGTGACGATTCTTGACGGAACGCAGATGTTCACAAGATACTGCGAGATCGAGAATAAGTCAGAAAACAATATGAACCTCAGCCGTCTCAGTATTATAAGCGGTGGCCTGGAGGAAATGGAAACAGAAAAGCTGACTGTTTCCCATGATGTGGAAAGCTTCTATTCGTTAGGTTATTTCACGGACGACCGTTGGGCAAATGAGGGCAAATTTCAGTGGAAAAGCCTTAAAACTGATGTAACCTCGGTTGATACCCGTTTTAACCGTGATCGTTTCCGTCATCCTATGGTTATGCTCCGTAACAATCTTATGGGTAAAATATGGTTTATGCAGACTGCCTGGAGCGGTGGATGCCGGTTTACTCTTGATTACGATGCTAAGCCTGAAACGGCTGATACATACCTCACTTACAAAGCAGAAATTCTTTCGCACAATCCGATGTATATTATCGCACCGGGTGAGGTGTTTGTTACTCCTGAAGTGCATATAGGTATGGTCTGTGGAGACTTTGACGACGCTGTCTACGAAATGCACTCGCATATAAGAAAGTCTGTTCTCAACCGTGCAGAAGCTGATCCGACGAGGCTGCTCGTTGGTGCAGGTATGGGTGCTGAGCACGATATGAGCGTTGAAACAAGCAAGGTCTATATTGACCGTATGCATGAAATGGGTGGCGAGGTTTTCATTGTCGATGCAGGTTGGGAGTGTCCTCCGGGCAGACAGACCGAATGGGGCGACTTCACAGGTATAAACATCCCGAACCATGAAAGGTATCCTAATGGCATAAAAGAGCTTGTTGATTATTGCCATGAAAAGGGAATGAAATTTGGCTTGTGGGCAGATATCGAAAGCCTTGGAAGGCTTTGTGAGGATTACACGAAGCATCCCGAGTGGAGAGCTGAAAACATCTACGGTAAAAAAGCACGCAGGTTTACGGATTTAACTGTAGCTGAAGCGGCAAAGAGAGTAGAGGACGAGCTTGCAAGGTTTATTGAAGAATATAAAATAGATCTTCTCAGGATCGATTACAACACTGATTTCAGAGAGTATTTCAACATCCGTGACACAGGAACAGGCGCAAAGGAATGTCTTAATATACGCCATTTTAAAGAGGTTTATCGCATATATTCAAATCTTAAGTCTCGTTACCCTGATGTGATTTTCGAAAACTGTGCAGGCGGTGGCGGACGAACCGATCTTGAAATGATGAAGGCTTTTAACCATACATGGGTTTCAGATAATCAGTGTGCACCACTTTCTGTTATGATAACAAACGGGATGACGGTTGCTCTTCCTCCCGAGAGAGTGGACAGACTCTTTGCAGGTATGAATTGCCACAATTTCGGCTCTTTTGATCTTCAGATGAGAAATACTATGCTGACTCATATGTCTATCAATGTAATTTCACCTGTGACAGCTCCGATGAACCAAAAACAGCTTGAGTTTGTAAAACACAGCATATCAGTGTATAAAGACTTTATAAGACCATTCCTGCCTTTTGCAAAGACTTATCATCATACTCCTGAGGCTGCAGAAACATTCGATAACGGTTTTTCAATGCTTGAAATTGCAGCCCCTGACGGCAGCAGAGGCGCACTTGCGGCGTTTAACCTTTGTGGTGTTAATGAAAATATTCAGAAAATCCATTTAAAGGGCGCAGATGCCTCGAAAATGTACGAGGTGATACTTGATAACTCAGGTGAGAAGTTTGCTGTTTCAGGCAGAGAATTGAAATATGAGGGAATTAATATCTATATCCCGTCAGCAATGTCGTCAGAACTTGTTCTCTACAAAGAAATATGAAAAAAGCTCCCGTGAGGGAGCTTTTTTGTTGGTATAATATTTTAAATAGGGGAGATAAAAAGAAAAAACTTTTGCCCATAGGACAAAAGTTTTTTTGGAGCGGATGACGAGGCTCGAACTCGCTACCTCCACCTTGGCAAGGTGGCGCTCTACCAGATGAGCTACATCCGCATCTCTCTGCAACGAGGGGTATTATAGCAAAGAGTTTTCGAATTGTCAATAGGTAATTCGAAAATAATTTAAGAAATTTTCCACGTTACAGAACGAAGTCCTCGGGCTTATATTTCTGCAGGCGAGGCTGACGGAAGGGGATACGCTTGAGAGGATCGTAGCGGAATTTGCGGCACTTGTGATACATCGGCACGATACCACGGCGGGAGCACAGCATCACACGGCCATCGGTGGCACGGCGGGCGCTCTGGCAGTATTCACAGCAGGGCTGTATGTTGTTGCCGTACAGTTTGCGGCGCATGGTGAATCCCTCCTCTCGGTGAATGACACCAGTATACCACACCTTACGACACATTTCCAGTCTTTTTTTTGGAAAAATCGGAAAAACACAACATCGCCAAAAAACTGAGCAACAAAAGCATCAGCGTTGCCGCCACCGACACGGAATAGGGCACCACGGCGGCACCGTTGTGTAAAGTGTCACGATGGATGGGGAAGAGGGCAAACAGCCCCATGGCCACGCCGCCGCTGAGCGCTCCGTGAAGCATCCGCCACCGCCAGAATCGCCATCCAAATATCCGCTCCTCGGGCAAAACGGCGGCCAGTTGCCCCTGCACCGACAAACCGCCCCAACTGATGGCAAGGCTCAGCCACAGCGGCGTAAGCGGGCCGCCGCCTGCCAGGGCGATGCAACCGCAGCTCACCTCGGTGCCGGCGGCCAGCACCGCCGAAACTGCGGCGGCGGACAACCCCGTCACAGCCGCCATCCACGAGGCGAGACCACACCCCTCGGTCAGCGCCAATCCTGCCGCCGCCAGCACCACGAATCCGCACATGGTCAGCAGGGAAGCGCAGGTGTCCGCCACAATCTGTGCCGCAGGTTTTCGTGGCGGCAAAGCGGTCGGTGCGTCCTCCTGCGTTTGTCGATGCCCTCGGCCCAAGACGATGCCAAAGGCAAGGGAGACCGCCACCTGCGCCCCATAGAGCATA
>JAZORX010000173.1:0-21657 GCA_045656845.1 Acutalibacteraceae bacterium | reverse complement strand
CTTGATGTCGGAGTTTATGCTCTTAATTTTGCGAGCTGGTACCTTGGCAACGATGTTGAGAGTATCAACGCTCAGTCAGCTTTTTATAACGGTGTGGACAGTCACACCTGCGCTGTTATAAAATATAAAAACGGTGCGATTGCAGACCTTTCAAGTGCAATCCTTCTTCGCAAACCGAATGAAGGTTATGTTTACGGAACTAAGGGATATGCACATCTTCGCAGGTTCTATGCTCCTCAGGAGATTGAAATTCACCTGAATGACGGTAAATCAAGGACTATAAGTGTTCCGTATGCAGGCAACGGATTTGAAGAGCAGATAACGCATTTCAGCGAATGTGTCGCTCAGGGTCTTAAGAAAAGCCCGATCGTGACACCGGAGCAGACTCTTTATATCACCCGTCAGATGGATGGAATCCGAAAGATGACAGGTATAGTTTATCCTCAGGATTAATGGCGGCAACAGCAAGAAATATAAAGTTTTAAAACAGTTTATTGTTGTGATACGTGGAATTATATATTATAATAAAACAGAAGTATTAAAGATTGAGGTGAGAATGTGGAGAGGAAATATTCCCATGTTATTGTTGTCGGAGTTGATGGTGCAGGTGCGTTCTTCAAAGATGCGTATACACCTTTTTTTGATGAAATCTTTGCAGACGGTGCAGTGACATATTCAGCACTGTCATCAAAGCCTTCTATCAGTGCAGAGTGCTGGGGATCAATGCTTCTGGGTGTCGATCCTGAGGTTCATAAGCTGACAAATGCAATCGTTGAATCTGATCCGTACCCGACAGATTCGGAATTCCCTTCTTTGTTCCGTCGTATCCGTGAGGCATACCCTGAAGCTGTGCTCGGATCTTTCTGCGATTGGAATCCGATAACGCACGGTATTGTTGAAAACGGAATCGGTGTTTCGCACGATACGGCAAACGATACTCAGCTTACACCGATAATCTGTGATTATATTAGGGAAAATAAACCTGATTTTCTTTTCATCCAGTTTGACAGCGTTGACGGTGCAGGGCACAGATACGGTTACGGAAAGTCTGAGTTCCTCACACGGCTAACTGAGGTGGATAAGCTCATAAATGATGTTTATTCGGCAGCACAGGACGCAGAAATGGCAGAAGATATGCTGTTTATCGTCATTGCAGATCACGGTGGTACGAACGATTCTACAGGTGGTCACCACGGAGGATGGACGGATGAAGAAAAATTTGTCACATTCGCTTCGGCAGGTAAGACGGTCAATCCTTCTGTGATTGAAGAGATGAATATAAGAGATCTTGCTGCTATCGTTCTTTATGCGTTCGGAATTGAAGCTCCTGCGTTTGACGAAAAAGGCTGGACCTCTCAGATACCTCCGGAGCTATTCAAAGATATAACTACTCAGTACCGTGATATATCACATCTCACGGGAGCAGCACCCAGAGTTTCTAAAGTGCCGCACACATCAGAATTAATCTGATTTCAGGCAGACGGGTGATTATACATTTTGCTCCTGCAAAGGCGAAAGCTGATTTATTAAGCGGTGGCATAATAGAATATAAAAAACTCACAGGAAAAAACCTGTGAGTTTTAATTTTATTTATAAACAAATGTTGTATCCTCAGGCAGTCCGTTATATTCGCAGAATCGCCTTGCAACGAGGTGGTGCCATTCGTCGTCGGGAGCGTGAAGGAGGAAAGCAAATTTCGTTCTTTCTAGCTCAACGACCTTCTTACCGTCTGCAACCTGCTCTTTTGCAGACTGAGCTTTTTTGTGGCACGAAACGGTGGCTACCGAATAGCAGACTGTGTTAAACGCAAATACAGCTATGAAAACAGCTTTGATAGTGGTGGAAACAGCCTTGCTTGTTTTAAAGTCATAAAGATGACCGATTATGATAATCAGGAGAATATAAGCGCCCATAAAGCAACGCGCACCAACCGGACCGATGAAGCAGAAGGGCAGACTTGTCATAAGAAGCATAACAAGGTATTTTGCAACAGTCAGTTTGGTTTTCCTATCAAAAAATGCGATTATCATAAAGACACACGGCAGATAAACAAAAGCAGCCGAGACGCCGAGGAAACGCTTATAGACAGTAGAACCTGCACCATATTTCATCGCATCAAGAACGGTGAAAACACCGAACACTATCGCTGCGATGAATGAAACAACTGTCACTGCAACTGAAATTTTCTTCATCTTTTTGTTGTCGCTTTTTCTCATTCGTGCAAAGCATATGATGAGGATAACAATTACGGCAGGGAAGCAGCCGATGAACATATTTGAAAAAACTTTTGAAAAAAGATTGAAAAATTGGTTTATAAGTGTATCGAAGATAGTATCTCTTTTTCCCGATAAAGACTGATAATTGTGCTCACCACGGAGAATTTTGAGATATACGCTGTTTGTAAACATAACAACTGCACCGATTACGGTTCCTATAAAATAAACAATCGAAGCAGCGTCGGATTTTTTCTTTCTGACAGCGAAGAACACAATTGCGAAAGCTGCCATTGCAAAGGCAAACAAAGTATATGTTTCCATAAAGAGCTGACCTGCGATGCCGAGAACAAAGAGGATGATAAAATCAAAAGCGTTCTTTTTTTCTTTACTGAAAATAGTGTAAATGCAAAACATTATTATCAGCGCTGAAAGGGTATAGTTAGCAAAACCTGCCGTCCAGACAAGACCCTGCACAAGAAGCATCGAAGGGAAAAGCATCAGGATGCCCGTGAGGCAGAAATATTCCTTTGTCTTGTTTCCTGTTATTTTATGTATAAGGTAGAGAATTGCCGTTACCGTAAATCCCTTGAGTATGGGTCTTATGATATCAAGCCTTGTGAAAATTATTGCGGAAAGGTTTCCGAGGTATCTTCCGTTGTAATCAACGAAATTGTTTTTCATAAGGTTGATGCCGTCGCTCGTTACCCAGGTATAGTCGTCACCGGTAAGAGGAAAGAAGAAAGCAAGAATTGTTGCCGCAATAAAAAATATTATATAGTTTTTGTTTTCTTTTAACTTCTTAGTCATTTTACACCGCCTGTGAAACAGATTTTATCATTAACTTTTAAGTCACACGAGTTACAAGTATAACAATTTAACACTGTGTTGTCAATAAAGCAACATTATAAATTTATTCTGATGTCAGCTTCATAGCTTTCGTCGATGAGGATGTGCTCAGCGTTGAATGATTTTATATTTCTTAAAAAAGCAGCATTGTCACGAATAGCATCTTCAACGGTATAGTCATCGCACAGCCTTTTTTCAATAACATTGGCATAATTTATGATATCTTCAAAGTGATTTCGGATGTATTTCTCGCTCATAACAAGGCAGATGAATCTGATTTCATCGAGATATTCTTCTGAAAAATCTTCTTTCCAATTCAAAGGAATGTAGCATCCTTCAACTATGAGATTCTGCTTGTTTTCAATCGCTGTTTTGATAATTTCCCTGACGATAGGCCAAAGGTAAGAGGTCAGCTTTGCATCGTCGCTCAATGGCGTCAGATTGGTATTGCCGCTTCGGATGAGTCCCATTTTGAGGTGGTCGATTGAAAGATATGGATATTTGTATTTTTCAAGAAGCCTCTGCGCAAGAGCAGTTTTGCCCGTATGCGATGCACCTGTTATTATGATAATCATTTTATCACCTCTGAGAATAATTATACCATCTGATAAATATAAAAACAACAAGCAAAAAACCTATGAACTCAGATTTCTGAAATCATAGGTTTTTACTTTTATTTATGAGCTTTTGCTTTTTGTTTTATTTCTGTTTTCTTTTCTTCCTTTTTATCAAAGAAGGAAGTGAAATTGATTACGAAAAGAAGAGCATATGCAACCCACATAGGAAGGTTTTCAATGAATGCGCTCTTGCCGACCGTTACGAGGAGAATGAGCATAAGAATAAGCACAGCGCAGAAAGCGATTGTTGCGATCATATACTTTTTATCCTTCTGCTTGAATTTATGTAAGAGGAAAATGATAACGCCTGCAGCGCCGAGGAAAGCGAAAATAAGAGCAGTTGCCCAGTGTGAAAGGCATCTTGCAGTCATAACAAGGTCGAGCCCTGCAGAGGGAACATTGATGGTTACAAATATTGATGCACAGCCAAGCGATGTCACAATAACTCCTGCTTTGCCCTGATAGTTGTTTTTGCGGTACATATAAAGCGTGTTGGTGAAAATCGAAAGCGATGCAAGAACACCCCATATTCTGAAATACCAAGGATAACGAAGACCCAGCATACTGGCAGTAACATCCGTCAGAATATTGCCGAACTGAGAGGGGAAGCTGAGAAATCCGTACCATGTTATGAAAGCGCAACCTGCAATAAGGTTAGCTGCACAGAAAACGGTTGTTCCTTTTGAAAGTTTCTCTGCCCAAAGAATTTTTCTTGTGAATATACCGTAGCCGAGAAGAAGGAGAGTTGAAAAAGCAACCCACAGCCAGAAAACGGTCGGGCTTGAGTATAACGGCTCGTGAAGCATACCGTCAAACTTTGCAACAAAAGCTTCAGCAGGGAGCTTCATATCTACATCTGAAGGGATAATAAAAGGGTATTTATCCCAACTCATAAATACGGACATCCAGATTCCGTAGATAGCAGCAATAGCAACCCAGAGTGCTGTGTAAATGTTCTTCATTTTCTTTTCTGTCATAATACCACCTCGCAGTTTTATTTTAACTCTGAAAAGAAATTAAATCAACAGTTATTTTTTAATGAGAAATTTCAGATTACAGAATCGCACATACAGCGTGGTATAACATAGACATAAGGACGAGCGCTCAAGCCTTAAAAATCACAATAAATTAAACTTTAAACAATGAAAGGAAGAATGATAAGAATGAAGAAAATGTTATCCAAAACTTTAGCAATAATACTCGCGATGATGTGTGCATTGAATCTCGCAACGGTATCCCTGGCGGCAGCCGGCGAAAGCTCAGAAGCAAGCAAACCACCGATCTTTGATAAAGAAACGGGTCTTCTGTATCTGGAAAGTACGGCAGATTGGGAGACTCTGCTTGGCGGAGACGATTATGAAATTATGAACGGTATGGAATTGCCTGTGTGGTATGTTGAAAACCATCAGGATGTCAGAAAGGTTTATATCGGCGAAAATTGCCTGACGGAAAATGACTATATGATAATGGAGCTTCTCTGGCGCTTACCGAATATCGAAGAAGTAATTGTTGATGAAGATAATCCGTGTTACAACGTATATGACAAAGGCGTGTATTCGGAAGATTACAGTTATATGTTCTATTATCCGATTCATAACGACGATGTGAATATCGTTCTTCATGAGGATACGAAGTATATATACTGGATGAACTTTATTGATACATATGAACTGTTTTTATATTTCACAGGCTACTATCCTGCAACGGATAAAGAGTACAATCTCTATATAACAAGGCAGGGTCAGCTTCAGGAAATGGTAGATTACGCAGTAGGTTGGGATCTGAATGCTGAAAGCCTCTATTATTCCCGTTACGCAAACATCTACGCAAATGAAACTCAGGAGACTCTCGATAATATCCGTGTTTCTGAAGAGGCAGGTTATCCGTTTACGATCGAAGCCCTTTACGATTCAGCAATTGTCAGCATCTTCCATTTGCTCTTCAGTGAAATAGGTTATCTTGAGTACGAAGCAAACCCGGATAAGTATGAAGATTTCCAAAGAATTACTGAAGATTCATTAAGAGATTTGTTCGGTTTTGAGGATCCTACATTTGAAGAATACTATGAAATCTATGAGACTATGTGGAACCGCCAGGTTGAAAGCTTTATGAATTATGATTTTGGCGAATATACAAAAGAAGATTTCGAGCGTCTTGCTAATATTGAGTATACAAGTCAGCAATACTATCTTGAAATGTACGGTTCCGTTGACAAAGCATATGAGATGCATAAGCATGTTGTAGACGAATATATGAAACACGCTGAATATCTCTATAACCGCGGCAATCCTCTCAAGCCTCTCTCAACTCTTACATCAGGCACCTGCGGTGAGGGAACAGAATGGACAATTGACAGAGAAAACGGTATTCTCAGAATTACGGGCGAAGGTGCAATTGATGCAAATTATACAGGCTTCGACGTTTTCAAAGACGAAGTGAAAATTATTGAACTCGGCAGAGGAATTACCGTGATCGGTGAGAATGTTTTCTACGGTTTTGATGCTCTTGAGAACACAATTTATAAAGGAACACGTGCAGAGTGGGATGCAATCGACCTCAGCTTTGGAAACGAAGACCTTGTAAGAAAAGTTACAATTGATCCGGATAAGGAATCCGAAGATATTGTTACACCTGAAGAAAAGCCTGCAGACCCTGATCAGGAAGAAGCAGAAGAGGAAGAAAAGAAAACTCCGCTGGATTCTATTCTGGAATTTTTCGAAGAGATTCTGAATTGGCTCAGAAAGCTTTTTGGTATCGTAGGTTAAACATAGAAAATAAATTCTTAATTTAATTTTTAAAACAAATAAAAACCGAAAGGGGACATTTTTATAAGAAATAACATCATTAAAGTAATATCAGCAATTCTTGTTCTCTGTATGATGCTCGGTGTAACCGCTGCAGCGCAGGAAACAATCACAGAAGAAATAACATCAGTATACGAAACAACTCAGACAGAAGATCTGACCGACCCGGATGAACCTGAGGGTGAATCCGGGGAGGTAACCCCGGTTGACCCGACCAATCCCGAAGAACCCACTCAACCGGAAACTCCTGACGATCCCGACAATCCTGATAACCCGGAAAACCCCGACAATCCGGATGACCCCGATATTCCCGACGAACCGGATGTACCTGAAGAACCGAAGCCGACATTTGATGAGCTTCCGGGAGACTATGTAGTCGGCAGAATGTATATCTGCACTCAGATTGTTTTTCTTGGTCATTCATGGATTTATATTGAAAGTACATTTGACGGTGAAATTCCCGTCGGTTGCTATACGATGAAGCCGTTTGGCAGTGTATCGGTAGGAACTTTCCTTTTCAGCAGAAGAGACGGTATGGGAGTTTACTACAATGTTGAACGCTACAGTGCCAATGAATATGGACTCAAGGGTCAGTCGTGGCTAGGTATGGATATCACAAAAGATGATATCGTGAGAGTAAGCAAAGAAATCAAGGATTGGAATTATTGGGATCCGTATTTTAACTGCACATTTTTTGCAGCAAAAGTCTGGAACAGTGTATCAGATAAATTCATTATGCCGATGATGTTCCCTATATTTATCAAAGCTCAGACGCAGACAAAGGGAGGAAACAAAAGCGTGATAATGCAGGATGTTGAACCCGAAGAGTGTTATAAGCAGAAGGGTATGGGAAACAGTGCGCATATCGTGCAAGTAAAAGAAAGCTCACTGTCGCGTCTCGGTTGATAAAATATATCTGATATAAACAATCAAGTTTTTAATCAGCCTTTCTTTTATATTTTTTCATATAGCGCCCCTGCAAGCAGTTTTCCTTTTTTAGCTTGCAGGGGTTGCTATTTATTGCGTTAAATTGCTTTTATTGCTTGCGATAAGAGGGATTATTTGTTATAATAAATAACACAGTTGGTATTCCTATTGATATCAATTTGCAAAAATATCATTATGCAGGAGAGTTGAAAATGAAAACAGTCAGTAATGTTTTTTGTCTTATCTTGGCCTTGGTTATGCTTATGAGTTTTTCAAGCTGTAAAAAAGAGGAAGAAAAAGCAGCAGAAGAAGAAGTGACAGCAAACATTTACACCGAAACAGTTTTTAAAGACTTAGATAGTTTTACTGAAGTCATTGGAATTGAACCGACAAAAACGGATAAATCCAATGCTACCAAGACTGTGTATAGCTATCAGCTGACAGATTATGCAGATCAGGAAATAAAGATGTATAAGGATTATTTAGTAAAATACGGTTTTGTTGCTGATGAAGCAGAAGCTGTGTATACATACGAGGAAAAAACGCTTGAGATTAAAACCGAGACAAACGACATGGGAGTGTTTTTAGAGATAACCTTACCTTGTGACGAAAAAGCCCAAAACAGCAGAAACGAAACAATATACAAAGAAGCCCAAACAGCGTTTAATAACAAAGAGTATGAAAAAGTAGATGGTATTTTAGAAAGGCTTTCGGGCGAGTATAAAGAAAGTGCATATTACGCAAACATATCAGGTGGTATCCTTGAATATAATGCAGGTTTTCTTAAAAAGGCTTATGAATCATTTAAAGACTATGCCGAAGATCCGGTGGTAAAAACTTACTATGATGAAATTGTTTCATACAATGGTGTCTACAGATGCAATGATCGACCCGGTGTATATCAGTTTATTCTTATTAAAAACGGATCTGTCGGACTGGAAATCGGTTCATCGGGTGGATTGGCAGGTTACTATAAGCAGGGAGATCCTACTTACTATCACTATGAGCTTATCGTAAGAGACACAGAAAAAGCAGGTAAGCAGACTATGATAGGTACAAGCTATTCGGCTGAAAAAGGTGATTATGATTACGCTATCTTCCCACCGACAACAGAGGGTAATGGTCAGTATCTTGTAATCAGCTACGAGACAAACCAATACGATACTTTTAACGGCTCGTATGACAAGCTTTCAAACGAACCCGTTCCCGCAAAATAACAGAAAAAAATCAGGCAGTGCACTAAGGTGCACTGCCCTTTTGTTGTTCAGAATATTTATAAAGTTATACTTTTGATTTATAAAATGAATAATACATCATCACAAGTCCTGCACTGAGCAAAGCACCACCGATAATATCCGTCAGCCAATGCACACCGCAGATGAGTCTGCCAAGCACCATAAATGCAATAAAAACAGCAGTTATGAATATCAGGAAATTTCTTAATAAGTGGTTTTTTATGCGATCGTTGAATTGAATAATAGCCGTAGACATCACGCACAGCACGAGCAGGGTGGTTGATGACGGATAGGATGCTTCGATGCATCCGTTGATTAAAACGGGTCTGTAGTTTATAACAAACTCTTCAAAGAATAAATATGCTGCTGTCACTGCAATATAAAACAGACCGAGAATACGGATGCCGTAGTCTACTTTCAGAAGTTTTTTGCGTCGGATCCATTGTGCAAGACCGAGCACACCAAAGCCGAAACCCGTAAAAACAGGCACAAGACCGAGCCAATCTGTTATTGTATAAAGAGTAAAATTGACGCCTGTAAGATTGTGAAAGTAACTGTTGACGGTTGCAAAGCCGACGCTTGTTCCATCCGGTCCGATTGGCCTGACATCGATAAAGCATATTGCTGCTGTCCACAGTATAAATGCGACAAGCAGAGCAATCGAAAATATAAAATGTTTTCTGAATGTGTTTTTCATATTTACCATCCTTCTGATAATTTGGCTTTCGCCTGAAAATATCATAGTGCAGGATGGTGGATGATTAAAGAAACAAGCATTCACATCGATGATACTTTTCGTGTCATTGCTTTTTAAGAAGAACAGCTGTTTTTACAATCAGGTAAATAAACAGCAGTATGGCTGCGTAAGGCTGTCTGCTGATTATAAAAAGTAATATACCGAATATTGTAAGAGTCAGAGAAATTTTATGTTTACTCTGTTCCCATATTTTGTTGCAGAAGGTTTGTAAAGCTAGTACTGCAATTCCGGATATTACGATTCCGATTATGATTGTAAAATATGAAACTTTTATATACATCGGTATCCCTGAAAAATTCAGAAGTGAAACGCTGTTTATTTCACCGTTGATTTCCTGACCGAATAACGGCAGAAAAAGAAATATGGCAACGCTAAGATCCAGCAAACCGAAAACAAGATCCTGAAAATGTCTCGTTTTTTGTCGGTTGTCCTCCTCAGCAACGCTCAGAAGCTCGTTACCCGAGAGCAGGTCATCGACCGTCACACCGAAAAATTTTGAAATGGCTTTCAGTGACTCAATGTTGGGGTAACCTCTGCCTGACTCCCATTTGGAAATTGCAGTTCGCGAAACATAAAGACTCTCTGCAAGCTCCTCCTGCGTTAATCCTTTTTGCTTTCTGAGTTCCTGTAGCTTTTCATTGAATTCCATAATAACACTCTTTTTAAAATCAAGATTTATTTGTTTATAAGCATTGTATCACTTTCAGATTTTCCTGAAGCGACG
Organism: Acutalibacteraceae bacterium; assembly: GCA_045656845.1. GTDB lineage: Bacteria > Bacillota > Clostridia > Oscillospirales > Acutalibacteraceae > CAG-488. The sequence goes on along the minus strand of JAZORX010000173.1, from coordinate 11,531 downwards.
GGGAAGAAATTCTTCTTTTCTCAGAATCTGCTCCAGAAATCTACGCCCCACGGGTGAGACTGCTCTTCCCATTCGTCACGGTGTCTGAGGATTTTCTCACGCATTTCGCAGACTTTTTCACGGTAGTTCTCATCGTCTGCGAGGTTTTTGGTTTCCCACGGGTCGTTCTTTATATCGTAGAGGAATGTCCACTTATCCTCTTCAAGGTCACCGTTACGGTATTCGATAAGCTTGTAGTTTTCATCCTTTACACCACGGACGAATTTATCGAAAATAAGATACAGCTCGTCACGGAAGCTTTCTCCGTGCTCACCGTCAAGCAGAGAGGCAAAGCTCTTGCCGTCAACAGAAGAGGGGATGTCTATACCGACTTTTTCGCAGAGAGTCGGGAAAATATCGTAAAGGTAAACATAAGCATCGTTTCGTTGATTTTTTGCAATTCCCGGACCTGCCATAATAAGAGGAATACGAACACCGTGCTCGTAAATATCTTCTTTGCCCAGCCAACCGTGCTGACCAACTGCAAGACCGTTATCTCCCGTGAAAACAATGATAGTGTTTTCTTCTTCGCCTGATTCTTTAAGGGCATCGAGAAGTCGGCCTATTTCGTGGTCAAGATGAGTGATCATTGCAAAGTATTCTGCAATGTGGCGTCTGATTTCCTTTTCATCACGGGGATATGCAGCAAGATGCTCGTCACGGTGCACCATGAGAGGATAGTTCGTGTCAATAATCTCCTGAAAATTCGGAGGCAGACTGATTTTTTCAGGGTCATACATTTTTCGGAATTCATCAGGCATTGTCCGTGGGTCGTGAGGTGCAAGGAAAGCGAGATACATAAAGAAAGGATTTTCTTTTGATGCATTTTTCTTAAGCAAGTCGATCGCTGCGTCCGTGAGTAAGGTGCTTGAATGTTTACCGGGGTCAAACTCGTCGCAGTGCTGCTGCTGAGGATGATTGTCGCTGTAGAAATCGACTACGAAATTGATAACATTATCGTATTTTCCTGTCGGGTCAAAACGGCAGGTGGGCACATTCCAATGGTCCCACATCCCACCGAAGAAAATCTTTGCACCCTGAGTGAAGCTTCTTGCGTAGGCAGGGCAACCGTTATGCCATTTGCCCAGACCGATTGTTTCGTAACCGTTATTTTTAAAGGTTTCTGCAAGTGTTTTGTGCTGCTCGGGGATGTTGCCTCCCAATTCTTCGAGGTGAAAAGGGTTCCTGCCTGATAAAATCATAGCACGGCTCGGCATACATACTGCACCGCAGGTACCACCTGCAATATGCGCACGCACAAAGGATGTGCCCCGTGCAGCGAGCTTGTCGAGGTTTGGAGTTATGATTTCATTGTTTCCCAGAGCGTGAATCGTATCAAAACGCTGGTCATCCGTAACGATAAACAAAATATTCGGTTTCTTATTCATAAGCATCACCTTTTAATTAACGGTTTTGAAGCATTATATCACATTGAAATATTTCCTTTCAACACTTTAACAGATATTTGCTTTTTGAATATAAGGAAAGAACTTTAAACTATACCAAAGACTAAAAAAGATTGTTTTGTATTACCGTATGTGATAGAATATATGGCAGAGTAAATTTATCTGTATCGCTCAGAAAGGAGAAAGTATGAAGGTTATTATCGCTTGTCTTAATTCTAAATATGTCCACGCTTCGCTTTCTCCGTGGTGTTTGCTTTCGGGAGTGCGTGAATTTGCCGAAAACAACTATGATATTTCCGTTATGGAAAGCACTATCAATGGTGATGCACTGTCGTTTGCAGGAAAAATCATAGATGAAAAGCCTGATGTGGTTGCTTTTTCGTGCTACATCTGGAATGTTACAAAAACGCTTGAAGTCTGCCGCATCATAAAAGAAAAACACGGCTGTAAAATCGTGCTTGGTGGACCCGAGGTTGCGTACCGTCCGAAGGACATTCTTGGAAAATATGAATTCGCAGATTTTGTGCTTTCAGGTGAAGGGGAGTGGACTTTTCCTGATTTCCTTGACAATCTGAATGGTAACTTATCACTCGTTTCAGGTCTTACATACAGAGAGAATGGCGAAATTATATCAGTGCCCGAGCAAGAATACACGGACGATCCGCCGTCACCGTTTGTTGATGAGTTTTTTGAAAATCTTAACGGCAGGATTTCTTACATTGAAACTGCAAGAGGGTGCCCATATCGTTGTGCTTTCTGTCTTTCGGGCAGGTGTTCAACTCTTCGCTTTTTCGGAATTGACAGAGTGAAAAAAGATATAATAAAACTCGCACAGAGTGGAACGCAGACGGTGAAATTCGTTGACCGTACATTTAATGCAAACGCAGAAAGAGCGAATGAAATCCTGCTTTTTATCAAGGAAAACTACGGCAAAGAAATTCCTGATACGGTGTGCTTTCATTTTGAAATTGCAGGCGATATATTAAGGGAGAGCACACTTGAAATTCTTAAGTCAATGCCTGTGGGTGCCGTTCAGCTTGAAATAGGGATGCAGTCTTTTAACGAAGAAACATTGAAAGCTATTAACCGAAAAACAAACACGAAAAAGCTTATTGAAAATATAAGAAAGCTGCTGTCTTTCAACAATATGCACATCCATATTGACCTTATTGCAGGCCTTACCGGTGAAGATTTTGAAAGCTTTAAAAACAGCTTCAATATCGGATATTCGCTCAAGGCTCATATGCTGCAGATGGGGTTTTTAAAGCTTCTTCACGGTGCAGATATGCGTGAGAATAAAGAGAAATATCCATGCACATTTTCCGCTGAACCGCCCTATGAGGTCACATCGACTCCGTGGCTTTCAGCAGACGAAATAAAAACTCTAAAAAACTGTGAAGATGCCCTGGACAGGCTTTATAACAGCGGAAGATTTTTGCTTACTCTTGAATATCTTACGGATGAAATCGGTATTTCTCCGTTTGATATTTTCGGAAGTTTCGGAAACTCTGTAAACGGCAACAAAATGCGCCTGAGTGACTATGCAGAAAAGCTCTACGATTTCTTTTGTGATAAATGCGACAAGGAAGTTCTGAGAGAAAAAATCCTCTGCGACTTGCTCTGCTGCTCATCATCGGTGCAGGTTCCCGATGTTTTGAAAATTAAAGATCCGTTTTACAAGCAGGTAAAGAAGCACTTTATTGAGAATGTGGATAAAAACACAAAAGTTGCAATTCTTTATTCTGAAAATAAGATTTTTGCAGTTAATCAGAGCAGCGATAAAAATCTTTATAACAGATTTGAAGGCGAAGTCTATGATATTGGTGCAATAACCAAAGGCAGAGAATGATCTCTGCCTTATTTTTATCTGCTTTAAACAAATATTATAAAAATATTTTATATTGTAATGTTGATTTGTGCAATTTGCTGTGTTATATTTATTCTATAGAATTATAAGTGTTGTTCAGATCAATCTTTTTATAAAAGTTTGATCTGAACAAATAACTGGAATTTTTATTCTCATAAAGGAGTGTCATAATGAGCTACGAAGGATATAAATGGTATTCAGGTGTTCCGCACTGCCATACGGTTGCATCTGACGGTGGTCTTACGCTGGAGCAGGTTATTGAAAAAGCTAAAAAAAGCAAATTGGACTTTCTTATAATTACAGACCATAATGTCAACTGCAAGGATTTCCCGAAGGTTGACGGTCTGACTCTCATTTACGGTGCCGAGCTTACAAAACATGGTGGGCATTGTAATATGTGGGGCGTTAAGGATGTTATCGACCAGGAGGATTACGATACCTGCGAGAGCTACGAAGATTTTTTAAGAGTTAAAACCAAGGCAGAGGAACGAGGAGCCGTTATCTGTATGAACCACCCCCACTGTAAGCAGTGCCCGTGGAGATGGGAAATGAAGGCAGAGGATGTGGATGTTCTCGAAGTCTGGAATGCACCGACACATTTTGATAATCTCGAGTGTACCGAATGGTGGCACGAGCAGTTGAGAAACGGTCACAAGCTGCCTGTAGTCGGTGGAAGCGACTATCACAGAGATTATGTTGTTACCAATCTTCTGACGTGGCCGGTTACTTACGTTTATGCCAAGTCAGATTCGCCTGAAGATATTCTGGATGCTATCGTTAAAGGCCACACTACAATATGCTTTGATGTCGGCACAACATTTGTCGATATTGTCAGTGGTGATGCTGTGCTTGGTGATACCGTTAAGCTTACTGACGATACAAATATCACAATCAATGTCAAAAAACTGCGCAAAAAGCATAAGCTGATTGTTTTTGACCGTGACGGTGAATGCTTCTCCTACACGGCTAAGAAGACGGAAGACTACTCGGTCACATTGCCTGTTAAAAAGGAAGGCTTCGTCTGCGCCCATGTTGTTTTTGAACCCGGATTTATATACAGTAAGATTCACGATATTGCAATTGCTTCGAGAATTCCCGAGCAAAAGGGAATGGATTTACCACCGTTGATTTTCGCACAGAGCGGAGCAATGTATTTCGAAAAATAAAAAGAAAAGAAGTTTCATCGCATTAACGGTGAAACTTCTTTTTTATGTGATTAATTAATTCTTACAACAAGGTCGCTTTCAGGGTAGCTGCAGCAGGGATGTATAAAATTAAACTGCATATCAGCTATACGGCGTCTGTCTTCACCCTCGGGGATGTAAACCTTTCCGTTTACGAGCTTGCTTCTGCAGAAACCGCATTCGCCTGTGTGGCATCTTGCAGGGACTTCGATACCTGCTCGTTCAAAAGCACAAAGCACAGTTTCGTTGCTGCTTGCCTTGATGACGGTTTCTTCTCCACGGTTGACAACGGTGATGCTGTATTCCTTCGGCTCTTCATCAGCCTTCTTGCCTGAAGAGAAAACTTCAAAACGGATGTATTTTCTTTCTTTTTCAAGCTTGGGAAGCTCTGTTTCGAGGAATTTGTATAAGCCTCCGGGACCACATACGAAAATGCTGTAATTTCCTTCGGGTGCGTATTTCTTGATAATATCAGCACCTACGAAGCCTTTTTCATAGCCCTTCTCGTCGCTGTGGCTGAGAACATAAACAACATTGATTTTCTCGTTTTTCTCGCTGAGTGCGTCGAGCTCTGCTTTGAAAAGAATTTCATCTGAAGTTCTGCAACCGTAAAGTAATGTAAGGGAGCAGTCCTCATCGCCCTGATCAATAGCTCTTGCCATTGAAAGGAAGGGTGTGATACCACTACCGCCTGCGATTGCAACTATATTTTTTGCATCTCTCAACGGGTTGTATATCATATTGCCTTCAGGTGCATATGCCGTAACTTTATCGCCAACGCTCCAGTTATCAAGAATGTAATCGGAAACGAAACCGTCGTTGATTCTTTTGACGGTGATCTGATATTCACCGTTCAATGCGCTTGCAGGGGATGATGCTATTGAATATGAACGGGTCACAACGGAGTTGCCGATTTCGAGTCTGAAGGTGAGGTACTGACCTGCTTTGAAATAAGCAAGAGGAGCAGCTTCGCTTTTGAAATAGTAGCTTTTTGCGATTTCTGCGTGCTCTTCAACTCTGCTGATTACAAGATTCTGAACTTTCGGATGAAGGCTTCTGGCAACCTTGTTAACACCGAAATCATCAGTACGGGTCGGTAAAGTAGCTGGTGTTTTGTTTATAAACTGCATTCTCTCTGTCAGAAATTTAACGGTGTTAACGCTGTCTTTGAGATTGCCGTCTACGGAAAACTTTTTCTTGCTCATTTACTTTACCTCCTTTTTCATATAGAGTATAGCATTCTTTGCTGCCATATCACCGGTTGTATAGCTGGGTGAATAACCCATATGTCTTGTTGTGTAGCCACCTGCAAAATAAAGACCGGGAATACCCTTGTCGATAAGATCAAAAACGATTCTCTTAACAATGCCGTCTTCTTTGGTTGCTTCGTAGCCGTAAATTGTACCTGCAGGAGCATCTGTGTAGCGTGCATAGGTCATCGGTGTTGAAATTTCGATTTCTTCTATGTAATCTCTGATTGCAATACCTGTTGCTTTTTCGAAATTGTCTATCATTTTCTCTGCAAAGGCAAACTTAGTCTTGTGATAATCCTCAACAGAAATCTTGCTCCATTCATCACCTGCAAAGATAGATGTCATATAGAGAATGCTTGTGCCTTCAGGTGAGCAGTCATCAAATGCTCTGTTAAGGCAGACTGTTGCCTGAACATCGTTTGTTTCAAGCTTTTTGCTCATCTCATAGCACTTTCTGTTGTCATTGGTCGGATAAATGAAATAAGTGTGATTGTTAAGCCCGAGCTCATCTGCAGAACGGTTAAGACCAAGGAAAACTGCGAAGCCTTTTGCACCAAGCTTCTTAGCGTTTACTTCCTTTTTGAGCTTCTCGGGAACAGCGTTTGCGTCAATAAGCTTTGTGTAAGCGTTATAGGGTGAAGCGTTACAAACAACAACCTTAGCGTTGATCTGTGTACCATCGTCAAGGATAACGCCTGTTGCAACACCGTTTGTGATGTTGATTTTCTTAACGCTTGTGTTAAACCATGCATCGCCGCCGTTTTCGGTAAACGCCTCAAGCAAAGCTGTGCTTATCTGATGGCTTCTGCCTCTTGGGATAACAGCACCGTCAATAATATATGAATGAAGCATTGTGAAATAGTGGATAACATTAAGCTCATCCGTAGGCTGACCAAGGTAGCACCAGTATCCGTTAAGGATATCTCTTGTTTTAAGGCTTGCTCCGAATGCTTTGAGAACCTCATCAACGGAGTAGTTTGCAACCTTGAGAAACTCTGTATGCTCAGAAAAGATTTCCTTTATCATCTCGGGCTTGAAGTCTTCAATATCGCTGACGAAGTCGAGTGTTTTTTCAATGCTTTCGATAAGATCAAAAATCTTTGTAACAACAGATGAAGAACCGGGATCGTACTCTTCAAGCTTGTCGATAAATGCCTGCTTGCCCAAAGGCATCACATAGTCGCACTTTTCCTTTTCACTCAAAGTGATAAGTCTGTATGCTTCGTCAAGTGCAATCCATTCAATCTTGTCTGCAGCACCGACTTCCTTGAAAATCTTAACCAACGGAGACTTTCCTGTAGTCGGGCCGACACCGCAAAGCTCATGAAGTGATGCTTCAAATTCAAATCTGCCTCTTACAAAGCTTGTAGCAAAACCACCGGGTAAATTATGACGCTCGATAAGCAGCGTTTTTTTACCCTCTTTGGCAAGGCGAGCTGCTGCAACAAGTCCACCGTTACCGGCACCGATAACAACAGCATCATAGTTTTTAATTGCCATACTTTCACACTTCTTTCATGAAAAATTTCTGTACTTTAACATTATACCACTAATCTAAAACAAAAAGCAACAGTGTTTACACCGTTGCTTTTAAAATTATACTGATTATCAGGGACTTGTTCCGTCAATTATCAATTGATTTTTCTACAATCTCAATATCAGAGGCTTTATCACCGTTAACATATTCGCCGTTACGGTAATATACCTCTGAGTTGATACTTACAACAGCACCTTCAGGTGCATAAACAACTGCTTTTACACCCTGAGGAAGGGTGAGATCAACAACATAATTGTCAGGATTTTTTTCATAACAAAGAGTTATCAATCCTTTTACACTCGGGACGTTACAGCTCATACTGTCGGACAGTGCGTACTGAGGATCAACTTTAACCTTTTCATAACCTGCTTCAAGGGGAGAGATACCTGCAAAATGCTTGCTCATTATAACGAGCGGTCCTCCACTCCATGCATGGTTCTTAGTGCCTTGCCACGAGTTCCAGAATTCCCAGAGAGTGGAATAGTCCTCATTCACCATGTCCTCGTATCTTTCTTTGATTCTGTTTTGCGCAGCTTCGTATTCTCCCATCCTGCAAAGTGCTTCGAGGACATAGTATTCCATATACGGGCTTGAGTTTTTGGTGGTTGTGAGCACATTTCTGATAGTTGCGTATTGATCTTTTTCTGCAAGACCCGCTAAAACTGCAAGGGCATTTGCTCTGTCGTCAGGATTTCTTACATCCTTGCTTTTATATCCTTCTTCGGTCCAGAGCGCTTTATAGCCCTTTGCGATAGATTCTTTTCTTTGGGTGATGAAGGAGATATCTTCATCTTTTCCTAAGACTTCTGCCATTGTCTGCGTTGCAGAAAGAGCATAATAAACCCACGCGTTTTCTATGGCTGTCATATCTGCTTTGTCGCCCCAATCAGGCCAATCCCACGAGCCGCCACGGTGAACAACGAGGTTGTTTTCGCCGATTTCCCATAGCTTCAGGTAGTTAAGGGAAGCGTCGTAAACTTTTTCAAGAAAAGCTTTGTCTCCCGTATACTCATAGTAGGTCCGGAAACCGACGATTCCTGCAAGCTGCTGAACGGGAAGCTCAAAGTAGTCACCGCTGATAGGTACAACCGTCTGAAGCACATTGGTGTCTTCAATATGAGCGAGCATTGCGTCAACGCCCTTCTGATACAGCAGGTATGAATTGCTGTCCATTGAGTACATCGTCATAATCATTTCATTGGTGACATCGCCCCACCACTGGGCTCTTTCTCTGTCGGGGCAATCCATATAGTTGTCACGCATCGTAACATAGAGAGTGCGCAGAGATTTTTGCCACAAAGAGTTCATAAACTCATCATCGCATCTGAAATCTCCGCAGAATGAGCTGTTATATCCCGTCTCACGGTACTGAAGAGAAACAATCGTGACACCTTTCGGTATGTCATATGTGATATGCTCTCCGTTAAACCAACCGAGAGATTCAAATTCCTGCTCACCCTCTTTGGTTACGTAGGTGGTTGAAACTGCACCGATCAGGGTGTTTTCTGTTGTTATACGGATTTTCTTTCCTTTGGGAGCGACGATTTTAAGATACGGTGTAATCTGCGCATTATAGGGGATGTCTACCGTTATTTTTTCACCCCTAAGCTTTTTAACGGTATAATTTTCGTAATCCTTTGAATTTTCATAGTCTTTAAGACCGTAATCCTTCAGAAAAGGTATACCTCTCGGGAAAAGTCTGCCGTAAACACCTTCACCGCCGACTGCATATTCAGTTGCATTTTCCCATGAAGAGAAATCATAGCCTGTATCTGTCCAATTGCCGATGTCTTTTCTGGCGTCAAAATAGATGCTGTATTCAGGAAGCCTGTAGTTGGGAGGGTAGAGTGGACTGTCGATATAGGCGCTGTGCCTTTTTACCTTCCAGCTGTTGTCCGATGTTATACAGATGTCTTCGTTGACAGCTTCAAAAAGGAAACCACCCTGACCGCTGCTGCAGTAGGAATAGCTTGTTTCATCGTCCCAGAACCACACAAGGGCACAGATTGTGTTTTCTCCTTCGCTGAGGTAAGGAGCGATATCAATACTGTCATAATATCCGCTGTTTTTATCAGGTCCTCGTTTGACGCTTCCTTCAAAAACGACATTTTCACCGTTTATATAAAGCCAGTATTTTGAATCTGCCGAAATGTGAGCTATAAGCTCGTCGGGAGCATTATCGAGAGTAATGTTTTTATTAAAACACATCCATACATTTTTCTTTGTCAGATTGTCTTTGTCCCAGATCCATCTGGCTGTCCAGTTGTTTTTCTCTTCTGTGGAAATCACGCTGTATTCGGGAATGGTATCGGGAATAGTGTAATCGTTTGTAAATGGTATCATTATCGGATCACCCCACGAAAAAATTGAAGAAATAAAAGCTGCCGCTATCGCAAGATAAGAAATGATTGTCTGTAGAATATGCATATGAACCTCCCTGATATTGTTAAGAAGATCAATGTGCCGGGTTTATTCTGCCATAATCAATCAGCACATTCAGAATCAAAATATATAAGTCATAAGAAGAAACGCCCTGACTGTATGCTATATTTTTTCAACAGCCTTTCGTATACTCCACTCGTTTGCTTCAAGGAGCTCTTCTGCTTTTTCTGCTGTACAGCCGAGAATTTCGGTAACAATGCCGATCATTCTTCTGCGAAGCTTTTTGTTTGTAGGTCTGAGGTTTATCATCATATTTTCATAAACACAGCCACATTTCACCATAGAAGCAGTTGAAATCATATTCAGAATAATTTTCTGTGCCGTACCGGCTTTCATTCGGGTTGAACCCGTGATAACTTCGGGTCCGGTATCTGCGCAGATATCAACATCTGCCACTTTTCCGAGTTCGGTATCGGGATTGTTTGTGATTGAAGCAGTTTTTGCACCGATACTTTTAGCGTAGCAGACAGCTGAAATAACATAAGCTGCCGAGCCTGAGGCTGAAATTCCTATCAGAATATCTTTGCTGCCGAAATTACGGCTTTTCAGGTCTTCAATACCTGCATCGGGATTGTCTTCGGCATTCTCTGCCGCTTTGAACATACATTTTTCTCCACCTGCAATAATTCCGTTGAAAAGGTCATACGGTACCCCGAAAGTCGGGGGACATTCTGCGGCATCGCATACGCCGAGCCTGCCTGAAGTTCCGCTTCCTATGTAGAAAACTCTTCCACCGTGCTTTATTGCGTCAGAAACCATATCGCATACAAGCGAAATCTGCGGCAACGCATTATCAACAGCCTTTGTCACAACGGCATTTTCCTCGCTCATCACTCTGAGCATTTCGTATGTCGGCATTTTGTCGATATCGAAGGTTTTTTCGTTTCTGGTTTCAGTTTTAAGCATTAGTGTTCACCGTTTTCTGCGATCGATTTAGCAATCAGCACTGCTCCGTCAATCATCTTTTCGTCTGAAAATATGGGTAAATCGTCATTTCCGAGATGATCAGCAAGAAATGGAAGCAGTATATCTTTCTGACGGCAAAGTCCACCGCAGATCACAGTTTTGCCACCGTTTTTAAGATGCTTACGTGCTGTCTTTATTATCTTTGCCACTTCATAAGTGTTTCTTTCAAGGATTCTGCGTGCCTCATCGTCACCCTGTTTATATGCTTCGAATACTATGGGTGCCAGAGATGCAACAAATGTTGCTCCCCCTGCATAGATTGCAGGAGCTGAAGAGTCAAGGCTCTGGCCGAGCTTTTCTTCAACAAGATTAAAAATAAGCTCACTTCCGCCTCTGCCGTCAAGAAACTCGAAAGCAGTTGTAAGAGCATCGGAGCCGAAGTTAAAGCCACATCCACCCTTATCAACAAGATATCCTCTGCCTCCGACACGGTGAAGCTCACCATCACAACTGCTGAAGGCAATAATGCCGGTTCCCATAATCATAGCAACGCCGTCCTCGTCTTTAAGGGCGATTTTTAAAACACTGTCTGTGTCTCTGCCGTTTGAATATGCACCGAAACCAAGCTCACCAAGGAAATTGTTGACTTCAACCTTCAGGTTGCCTGTGCCACCACCTGCAAGACCTGCAAAAACAGAAATTTCTGCAAGATCAAAACCTTCACATATTTCCGTGATTCCCTGCCTGAGCAAGTCTTTTGTGTTTTCAATTCCTATATTGACAGGGTTTGACGGTCCGAGAAAGAGTCTTTTTATCTCTTGCTCGTTCATATCTGTCAGAAGAAACTCGGTTTTTGTTCCTCCACCGTCAATTCCGAGAAGATATTTTATTTTACTG